>NZ_JACJVM010000003.1:45000-240459 GCF_014212065.1 Aequorivita sp. 609 | reverse complement strand
TTGATTAAAAATTCAGGCAGGATAAGTTTCAGTAGGTCTAGATAATTGTCCAAAGCTTTGTTTTAAAAAACAAAAATCAGAATTCTATTTCAATTCACACACAACTTTTGAGAATGATCCATTTTGCCATTTGTGTTTTTAGAATAAAAAAAGCCATCCGCTGTAGGCAGATGACTTTTTAATGAATTATATATTAAAAATTATTGTTATTGGTATACCTACTGGGGTTTTAAATTATAGTTGCCCCCTAATGCTTCAAAGGTACGGATAATTAATGTGTTAAAATAATTAATGACTGACTATTTAATTAATAATCCTAATTCTTTATGCTAAAAGCTTTTGTTTTCACTTAAAAAAGCTATAATCTAGAAAGGATATCCAATTCCGAAATTAAATACAGTTTCCTTTACGTTAAAATCGAATCCATTATTTTTTGATGGATCATGAAAAGGAGCGGCAAAATCAAAGCGTAGTACAAAACCTTGCACATCAACTCTAAGCCCTACTCCTGCTCCCATTCCAAATTCTTTGATAAAACTTGAGGTAAATTTATCTTTTCCTTCGTAAACTGGATTAGGATCTGAGTTCCATATATTTCCTGCATCTGCAAATACAGCACCTTTTAAGAAAGATATAATAGGAAAACGATACTCAATATTTGCTTCAATGCGAATGTTTCCTGTTTGATCGAAATAATTAGTTTGAGAATTACCCTCATCAGAATATGTTCCTGGTCCTAAAGATCTAATTCTAAACGCTCGAACACTATAAGGTCCACCAGAGTAGTATTGCTTTACATAAGGCATTATATCGGAATTCCCATAAGCATACCCGTATCCACCGAATAATCTAGCAGCTATAAGTTGTTCTTTTCCGAAGTTTAAATGATATCTAAAATCTGCATCAACTTTTGCATACTGAGCATATTCTAAATTTAAAATTCCTTTTTTACCATTATCCATTTCTTTGGCAAACAAACTCATGGTATTACCCGCAACATCTAAGGTAGAATTAATAAAAAATTGATGTTTTTTAGTTGCATTTACCATTCCGTTGTAAGTAAATGAATAGTTCAAGCCTGCAATAAATTGCTTTTCAAAACTGCGTTTTAGATAAGGGTTTGCGTCTAAAATGTTTTGAAACTCCTCAGTAGTATTTGAAGGTTTTGTGTAGTTTAATGAAATAGGTATTATTTCGTGAGTTACATACCTATTTGCTTGCCAAAGGTATCCAAATTGTGCGCTACCCGATAATAGAGTATAAAGTTGTGTTCTTCTTAAATAATCAAGACTAATGCTTGTCTTTGTTTTAGGTATATCGTATTTAAAAAAGTCGCTATCTATTTTAATTGGAAAAATCACTCTTGGGAAAATCAATTCAGACTTTAAACCTAAATCTACACTTGTTTTACCACTACTGCTCCCACCTCCTACTTGCATTTCATACCCAAAACTAGCAGTAGTGTTTAATGTTTCCCCACCACTAAAAAGGTTTCTGTTACTGTAAGTTAATGCTATTCCAGGTCCAGAAAAATTATTGGATTTTGATACTGCTTGCAATTCAACACGTAGAGCTCTTTTGTTTAAGGGTGATAAAAATATATTGGCTTCCAAAATTCCCAAGCTGTCATTATGTACAGTATCTCGTTCTTTATATTGAATATTTACAAACTTATACGCTCCAATTGTTGAAAGTCTTCTTGCTGAATTTCTTGAGTTTTCTGGACTGTAATATTGCCCTTCTTCCAAAGTAATAAAAGGATCGAGGTATTTTGATTTAAAGAAACTTGAACTGTTTATATAATTTTTTTCATTGAAACGCTCCACCTCATTATCAATAGAGTCTTCTACGTGATAGTTAGCGTAAACATTAATTTTAGAAATTTTATAGGGAATAATAGACTTTTTAGGAACATCTTTTTTTAATCCGAGAAATAAATCAAATCGTTTTTTGTCATACTGATTAGTGTCGGCTTCAAATATTAGAAAACTTGAATTAAAGTTATAATATCCATTTTGTTTTAACTCTCTATCTATACGTTCACGTTCCATCTTCATATTAGCTAAGTCGAAACGCATTCCTTTGGAAAGCTTTGTTTTAGCTACACTTTTTTTAACTTCAGGATAAATAGGATGTGGCATACTATCTAATTGATAACTAGCAATAGTGTATGCCTTTGGAGCTTTAACTGTGTATTTTACTGAAGCTTCTTTGTTTTCCTCATTATCTTTAAACTCCGAAGTAATCTCACTATAGAAAAAACCTCTGTTTTCCATACGATTGAGTAGAATTTCCTCAACTTCATAAGGTTTTACATCACTTTTATAAACAGGTTTTTGTTCTCCAAATCGTTTATAAAAAAATCGGTTTATAAATCCCGGATTCTCTTTCTGCATTTTGTAGTAATAATGAAGCCCAACACGCATTCTCAAAAACTTTTTATTAGGCTTAGGCAATAAAGCTTCTTCTAAAACAGATTTTAGTTGAGATTCATTTTTTATAATAGAATCCGATTTAATTTCCACAGTTGCACCGGTATAAAGCATTTCATCTTCAGGTATGTACTTTTTTACTGCACACGATTGAAGCACGAGCAATGCCGATGTTAAAATGAATACTATTTTAAATTTGATATACATAGTCCAACTTTGCTTAGCAACCTATTAGGAGGCTTAAGTTTAAGTATTACAGTTTTACTTATTCCTTAGTTTTTGAATCATTAGTGTTTTTATCATCTTCCCCTTCATTTTCAATATTCTTTTTAATTTCTTCCTCTTCTTTTTCTATTCTTTCCTTTTCCTTTTCCAATGCTTCTTTTTCAGCCTTTTCCTTTTTGGTTTCACCATTTAAAATAGCTTGCCACAATTCATCAAACTTATTAAACTCTTGTGTGAAAATTAAAGCAATTCCACTTACAATAGTTTGTCCATCAACTACATTTTCAAATTGATTTTTTCTAAATCCTTTTAATCTATACCTGCCGTTTTCGGTGATTAAATATTCTAAACTTACATCGCCAATAATTGGGGCTTCTTCTTCATTTGAACCGCTTCCTTGTATGTCAACTTCACTACCTACACGTACTATTAATCTATCGTTAAAGAGTTTTTTCTGCGCAGCAATATCTAATTGTGTACGCTCTTGTGCGGTTTCACCTTGGTAATCGGTATAACTGTTTAGTCCAAAATCCAATTGAATTCCAGATCCGCCTAATAAATTATTTGAAAAGTTATTTAATTGATCTGAAATAGCGTCGTTTAAATTATCTCTTGCCACAGTGGCAAAACCTCCAGCACTACCATCACTTCCTGGTTCTGGATAAAATCTATTGAGAACTAGCAATGAAAAAACTTGCCGATTTAATTCGTCTTCTTGACTATTTACTTGTTGTAATCTTCCATACACTTGTCCTCCTATTGCCCCCTGCTCATCCTCTGGCATATCAAGGTCGAACGCGATTATTGGTTTAGTTAATTCTCCGTCAATATTTAAATATACGCTAAATGGTAATACTTGTTTATACCTATTTTTCACCGAAGGATCAGCTCCAGAACTTATAGGCGCCATTAATGCCGACGCAGAGGCTTTCAAATTGTATACAGCCTTGATGTCTAGTTTGGCATCGAAAGGATCTCCAGACCAACTTACTCTACTTTCAGGAGCAAGTTCAAATCTTCTGTTTACTAAATTGTATAAGTTCATTTCATAATGACCACCTGCCACATTATAAACGCCACTTAAATTCATTCTTCCTGTAGGATTCATTGTAAAATCGAATTCCCCAGCACCGTAAACTTCAAAGTTATCCCCGGTTTCCTGATCTATTATGATTTTGACTTTAGCTTCTTTCCCAATTGTTAAAAATGCCCTAACATCAAGCCCTGTTAATGTTGCTGTTTTTTCTGCAGTTTGCGTTAATATTGCATCTCGATTTTCACGATTTACAAATACTACAACTCCATCTCGTTCTTCAATAGACACCGATGACGAAGGCAATATATAAGTAATGTCAGTTGCATCATTTACAATTATATTGGCGTCTAGTTTTGGAACTAGCATATCTCCCGTTAGGGTTGCATCTGCGTTAAATGATGCCTTTCCATATAAAAAGCCATTATCATCCTTTGTTGCGTTTAATACTTGAAAATCTTTTGCGTTAATCTTCAAATTAAACGTTGGATTGATAAAGTTTTTCGTGCCAACCTCTCCAGATAAAACCAATTGATTCTGATTTTCATCACGCACAGTAAAACCATCCATAAAGAACCCATCGTTATTAATAGACAAAGTTTCATTATTAAGTGTAAACGGTGCATTTAACTTTGTTATAGTAAAATCTGCATTATGAAAAATTAACTTCCCTTTGTAATTGGGCTCCGCTATACTCCCGGTTACATTGAACTTTCCTGAAAATCCTCCTTTACCATTTTTAATTTCACCTAAAGAAAACCCTTCGAGCGCTTTCATTTTAAACTCATTTATATCTAAATCTAAATCTATCTGTGCATCTTTTTGATTTGCTATATAATCTCCCGTTAAATCTAAATCGACGTCGCCTTCTTTTAAAGCTAGATTAAAATCGTAACTATTTTCACCTTTCGACTTGGCGTCAATGGTCATCGTTCCTAAATCAACATCTAAGAAATTTAAATTATCCACGGTAAGGTCTGCCAAAAGCCCCATATCCCCAAAAGGATTAATAGTTATTAGACTACCGTTTAAATTTCCTTTAGCAATTTCATCTGATGGATTTAAATAATTTAGAATCTCACTTAATTTGAAGTTATTAAATGTAATTGCTGCGTGATTTTCAGGCACATTTGGTAATTTATCTGATAGTTCGACCATCTCATCGCCCTTAGAAAATTTGAAGTTGTTGAATTCTAAATTATCTTTTCTAATAAGAATCTCATTGTCTTTAGGAGTAAGCCACTTACTTCTATCGAGTATTAAATCTTCAGGAATAATATGAAATCTAAGCTGTTCTGAAGTACCTGTAATTTGAGATTGAATATTAATAAGCGTACTGTCTTTATATACCGACTTGAAGCTTAGATTCATCTCATTATCTTGCTGGTTTCCTGTAATTTTTGTCTTAGGAATATCTAAGGGGCCACCCTTTATATTTTTAAAGCCCAGGTCAAAAACAAATTTATCTTTATCTGTATCCATTGTGAATGAAAGACTATCCAACTCGTTGCTTCCATAAACAATATGTGGTGCTTGAATATCTGCTTTTAATTTTCGTGCTGCTTCGTCAAAGTCAACCGATAGTTTAATTGTATCTAGTTTTTTAACATTCACTAAAAATACTTCATTTAATACAGGGGCTTCTACTATTCGCCCTTTAGCATTAAGCTTTATAGGATTGCTTATGGTATCAGACAAGGTAATGTCTCTAGAAAAATAACTGGAAACATGTCGCTTGATGGCTTTGCTAAATAACTCTGGATTTGTATTACTCTCTAAACTAAGTTGAACAATTTTATTATTAATCCATACAGAAGTAGTATCGCTTCTAGTGTGAGCAGTAGCCAATACATCGCCCAATATGTACGTTTTATTATCATATACCACTACTCCATCTCCAATTGTTGAAATAACATCGAGACCATCTTTAGTGATATCAAAATCGGCGTCTAAGGTAAAAGCTGTCCTAACATCTCGATCCATTAACCCAAGGGACTTCAAATTTGCACCAATAATTTTTAGATGCGCATTAGCATTTGTTGCTATAGAATCTAAAATTACGTTAGCATTAAAATCTAAGTTGATATTTTCATCTTTATAAGCTGAAACCACATTCCCCTTTCCATCTTTAATATTACCATTTATAGCTAAATCTTTTATAGCATAATTATTAAACTGAAAACTAGATATAACAGCTTCCAATTTTGCGTCAAGAGTGTTTATATCATTACCTGTACCACTAGTTTTTATGTTTAAACTAAGAGTTCCTAATTGATCGTTTTGTAAAAGCTCATTTAGTTTATACTCTTTTATATCTACATCGGCATCAAAAGAAATTTGCGAGTCGTTTTTAAAGTGGCCATCTATAGCTAAAACTCCTTGTGTAGTGGTTAGGTTAGCTTTGGCGTAAACATCTTTTAAATTTCCTTTAGCACTACCATTAAGTGAAATATTTTCTGGTAGACTTACTCCTAAATCTTTTTCACTTACAAATTGAATTAAATCTGTACGCGTAGTATTTGAAGCAAAATGAGGAATATTAAATTTCAAATTATCTGGATTTATAACATTCTCAATTAATCCATTAGCAGAAATTCGAGTAGAATTCCCCCAATTAACATTCATATTTGGGAAGGTTATTGCAGATAAATAGCCTGAAGCTTGTACATTTCCTGAAATATACTTTTTACTTAAAGTCCGTAAATATTCACTCTTACGAAGTTCTGGTTGAAATTTAAATACTTCTCTTAAGTCTACTTGAAATGCAGGGAAGTTTAAAGCTACTTTAGTTTTGTCTGGAACCTCGATTAAATCTGCTAAAGAAACATAGTCTAGGTGTACATTTCCCTTTAGCCTGTTGTTGTTTAGCGCTAATCCTAGATTATCAAGGTTTAATTCAGTATCAGTAATATCTAAATCTAAGGCTAATTCATTTAGATTAAAACCTGAACCTTCTTGAAAGGTTAAAGATTTAAGTTGTAAACCTGCCTTTTTATCCTTTAAAAAAACATCATTTGCCTTTAAATTAAAGTCTTGCAACGCAATTGCATTGGAATTAAAATGATCTTTTTTCACTTTATGGTTACCAACAAAATAACTGATGTTATTACCTTTTAAATCAATGCTATTTACTGCAAATTTAAAATTGGGCCACTCAAATTTTTGAATATCAGCTTTTACTTCTTCCTTTATTTCTTCTGCCTTTTGAGTAATCTCGTTAACTTCTGTTTCGGTGTTAATATCAATAATTGAATTATTCAAATTGAATTCTCCAATAACAATCTCATTATTACTTAAATCTGCTTTTTCTAATTCTAACAACAGATCAGATAATTCTAGGTTAGCAGCAATCCTATCGGCATAGGATTGATAATCTACAAAAACATTTTTCAGAGAAAACTCCTCCAAAGCTATATAAGGTAAAGGAGAATCTGATGGTGGTGTTGGAGGAACAGGTGATTGAATATATTTAATATGAGCATTAGAAATCGTAGCATCCGAAGCACGAAAATCCATATTTTCTAAATCGGTTTTTTTCATTTTTAGGCTTAATGCTCCTATTTTGAATTGGCTATTTATACCCAATACACTGTCATTAAACACTACATTAAAATCTTTAAAACTGATATTCCCTAAAATTATATTTAAAGGTTCCGAAGCAGTTTCATTTTTAACTGCGGTAGTATCAGACGAAGCAAAAGCATCTACGAGGAACTGAAAATTATAGCCTTTAATTGAATCATTCCGGATAATATTTGCGCGAAGCCCTTCCCATTCAAGATATTCCACCCCTATACCATTACCGCGAACAATAGGAAGAAGCGGTACGTCTGCTTCTAAAGATTTTGAATAGATTAATGTATCTCCTTTTTTATCCTCTAGATAAACGCCTTTAAGCATAATATTACCATCGAAAGTAATAAAAAGCTTTTCAATCTCAACTTTGGTATGGGTTTTATCGGATACATATTTAACAGCACGCTGTACTATAATATCTTGTCCCCAAGGACTTCTGATAAATAGTACAAGAAGAATAAATAGTAGAATTAGAACTAAGAAAACTCTTCCTATAATTCTTAAAACTCTGTATTTCTTATTTTTTTTATTCTTTTCTTTTTTCTTTTCCAATGCTGTATTTGGTAGGTATCAAAAATAGGAAAATTATAAACCAATAATCGTATTTACGTAAGTAACAATAAGTTTAAATTACATCTAGTATAATGAACTGAACCAACTTCTTATCGTTTTGAAATTGTAAAAACTTTTGAAGTAAATGGAATGTTGCGAACTAAGATCTTGACTGCTGCTATTTGCTGGGTTTAAAATTTCTTTTTGCTAAATCTTTACGAACTCTACTCAAACTTTCTGGTGTAATACCCAAATATGAAGCAATCATCCATTGTGGAACACGAAGTAATAAATCTGGATACATTTCAATAAAACTCAGATATCTTCTTTCGGCAGTTGCTCCTAATAAAAGATTAATCCGTTTCTGCATTTGACGGATATGATTGTGCAACAATTTATCATTAAACTGACCGAACACTGGACTAATTTTATTAGCGTTAGCAAAAAAATTTTCTTCCAATAATACAACTTCTGTGTCTTCAACAGCTTCAATAAAACTATCGGAAGGATCATTGAAATAAACACTACTTCTATCAACTATAAACCAATTCTCAGGTGCAAATTGAATAATGTGTTCCTTCCCGTCGTCTCCTAGTCTATACGAGCGAAGCAAACCTTTTTCCACAAAAAACGAGTTACTACAAATAGCACCTTTATTCAAAAGAATAGAGCCTTTTTCATACTTTTTCTTTTGAAGTTTATCATATAATTCTGTTGCTTGTTCTTCAGAAATAGCTGCAGCGTTAATCAAATAAGATTTAAAATTGAATTCGTTCATCCGAAAGTTTGTTTTATGCAAATAGTTATTTCACCTACTTCAAAAATACCAATTTATAAGTTATAACTTTTAGCTCATATTAACTTAAAAGACCAAACAAATACCTTATTTTTATAAGTTTTTAACAGCCAAGAAACTATAAGATTTTTTTTAAAATGAAAACGGCAAAAATTGAATCATTACTTCAAAAAAGTAACGTTAGACCAACAGCTATGCGTATTTTGGTTTATAATTTTCTTTTAGAAAATGAAGCTGCTAAAAGTTTAACAGATTTGGAAAATTATTTTGATAAGTCTGATAGAACAACGCTATATCGAACAATTAAAACTTTTGAAGAAAAAGGTGTTGTTCATCAAATAGATGATGGCACTGGCACAACAAAGTATGCCTTATGCGAACAAGGTTGTAATTGCCAAATAGAAACTGATCTTCACCTCCACTTTTATTGCAATATTTGCGATGAAACCGTTTGCTTAACCGATAGAAAAATCCCGCATATCAATCTTCCTGATGGCTATACTGCTGAGGATGCCAACCTCGTGATAAAAGGTAGATGCGAAAAGTGTCCTGAATAATGCACTTCTGTTGCACTATCTATATTTCTAAATTGCCACTTTAAATACCAAGCTATTTGTAATAGAATTTGTTAGGCTTAAAAAATAGCCGAAATGAATTTTTATTTCAAAATTGGAAATAAATATATGCAATGAAGAAAAAGGAATTAGCTCATAATAAGTTAAAAAGTGAAGAAGGATGCTGCAGTCACAACCATAATGTCAATACCGATAATCACCAAAGTAATTTCAAAATATATTTACCTGCCATAATAAGTTTTATAATTCTTATTTCAGGTATTGTAATGGATTACTATGGCACCGCTTTCTTTAAAAATTGGGTTCGATTAGTATGGTACGGAATAGCTTATATCCCAGTGGGTTTCCCAGTAATGAAACAAGGTTGGGACAACATTATGAAAGGAGATTTTTTTACAGAATTCTTTTTAATGACCATTGCTACCATCGGAGCTTTTGCCATTGGCCATTACGAAGAAGGTGTTGCTGTAATGCTATTTTATACAGTTGGAGAGTTATTCCAGCATTCGGCAGTTGAAAAAGCAAGAGGAAATATAAAAGCTCTTTTGGATGTGCGCCCAAATGAAGCTTTAGTAAATCGAAATGGCAAATATGTCTCAGTAAACCCTGAAGAGGTTGAAATAGGTGAAAAAGTTCAAATTCGCGTGGGAGAAAAAATCCCCGTAGATGGTAAATTAGTTTCTCAAAAGGCTTCATTAAATACGGCAGCACTAACCGGTGAAAGCAAACCTGATGCAATTAGAAAAGGAGATAAAGTTTATGCAGGAAGTATTAACCTTGAAGGCGTTATCGAAATTGAATCCACAAAACTATTTAACGACAGTTCAATATCTAGAATTTTAGATTTAGTTCAAAATGCCACTTCACGTAAATCTAAAACTGAACTTTTCATTAGAAAATTCGCCAGAATCTATACTCCTATAGTTGTTTTTTTAGCTATAGGCGTTACGCTTCTACCCTATTTTTTTGTAGATGAATATGTGTTTCAAGATTGGCTATATAGAGCTTTAATATTTCTAGTAATTTCATGCCCCTGCGCCTTGGTAATATCTATTCCTTTAGGGTATTTTGGAGGACTAGGAGCTGCTTCTCGAAATGGGATATTATTTAAAGGAGCTTCATTTCTTGATGCGATTACCAAGATAAACACTGTAGTTATGGATAAGACAGGCACCCTGACTAAAGGAGTTTTTAAAATCAGTGCAATTAAGGCATTTACCTATTCTGAGGAAGAATTGATGCAATATCTTCTTGCAATTGAAACTCAGTCAACGCATCCCATAGCAAGAGCTATTATGGAGTACGAGCATGATAAAAACATATATCAAGCAAATAATGTTACTGAAATAGCTGGAAAGGGATTAAAGGGGAATGTTAATGGTAAAACTATACTTGCTGGAAATAAATCCTTACTGAATTCGAATAATATTGAAGTTCCTCAAGAAACTGAATCTATTGTAGAATCTATTGTTATGATTGCAATAGATAATGTATTTGCGGGATATGTAATAGTTGCAGATCAATTAAAAGATGACGCTCAAGAAGCTATTACAAACCTGAGAAAAGTTGGAATTGAGAATATCATTATGCTTTCGGGTGATAAAGCTTCAATTACTGACAGAGTTGGTCAAGAGTTAAAATTAAATCAAGCTAAAGGTGGGTTGTTACCAGAAGATAAATTGGATGAGGTTGAAAGATTAAAAAAGATCCCGGGCACAAAAGTTGCATTTGTTGGTGATGGAATAAATGACGCACCTGTTATCGCAACAAGTGATGTTGGAATTGCGATGGGAGGCTTAGGTAGTGATGTTGCTATAGAAACTGCCGATGTAATTATTCAAACAGACCAACCTTCCAAAATTGCTCAAGCCATTAAAATAGGTCGTTCAACTCGACATATTGTTTGGCAGAATATAGCTTTGGCATTTGGCGTAAAGTTAATTGTTTTAATTCTTGGTGCAGGAGGAATAGCTACAATGTGGGAAGCTGTTTTTGCCGATGTGGGTGTAGCTTTTCTAGCCATTTTAAATGCGATACGATTACAAAAAATGAAATGGTCATAAATTGAGTATGGTTTCAAAGTTTCAATGTCAACAAAAACGTTAAATTTGTTTTATTCATAATTGTTCACATAACTCCTATAATGCTTACTATAAAGTTTAAAATAAAATATAATGTTTAGGCATCAAGGCAAAAGCAGAACTTTAAAGCACAACCTACAAATTGCGACTGTTTTGTCATTTGTTGCTGGAATTGTAAACGTTACTGGGTTTCTTGCCATTCAAGAGCTTACTACGAATGTAACTGGACATTTTGCCCAATTTATATATGAATTAGAAAATTTAAAATTTTGGAAGGGAACTATTTATTTACTGTTTATCCTTTCGTTTCTTCTAGGATCTTTTTGTTCTAGTATTCTAATTTTAAAATTTAGAGAAACTAAAAATATAAATGTTTTTGTGTTACCTACGTTAGCAGAAGCGCTAATTCTTGTTACAACAGCTATCCTGGCTCAATCTACCGAAATACAATATCCAAATACTATAGCTTGTTTATTACTGTTTTCAATGGGTATGCAAAATGCTTTTGTGACTAAAATTTCAAACGAAATTGTTCGTACAACGCACCTTACAGGACTTTTCACCGATTTGGGTATTGAATTGGCTCATCTTTTTTTTCCAAAAATGCACCCTAACATTCAAAAAGTAAAATCGAATATAAAACTTAGAATGGTAATAATTTCGTTTTTCTTTATGGGAGGTTTACTTGGTGGCTTTTGTTATTCAACTTTAGGGTTTAAGACAAACAATTTAATAATTGGAGCTATTATCCTAATACTGAGTTTATTTTATGACGACTTAAGATTTAGCTTAATTAAAACCAAAAGAAGGTTCAATCAGAAAAAGATTCGGAATAACTAAGGACACAACTTTTATGGAAAAAGATCTAAATCAAATCCAAACTTCAGAAATGGTAGGAATGATAAAAGTTCGTTTTTTATTAAAGCAAATTGAAAATAGCTAAAGCGTAAAGATAAAATCTTACAAAACGAAGTAATCCAAACAGCAGATAGTTTCTAAAGCTATAATGAATCATTCCTGCAGCCATACTAGTCATAGAATACGGTATAGGCAATAAAGCACCAACAACTATAAGGAAGCCTCCCCATGTGCGAATCTGCTTTAAGTGCTTCTTCATTTTACCTTCCATATATTCATAAACTCTAGGAAGAGTAAAAATCCATCTACCAATAAAATATGAAATAATACCTCCTATGTATGATAATGCAGCTAATAAAGTTAAATAAAGTATTGGCTGAGGCATTTTATCACTCCAAGCAATAAAAATTTCTGGTGGCACAAGTCCAAGTAAAGATTCTGAAGCCAAGAAGACCAACAAAATATTTATCGGCGCGTAGGTTTCAGTAACATAAGTAAAAAGGTCACTAAAATCTACTAAGTACCTATCTACGGCAAATAATGCAGCAATAATTAAAACTATTGGAATAAAAGCTTTTTTAAGACTTTGCCCTACAAAAGAATAGAAACCTGTGTATTTGTAATACAGGTGCACCCTCTTTAGTTTGTTAGTTTCAGATTTTTTTACTGTGTTCATTATATGTTGTGAAAATTCAATCGTTTTTATCTTAAAAATAGTCATCAACCGATGCGGGTATAAGACGTTGCAAATATAATTTTATTAATACTCAGACACAACGATTTATGAAATCATTCACGGTTAATTGTATGTTAAAGAATTACAGTGTTTTGACACCTAAATCCCTAACGAAAGAAAAGATTTAAAAAAAATATTCTAAGGATTTGGCTTAGATTGACCCCTAGGTTTTGCTTGTCGTTTTTTCTTTTCAGGCATTGGTCCACGTAAATGAATTACTAAGCCATTTAAAAAATTACGAAGAAACTGATCGCCGCATTCCATATACTTTTCGTGGTTCTCATTTCTAAATATTGCACCAAGTTCGCTTTTACTTACTTTGAAGTCTACTAATGCACAGATTTTTACGATATCTTCATCTCTAAGTTTATGCGCTACGCGCAATTTTTTCATTATATCGTTATTTGTTAATGCCATAAATCAAGATTGAATTTTTTCAAAGATAACTTTATTTAAATGCTACAAAACCAGATTGCATAAGAAATATGGTATCCAATATGCATTAATTAAAAACCCTTCTCTTTTAAATGCATTCACTTCCCTCCTACTTTTCTCCGGTAGGAACAAGATAAACTGGAACTTTAGTTTTTTCAAGTACACTAGATGCCACTGTCCCGAGAAAGATTCTTTCTAAAGTACCGTGGCTATGAGTTCCCATAACAATTAAATCTGCACCCCATTCGTTGGAATATTTTAAAATCTCATTTGCGGTATCTCCTTCTACCAGTTTTGTTGAAACATTTTCGCCTCCTATATGTCTCTTTGCTTGTTGAAGATAATCTTCAGCAACTTTTACAAATTCTTCTTGAATGTTGTAATCTACAGGAAAAGCATATCCTTCATATCCCATAAATGGTTGATATTCCATTCCATAATAACGCATTTCAGAAAGAACATGAAGCAAACAAACTTCAGCATTCATCATTTTTGCTAGCTCGTAACCCTTATTTACAACTTTTTCAGAATTAGGGTTATAATCAACTGTAATTATTACTTTTTTCATATCTGATAGTATTTCTCTTGTAAAGTTAAAATACAATGATGAATAAATTCGCTTTAATCGGTAATATTTCTTTTAAAAATGGATGTTTGGCAACTATTCAATAAAAATTATTGCTTCACAATAATTGTAGTAGCTTTATTTCCGGTAAGCAAATTCCATTCGTAAGAAGCTAATAGGTTTCCAATTTCATCGTAAACATTAACTTGTGCCGTATTCGGGCCTGAAGAACCCTGATTTAAAGCTTCGAAATCAATTTTATTAAATCCGTCCTCAAGCGGAAGATCAAAGCCTCTAAAGCTTCCTTCCAATCTAACGTGAGCAATTTCAATTTGTCCGTTAACCCATACTCTTATCATATCTCCGTCCACAAACTCGTGATCGCGATACATAATAGTAGCTTTTTTTGCTGTTGTTTTAAAATCACCTAAATACTGATCCTTCCCGTATTCTGGTTTAGCTTCCTTATCTTTAGTAAAATACTTCGGGGCTTTGTTTGTACCTGTATAGTCTATCAGCCCATCCCCATTTTGCATATCGATTTGCTTTTCTTTTTCTTTTCCTAAATCAGAATTACTAAAGGTATTAGACTTATTATTTTTAGTAAGTGAAGGTGTTTTTGCAGCCGGTATTTCAAAACCTGTTGGATTGTCTATTGTTGATTGCGACGATTCAAAACGAACATTGTTGTTATTCGGGAATTCAATTTGTGCAAACAAAACCCCGTGAAACAGAATTAAACCGATAAATAAGACTTTCTTTAACATAGCATATAAAATTTCTTATCCTATAACAACAACTACACCAAATTTAGTGTGCTATTTGATAAACAAGAAATAAATTGTAAAATTTTATTTATTATGTTTTTGCCTTTTTCTCCACCAAAGAATTAATACCACAAACACGATTGGAATAATTATATATATTATCAAGTCGGCTGTATTAGATAAGTCGATTGGGTAATCACTTGGTTTTGGGACCTCTGTGGGCTTTTGTGCCCAAGCAATTGAGGTAAACAACAAGGCAGTTATAGGGGTTAAGATATCTTTCATATTCATAATTTTCATTAAGATAAACATTAAAAATCACACCATCAAATTTTAACAACTTATGTTAACTATTTGGAAAATCCCCAAAAATGTCTTACTATGCCGTGTTATTATTAAAAACAGGAGAATATATGAGACAACTTAAGATCACGAAGCAGGTTACCAACAGAGAAACCAAATCTTTAAACAGTTATTTACAGGATGTTAGTAAGATAGATTTAATAACCGCCGAAGAGGAGGTTGAGTTGGCACAACGAATTCGTGAAGGTGATCAAGCCGCACTTAATAAATTGAGTCGTGCGAATTTACGATTTGTTATTTCTGTGGCAAAACAGTATCAAAACCAAGGTTTAAGTCTTCCAGATCTTATTAACGAAGGAAACGTTGGTTTGGTGAAAGCTGCTAAAAGATTTGATGAAACGAGAGGTTTCAAATTTATCTCGTATGCCGTTTGGTGGATTAGACAAGCAATTCTACAAGCAATTGCGGAGCAGTCGCGAGTTGTAAGACTTCCACTTAACAAGATTGGTGATATCAATAAAATTAAAAAAGCCTCTATTCACCTAGAGCAAAAGTTTGAAAGAGTACCTACTGCGGCTGAAATTGCAAAAGAATTAGACTTTAGTGAAAGTAAAGTAAAGAGTTCTTTGAAAAACTCAACGCGAAGCTT
The DNA here is from genome assembly GCF_014212065.1 of Aequorivita sp. 609. Lineage (NCBI taxonomy): Bacteria > Pseudomonadati > Bacteroidota > Flavobacteriia > Flavobacteriales > Flavobacteriaceae > Aequorivita > Aequorivita sp. 609. Next base: position 224,876 of record NZ_JACJVM010000003.1, on the reverse strand, counting down.
ATCGATGGATGCACCATTTCAGGAAGGAGAGAATGACAATAACCTTTATGATGTATTGAGTTCTGGAGAAAGTCCTAATCCTGATAAAGATTTAATGCACGAATCACTTCGTATTGAAATTAATCGCGCATTAGACACTTTAGCTCCACGTGAAGCGGATGTTGTTAAATTAAATTTTGGTCTTTGTGGGCAACCACCTATGACACTTCAAGAAATTGGTGATACTTTCGATTTAAGTCGTGAGCGTGTACGTCAAATTCGTGAAAAAGCGATTCGTCGTTTGCGTCAGACTTCTAAAAGCCACATCTTGAAAAAGTATTTAGGCTAAAAAATCTTTAAAAATATTGGTTCTCTAATATTTTTAACATTTTCTAAAGAACGAGTATTGTTTCTGAGGTTATCTTTATAACGATAACAAAAGTCTTATGACAACAGAAATAATACTCGTTTTTTCTATTCTGTTAATTACCATTATCCTTTTTGCCTTTGAAGTTTTTTCAGTAGATAAAATTGCGATGTTGGTAATAGCCACATTAGCACTTACCGGATTAGTACAACCAGAAGAGGCAATTTCGGGCTTTTCTAACCCCGCAACTATTACAGTGCTCTCCTTAATGATTATCGCTTTAGCCCTTGAAGACAACGGCGTAATTGCAACTCTAGCGCGTTTTCTTAAAAATTTACACATACTCCCACTCTTTCTATTACTCCCTGTATTTATGCTTATTACTGGTGGGATATCTGCATTTATAAATACAACCGCAGTAGTAATTGTATTTATTAAAATTATTTCAGAATTAGCTAAGCGCTTTAATCTTCCAAAGGCCAAGTTACTTCTACCTATATCATTTGCAGGTATTTTAGGTGGTAGCTGTACACTTATGGGGACTTCAACAAACCTTATAGTAAACGCTATTGCAAAGGATTTAGGCGCCGAGCGCTTTAGCTTTTTTGAATTCTCTTTTTTCGGATTTATTTTTTTAATTGTAGGGATTATCGTAATAACTATAGGTTCACGCTGGCTTCCCTCCGACTCTAAAGAAAGTTTACAAGAAGCATATGAATTGGACGATTATGTAACAACTGTATCTATAACCGAGGAATCTAAATTAATAGACAAGACTATAGAAGACACTTTTTTATATTCTAATCCAGAAATTTCAATATTAAAACTAAGAAGAGGAAAACAAACCATTAATGCACCTGGCAGATATATATCCTTAAAGGAAGGTGATAGATTAGTTTTAATGTGTGATTTAGAAAATCTTACTGAACTTAAAAAAGCTGAAGGTTTAAGTATTCATAAAGATGAAGAGGATAAAGGAGATGACGAACAAACCGACAAAGAAAAAGATAAAGAAACAAGTAAAATTTCGAAGGAATGGACTTTTGTAGAACTTTTAATTCTGCCTGGTTCTATACTAATAGGTAAAACATTAAAACAGTTAAGAAAACAAACCTTTAATAGTGCACTTCCTATTGCAATAAAAAAGCGAAGGAATATTAGAAACACCAAGGAAAGATTAATCCGGAAGAATATCGAGCAAATCACTTTAAAACCTGGTGACAGACTTTTGGTTGAAATTCCAAAAAATGAAATGAGCCTACTTTACGATTTGGAGAATGTTGCAGTTTTAAAAGAACATAAAGCCAAACCAACAGTAAATATTCGAAAGAGAAATATTTCATTTGTAATCTTACTACTAGTAATTGGCTTAGCTGCCAGTGGAATTTTACCAATTTTAATTAGTGCCATCACCGGTGTTTGTTTAATGCTATTAACCCGTTGTTTAAATTTAAACGATGTTTATCATCGTATAAACTGGCAGGTAATCTTTTTACTTGCAGGAATGATTCCTCTCGGTATCGCAATGAACAACACAGGTGCAGACAAATGGCTTTCAGATCAACTGCTTACAGTTTTAAGTGGACAGTCGAATTTAGTGGTTATAGGCCTTATCTTTTTAATCACCATGTTAATGAGTAGCGCAATTAGCAATAATGCTACGGCAATAATTATGACACCTATAGCAATAGCTGTAGGGGTTGGATTAGATTTGTCATTAAAGCCTTTTATACTATCGGTTTTATTTGGAGCCAACTTCAGTTTTTTCACTCCTATGGGGTACCAAACCAATACTTTAATTTACGGTATGGGTATCTATAAGTTCAAACATTTCTTTTTAATTGGAGGAGTTTTATCCATTATTTTATGGCTTTTAGGTACTTTTATGCTTTCATCATTACTATAAAACAACTATATGGCACTACAAAATTTTTCAGTTAGCGATTCAGTTTCAAACTTATGGAATAAACTTGACGGATGGCTAGATGCGATTATTCTAAAACTGCCCAATATGGCTGTAGCCATTATTGTAATGGTTATATTTTATTTTATTGCGAAGGGCGTTAGGAAATTTGCCCACGATGTTCTTTTTAGAAAAATAAGCGACGAGTCTATTAAACAAGTACTCTCAAAATCTTTTTACGCCGTAGTATTATTAATTGGATTTTTTATAGCATTAAGCGTTTTACAACTTGACAAAATGCTTACCTCTATATTAGCTGGTGCTGGTGTAATGGGGTTGGCAATTGGTTTTGCTTTACAAGGAACCTTAAGCAATACTGTATCAGGTTTTATGCTGTCGTTTCAACCCAAAGTAAGGATAGGCGATTTTGTAGAAACTCAAGATCGCAGTGGTTTTGTAGAAGAAATTGATTTAAGGAATGTCACGCTCAAACAAACAGATAATGATTACTTAATTGTTCCAAATAAAATGTTTGTGGAAAACAGCTTTATTAATCACTCCTGGACCAAAAGAACTCGAATCACTGTAGAATGCGGAGTTGGTTATGAAGAGGATTTACAAGAAGTAGAAGATTTAGTAATTAAAATTATTTCTGCTAACTTTGAACAAAACCGCCATGAAGAAGTTGAATTCTTCTTCAATGAATTTGGAGATAGTTCAATTAACTTTATTACTAGGTTTTGGATAGACAGCCAAAGTCCGAAGCCAGTATTAGCCGCAAAACACAAAGCGATTAAACTGATTAAGAAAAACTTTGACGAGGCTGGAATAAACATCCCTTTCCCTATTCGCACATTGGATTTTGGAAAGAATAAACTACAAATGACTACCAAAAAAGAAGAATAAAAAATTAACCAAAAATTAGACGTTATGAAAAAATTACTTAGAATATTAGCTGCCGGTTGGGGTGCTAAAAAAATAGGTGGAGGTAAGTGCGGTTGTATAGGTACAATTGTAGTATTTATTATACTTTACTGGCTTATAGGGTACGTATTATAAACCCTTTAATACCTCTTTAACAAAACAATAGCACTTATTAACTAATTATTTGTAGTGTTGGCACATATATTTGTCCCATACAAACCTATTAAAAATTAGTAAAATGAAAAAAGCTATTGCACTAACCATGCTTGCGGGAGCATTATTTGCTACCTCTTGCGTATCGAAAAAAAAGTATGTAGAACTGGAGAATCAATACAATGATACTCGTTCTACTTTAGCAAAAACTCAACTTGAAAAAGAAGAAATTGAAGCGAAATACGCTAAAATTGAAGAGCGTGTTGCTAGCTACAATTCTAAAATCCAATCATTAACCGACAGTAACAACAACCGCCTACAGCAGTTTGAAGGTGTTGTGATTTCAGAAAATGATAAGGAAAAAATGAAAAAAGCTCTTGCCAATGTAGATCCCCAAGAATTGGCCGAAGCTAAGACACTTAAAGATTCTATGAATCTTATTGTTTCTCACAATCTTAAGAAAAACCTAGACAACTCATTAGTTGGTGAAGGTGAAGAAGATGATATCACAATTGATATTGATGAAACAGTAGTAATGATTACTATTTCTGATAAACTATTATTCAGTTCTGGTAGTGCACGTGTTAACAGAAAAGCTAATCCCCTATTAGAGCGTTTGGCTAATGTAATTAACAGCGAACCAGCGTTAGAAGTTATGGTTGAAGGTCATACTGACAGCCAAACTGTAAAGCCAGGTGCTTATATTAAAGACAACTGGGAATTGAGTGTAGATCGTTCTACTGCTGTAATTCGTATATTACAAGATAATTACGGTGTAGATCCTGCAAAACTAATTGCTGCTGGTCGTAGTAGTTTCCATCCTTTAACCGAAAACGAAACTAAAGAAGGTCGCGCAAAGAATAGAAGAACAAGAATTGTAATCTTACCAAACCTTGATAAATTCTTAGCATTACTTTCTAATAACTAATGTTAGAAAGTAAAGATTAAACAACAAAAAAGGCTGTTCAAAATGAACAGCCTTTTTTATTTAAATAATTAAAATAACTTTTACTTGCTAGGTGGCGTAGTTGGTCTTACTTCAATTTTACTCGGTAAGGTTCGAGGGTTCATTTTTAATAAATCTACCACCAACTTTCCGATATCTTCTTTCTGAATCTTCCAAGCATCTTTTTCATCAGGCTCATTTCCATTAAAATGCGTAGACACAGAACCAGGCATAATTGTACTTATTTTTATACCATAATCGCGGAGATCAAGCATAGCTGCTTGTGAAAAACCAGTTAAACCAAATTTACTTGCATTATAAGCACTTCCTCCTTTAAAGAAGTTAGTTCCAGCCAAACTTGAGATACTTATATAATAACCTTTGTTTTTCTTCAGTTGCTCTAAACCTGCTTTTAAAGTGAAAAATGGTCCTGTAAGATTAGTGTCTATTGTTTCTTGCCATTGTTCTATAGATAGTTCTTCAACAGAACCAAAATGGCCTAAACCAGCATTAGCAATAACAACATCTAATCCTCCAAATTCTTTAATCGCAGTCTCCACTGCCTTTTTTTGACTTTCAAAACTCCTTACGTCTGCTTGTAAACCTATAGCTTGAGCCCTGTCGTTTCCATATGCATTCAACATTTTTGCAGCCTCTTCAGCTGTTTCTAAATTTCTTCCTGTAATTGCTACATTAACGCCTTCTTTGAGTAATGCTTCGGCAATTCCGTAACCAATTCCTTTTGTACCGCCAGTAATTAGAGCGGATTTTTTTCCTAAATCATTCATGTCTATTGTTTTTTTCAAAGTTACCAAATGCAATTTCTATTGTTATTAATTTCTACTTAAATTTGAAATATGAAACTTCCAGTAATTTTACTTTTATTTCTCGTTTTTTCAGTGAAAATGAATTCACAAGAGAAGTTAGTTAATCTAAAAGATCTTTCCACAGAATTCAACTATGAAATCCGTTATGCCACTCCAAATAATTTTATTGGCGAAACACTTTACGATTGTGCAGAATGCCTTTTACAACCAGAGGTTGCTGAAGCCCTTCTATTAGCTAATCAATATTTTTGTGAAAAAGGGTACCGTATTAAAATTTACGATTGCTACCGCCCACTTGATGTTCAGAAATTTATGTGGTCTAAATACCCGCGCCCTGGCTATGTTGGCAATCCTTATGGAAATGGCTCTATCCATAATAAAGCTGCCGCAGTAGATATCACGATAGAAACCCTAGACGGATGTTATGTTGAAATGGGAAGCGATTACGATTACTTCGGAAAAGAAGCACATATAGACAATTATAACTTGCCCAAAGAAGTGCTTGCAAATCGGAAGCTTCTTTTTGAAGGAATGCGCAAATTTGGCTTTAAAAATATCCGTACAGAATGGTGGCATTTTAATTTTGGAAGCACGAGGAAATATAAAACAATGAATGTCCCCTTGCCTTGTGAATAAGAATTATTGTTTAATTAGATGTTTTACCCTCCTCCCCTCTATTCAGTTTAAAAGGAATATCAGGACTGTTTTTATAAAGTTTTAATTCAACAACATCTGAAGGTAAATTGAAGTCTCTATCCGCAAGTGCGACTTTTACTTCTTTAATTATCATCCCACGTAATATTCTTGAGGCCCTTCTATAATCAACAGTATCTACCCAAAAGAATACTTTTAAGTTTACAGTACTTGCGGCCAACTCATCTTCAATAACAAAGTTTTCATGCTCACCATCACGGACAATTTCTTTGTTGTTGTCTAAAACATCTTGGATTACCTTTTTAGCAGCATCAATATCATCTTCATACCCCAAACCTACTGTGAAATCGACTCTATAGAAACCATCTGCTGTATAATTTTCAACTGGTTTAGTTAACACATCACTATTTGGGATATAGATATCACGTCCATCAAAAGTTTTTATATGTGAATATCTAAAACTCAACTCCTTTACTTTTCCGAAAATATCATCAACTTTTATGGTATCATTAATATTAAACGGCCTGTTAAAAGCCAGAATAATTCCAGCTAAAAAATTCTTACCAATATCTTGAAATGCAAACCCTAAAATAATTGCTCCACCACCAACAGCAGTTAATAATCCCGTAGCGATATCATCTAATCCGGCAACTCGAAGTGCAAGCATTATAGTTATAATAATTAAAATTACTTTCACCGCTTGTGCCAAAAATTTCGACATTAACGGATCTTCAGATTTTTGCTGAAAACGTCTTTTATAGAAGCTCGTTAACATTTGAGCAAGTAAAACACCAAGGATTATAACTAAAATCGCCAATGCAATTCGGGGTAAAATTCTTAGAAATTCCTCGTAATATTGTTGAAGTGAAAGCTTAATTGTTTCAGTAGGTGATTGTAGTAGTAAGGGCATTTATTTTTTCTTTTAAAGATACTAATAATGAATAAACAATTCTTCACTTAAATTAGTCTTAAAGTTTAGCAGAGCAGATTTCAAGATGTATCTTTGCGAAAAAATAAGTATAGTGGAACTTTCAGTAAAAACATTCAAGCTCATTAGCACTTTGGAGGCTATTTCATTTTTAGTATTATTAGGTATTGCTATGCCTTTAAAATATATCTGGGATATGCCAGAAATGGTACAAATTGTTGGTATGGCGCACGGAATCTTATTCGTGCTTTATGTTGGTGGTGCAATATATATGTACAAAAAACTTAATTGGTCTATTGCCGATTTGTTTATTGTAGTTATGTGTTCAGTACTTCCTTTCGGACCTTTTTATGTTGAGCGTAAATATTTATAATGAATCAAGATACACTTCAAGAATATAGTTGCTTATTACAGAACTTCCTTATAAATGAAGGAATGTATCCCCAATGGGCTATTTTCTTAAACGTTGTTGTAAACTGTATCGTTGTTTGGATAGTAGTCTATTTCCTTGACATTGTCTTTAGAAAGTTAATCATAGAAACCTTTAAAGCATTAAGCAATAAAACTGTTTCAACTTTTGATGATTATTTAGTTAAAAGTAATTTCCCAAGGTATATTGCGCACGTACTGCCGTTGGGAATTGTACACAACCTTATCCCTATAATCTTTATAGAATCTCCTCTAATAACCAATCTTCTATTGGTTATTACTAAGGTTCTTACTGTAATTCTTTTAATTTATATTTTTAGAAGTATTCTACGAACCACTCGTAACTATCTTCAAGGTACCGAACGATTTAGGGACAAACCTATGGAGAGTTACGTTCAAGTAATGATGATATTTACATGGGGAGTTGGTATATTTTATATCATACAGATGTTAACTGGTTTTTCATTAATCAGTTTAACAACTCTTGGAGCTGCTTCGGCAGTAATTTTACTTATTTTTAAAGATACCATACTCGGTTTTGTAGCTAGTATTCAGGTTGCGGTAAATGATATTGTTCGAATTGGAGATTGGATTACTTTTAGCAAGTTTGGCGCTGATGGTTATGTTACCGAAATAAACCTTGCAACTGTACGCGTTCAGAACTGGGATAATACTTATACTACAATTCCTACATATAGCTTAATTTCAGATTCTTTCCAAAACTGGCGGGGAATGCAAGAAAGTGACGGTAGAAGAATAAAACGATCTATTTATATAAAGCAATCTTCCATAAAATTTATGTCTTCAGAAGATATTGAAAAATTCAAAAAGATTCAGCTAATTAAACCATATCTAGAACACCGTGAGAAGGAGGTTTCTAAGTTTAACACACAAAATGAAGCTGATAAAGAATTGCTTATCAATGGCCGTAATCAAACGAACTTAGGAGTTTTTCGTCATTATGCCGATGCTTATTTAAACGAAAACCCAATTATAAACAAAGATTTATTTTTGATGGTTCGTCATTTGGCACCAACAGACAAAGGGATTCCTATCGAGATATTTTGCTTCAGTAAGGATAAGCGATGGGTGACTTACGAAAATGTTCAAGCGGATATTTTTGATCACCTATTGGCAGCTATCCCCTACTTCGATTTAGAGGTATTTGAGTTACCTACAGGCAAGGATATCCAACGTCTTTGATTACTTGATTTCTAAGTACTTCAGAATAAAAATTTCAAGCATCACAAGTCTTTAATTTGCGGTGAAATAGTACCTTTGCAAACTATGTCGAAAAATGAGGATTTTATAGAAGTTTTGGGCGCACGCGTCCACAATTTAAAGAATATTGATGTTCGTATTCCAAGGGAAAAATTAGTTGTTATTACAGGACTTTCGGGAAGTGGAAAATCTTCTTTAGCTTTTGATACAATCTACGCTGAAGGGCAACGCCGCTATATTGAAACTTTTTCGGCTTATGCACGACAGTTTCTAGGTAGTTTAGAACGTCCAGATGTCGATAAAATTGAAGGTCTTTCACCTGTAATTGCAATTGAACAAAAAACTACAAGCAAAAGCCCGCGTTCTACTGTGGGTACAATTACTGAAATTTACGACTTCCTTCGTTTATTTTATGCCCGTGCAAGTGATGCATATAGCTACAATACTGGCCAAAAAATGGTTAGTTATAGCGACGAACAAATTAAGAGACTTATACTTGAGGACTTTGCCAATAAAAAAGTTAGTATCCTCGCTCCTGTTATTCGTTCTCGTAAAGGACATTACCGTGAACTATTTGAACAAATAGCTAAACAAGGATTTTTAAAGGTACGCGTTGATGGGGAGGTGCGAGATATTGTAAAAGGAATGAAACTAGACCGTTACAAAACTCACGATATTGAGATTGTAATAGACAGGCTAAAAGTTCCACCTTTTACTGAGCAGACAGCAGTTAAAGAAACAGATAACGACAAACGAATTTCAGAAACCATAAATACAGCAATGTATCACGGTGATGATGTTTTGATTGTTCTAGATAACGACACCAATGAAGCACGATATTTTAGTCGTTCTTTGATGTGTCCAACTTCTGGGATTTCATATCCTAACCCCGAGCCGAATAATTTCTCTTTCAACTCTCCAAAAGGGATGTGCCCGAATTGTAAAGGGCTAGGGAAACTTTATGAAGTAAATCTAAATAAGCTTGTACCAAACCCAAAACAATCGATTAAACAGGGTGCTTTGGCTCCGCACGGACCGCAAAAAAGTAATTGGATTTTTAAGCAGTTAGAATTAATTGCCGAAAGATATAAATTCAAATTAAGCGATTCTTTTGAGAGTATTCCTCAGAAAGCTAAGGATATCATATTTTTCGGGGGAAATGAAAAGTTTGAAGTAGAATCAAAGGAACTTGGAATTACAAGAAGTTATAAAATAGATTTTGAGGGAGTAGCAACATTTATTCAAAATACATTTGATGCCAACGAATCTACTTCGCTTAAAAGATGGGCTAAGGAATATATGGATAAAATACCTTGTCCTGAATGTGGCGGAACCCGACTTCGCAAGGAATCACTTTACTTTAAAGTAAATGAAAAAAATATTGCCGAACTCGCCAACATGGATATTGTAGAGTTGGCAGACTGGTTTAAAAATTTAGAAAAAAACCTTTCAGAAACGCAGCTAAAAATTGCTTCAGAAATTATAAAAGAAGTACGCTCTAGACTTCAATTTTTAATTGATGTGGGGCTAACTTATTTGGCATTAGACAGAAGTTCAAAATCTCTTTCTGGTGGAGAAGCACAGCGTATTCGACTTGCAACTCAAATTGGTTCACAGCTGGTAGGTGTACTCTATATTTTAGATGAGCCAAGTATTGGTCTACATCAGCGTGATAACGAGCGTTTAATTTATTCTTTAAAACAGTTAAGAGAAATTGGAAACTCCGTAATAGTTGTGGAACACGATAAGGATATGATTGAGAGTGCAGATTATGTAATCGATATTGGTCCTGCTGCTGGAAAATACGGAGGAGAAATAGTTTCAGAAGGAACTCCAAAAGAAATTGAAAAACACGATACCCTTACTGCAGATTACTTAAACGGAAGAAGAAAGATAGAAATTCCAGAAAAGCGCAGAGAAGGAAACGGAAAAACATTAACGCTGAAAGGCGCTACAGGTAATAATTTAAAGAATGTTTCTGTTGAGTTTCCTTTAGGAAAGATGATTGGCGTAACAGGCGTTTCTGGTAGTGGGAAATCAACCCTTATCAACGAAACTCTCTACCCTATTCTTAATGCTCATTTCTTTAATGGTGTAAAAAAACCTATGCCTTACAAAAAGATTGAAGGACTTGAGAATATCGATAAGGTTATAGATATTAATCAGTCCCCAATTGGGCGTACACCACGCAGTAATCCTGCAACTTACACAGGCGTTTTTTCTGAAATAAGAAATCTATTCGCTAAAACACCAGAAGCAATGATTCGCGGGTATAAACCTGGACGTTTTAGCTTTAACGTCTCTGGCGGTAGATGTGAAACTTGTAAAGGTGCTGGACTAAGAGTGATAGAAATGAATTTCCTTCCAGACGTTTATGTGGAATGTGAAACCTGTCAAGGAAAACGATTTAACCGTGAAACTTTAGAAATTCGCTATAAAGGAAAATCTATTTATGACGTATTGGCGATGACAATCAATGAAGCAGATGATTTCTTTGAAAACATCCCTAAAATACACCGAAAAATAAAAACCATAAAAGATGTTGGACTTGGGTATATAACGCTCGGACAACAATCCACAACCCTTTCTGGTGGCGAGGCGCAACGAATTAAATTGGCGACAGAACTTTCAAAAAGAGATACCGGAAATACTTTTTATATTTTAGATGAACCTACTACAGGATTGCATTTTGAAGATATTCGCGTATTGATGATAGTACTGAATAAATTAGTTGATAAGGGTAACACCGTTTTAATTATAGAACATAATCTCGACGTTATTAAAACCGTAGATTATATTATAGACATAGGCCCTGAAGGTGGAAGAAAAGGTGGGAAAGTAATGGCTTTAGGAACTCCTGAAGAAATTGCAGATCACAAAAAAAGTTATACTGCGCGATTCCTTAAAAAAGAGTTACTTTAGAGGATTATTCCTGATAGCTTGAAGTAAAAATTATTAACAACATTAAAATACTATTCAATAAATGAGAAACGAATTAACACCTAAAAACTGGAACCAAGTAAAAACAAACGACTCTTGGGCTATTTTTAAAATAATGGGAGAATTTGTTAATGGATACGAGAAAATGAGTCGTATTGGACCCTGTGTATCTATTTTTGGATCAGCTCGTACTAAACCAGATCACAAATATTACAAGCTAGCAGAAAATATCGCCAAGAAAATTACTGAAAACGGTTACGGTGTTATCACTGGAGGTGGTCCTGGTATTATGGAAGCAGGAAATAAAGGTGCTCATTTAGCAGGTGGAACTTCTGTAGGACTTAATATTACACTTCCATTCGAACAACACGACAATCCATATATTGACAGCGATAAGAGCATAGACTTTGATTATTTCTTTGTGAGAAAAGTTATGTTTGTGAAATATTCACAAGGTTTTGTTGTAATGCCTGGTGGTTTTGGAACTTTAGATGAGTTTTTTGAAGCATTAACACTTATTCAAACTCACAAAATAGATAAGTTCCCAATTATATTGGTTGGCACTGAATTCTGGGGCGGACTTTTTGAATGGATTAAAACAACATTAGTTGACGCTAAAAACATTAATGTTGAAGATTTAGATTTAGTTCATTTAGTTGATACTGAAGATGAAGTACTGGTTATCTTAAACGAATTCTATAACGAATATAATTTAAGTCCGAACTTTTAATTTTCCATAAAAACTCTGGAGGTATTTATAATTTGTGATATTCTTCTAGCAGTTCAGAATTTAAATTCATTAAAATATCTTGATAGCAAAAAGTATTTTATACTGTATTTTTTTTTGCTTGACTATTCAAGCAATGGCACAGCATACGATAAATATTAATGCTACGCTAAACCCTTCTAATAAAACGATTTCGATTGAACAGAAGGTGACGTATAATAATACTTCTAAGGATACATTAAATGAAATTTACTTTTTCGATTGGGCGAATAGTTTTTCTGCTAAAACGACACCGCTAGGTAAACGTTTTGCCGACAATTATGAGAGTGCTTTTCACTTCGAGAAAAAAGAAAATCGAGGAAAAACAGATATTCACAAAATCTATAACAACTCGGTTGTTCCGCTACAATGGCAACGTGATAAAGCAGTAGATATTCTAAAAATAATTCCTGATAAACCTCTTAATCCAGGTGATAATTATACTTTCAATATAGCGTATACAGTAAAAGTTCCAGACGATAAGTTTACGCGTTACGGAGTAGACAAAAACAACAACTACAAACTGCGGTACTGGTACATTTCTCCTGCTGTTTACGATGGGGAATGGCAAGTTTATAGCAATAAAAATACAGATGATTTATATTTAACTCCATCTCATATTTCTATAAACTTAAATATCCCAAGGATATACAATGTAACGTCAGATTTAAACGTCGAAATTGAAACCCTTTCTACTAAAGAAAAAACTATTCATCTAGAAGGGGAAGATCGCAACAGCGCTGTTTTATATATTGAAAAAAATCCAAGTTTTACAACAATTGAAACCGATAAAGTTAGCATTGTTACAAATATTCAAAACAGCCGTGTAAACCCTCCTGTTCAAGCTTTAGTAATCGATAGAGTCGCTCAATTTTTACACAATAAACTTGGACCATATCCTTTTGAAAAAATAGTAGTTAGTGAGACAGATTATAAAACAAATCCCGTTTACGGTTTAAACCAACTTCCAAGTTTTATTAGTCCTTTCCCTGATGGTTTTGAATATGATATGGAACATCTCAAAACCATTACCCGCCATTATATAGACAACACTTTAATTTTTAATCCTAGAGAAGATTATTGGTTACAGGATGCTTTGCAGATTTATATAATGATGGATTATGTAGATACCTACTACCCTAATATGAAAATAATTGGAAGTTTAAGTAATTGGTGGGTAATACGTTGGGCACACGCAGCAAACCTTGAGTTTAATGATCAGTATCCGCTACTCTACTTAAATATGGCTCGTAATAATATTCAACAACCACTTACTATTTCAAAAGATTCGTTGTTGAAATTTAATATGAATATTGCCAACGGCTATTACGGTGGTAGTGGTTTCAAATATTTAAATGATTATTTAGGAGATAATATACTTAGTGAAAGCTTCAAGGAATTCTATACTCAAAATAGATTAAAACCTGTAAAATCTTCAGATTTCGAAACTTTTCTATCTGAAAAAACTGACCTTCCTATTAATTGGTTTTTTGAGGATTTTGCAAACACTCGAAAAACTATAGATTTCAAAATTAAGAAAGTTCAAAAACAAGGCGATTCCCTTATAGTTTCCATAAAAAACAATAGAAAATCTAAACTACCCGTTAGTTTATACGGCTTAAATAATGACGATGTTGTTTATAAAACTTGGACCAAACCAATTGACAGCATAGACACAATTACGATTCCATCTAAAAATATTAAAAAGTTAGTTCTTAATCACAAAGGTGAAATCCCTGAGTATAATCGTCGAAACAATTATAAAACGGTAGATGGGTTATTAAATAAGCCTATTCAATTTAGGCTTTTTCAGGATGTAGAAGATCCTAGCTTCACCCAGTTTTTCTTTATGCCAATATTCGAGTATAATTTGTACGACGGGGTATCTGCAGGTATCCGACTGTATAACAAAACCGTGCTTCCTAAGCCAGTTCACTTTAGTTTTGAACCCCAATATGGTTTTCGCTCTAAGAAATTAGTAGGAGGTGCATCTGTTAGTTATATTCAATATTTAGATGAAGACAAACTTTATAAAATGCGATATGGTTTTTCAGGAAATTATTACTCCTACAATCGTGGTTTATTCTATAAAAAATTTACACCCTATATCACTTTCTCATTCAGAAATGATGATTTAAGAGATAATGAAAAGCAATTTATCAATCTTAGAAACATAAACGTTTATAAGGACAAAGATCCTAATGATCCCGATCAAGAGCCAAATTACAGTGTTTATAATATTCAGTACGTATATTCAAATCCAAACCTAATTAATTATTTCAGGTCTGTAGTGGACTATGAAATTTCGTCTAAATTTAGCAAGCTATCAGCAAACTTAGAGTATAGAAAGTTATTTCTAAGCAACCGACAATTAAATTTACGCTTTTTTGCAGGAGTATTTCTTTTCAACGATACGCGTGAAAATGAAGATTTTTTCAGTTTCGCCTTAGATCGTCCTAGTGATTATTTATTTGATTATAATTACTATGGAAGAAGTGAAGATTCTGGTCTTTTCAGTCAACAATTAGTTATTGCAGAAGGGGGATTTAAATCACAATTAGAACCTGCTTTTGCAAATAGTTGGATGGTAACAGCCAATGCAAGTACTAATATTTGGAAGTGGATATATGCCTATGGCGATGTGGGGTTAGTCCACAATACACATAGCGGTACTACTGCAGTTTTTGATAGTGGAATTAGATTGAGTTTGGTAGCAGATTATTTCGAACTTTACTTCCCGCTTTATTCAAGTTTAGGATTTGAACCCAACCTCCCTCATTATGACGAAAAGGTTCGTTTTATAGTAACCCTAAGCCCTCAAACGCTACTTGGTCTATTTACTAGAAAATGGTATTAAAGTATGTTTTTTTTCAAAAGAACAAATTGTATAAGATTACTTCAATCAAGAAATAATAAATTATAGACTCATACTATGGATTTCCTAAACAACTGGCGTATAATTATTTTACTTTGTCTAACTCTAGGTTTAGCTCCTTTTATGCCCGAACCACATCTTTGGGGAAAGCTAAAATGGATAGCGGGAGGAGCGAATGGGATGCAGGCTGCAGATTGGTTTGATGTATTGTTTCACGGTTTTCCATTTATACTACTCTTTAGACTTCTGATTGTTAAGGGATTCAAGACTAAAAAAGAATAAACCAATTATTCACTATTTTAATTAACTTCTACTAAGCAAAATGGCGTTGTAAAACCACCCTAAATTTGCTACTTTTGCAATTCCTAAAATTTATTGTAATGCAGACAGATCCTAAGACAAATACAGAAATTTCTTTTGAAGATTTTAAAGAAACAGTTATAAACGATTATAAAATTGCTGTAACTAGCCGTGAGTGTAGTTTACTAGGCCGACGAGAAGTGCTTACTGGTAAAGCTAAATTCGGAATCTTTGGAGATGGTAAAGAAGTCCCTCAACTTGCTTGGGCAAAAGCATTTCAAAATGGAGATTGGCGTAGTGGATACTACCGCGATCAAACCTTTATGATGGCTATAGGCGAATTAACTATTCAGCAGTTTTTTGCTGGGCTTTACGCACATACCGATATCACTGTAGATCCAATGAGTGGTGGAAGGCAAATGGGTGGACACTTTGCTACGCATAGTTTAAATGAAGATGGAAGTTGGAAAAATCTAACAGAACAAAAGAATAGTAGTGCAGATATTTCACCTACCGCTGGGCAAATGCCTCGTCTATTAGGTTTAGCACAAGCTTCAAAGATTTTCAGAAATGTTGAAGGCTTAGAAGACAAAACAAAATTTTCTATAAATGGAAATGAAGTAGCTTGGGGAACTATTGGAAATGCAAGTACTAGTGAAGGTCTTTTTTGGGAAACCATAAATGCTGCTGGTGTTTTACAAGTACCAATGGTAATGAGTGTTTGGGATGACGAATACGGAATTTCTGTTCACGCAAAATATCAAACTACAAAAGAAAATATATCTGAAATACTAAAAGGTTTTCAGCGTACCGAAACTGAAAAGGGTTATGAAATTATTCGTGTAAATGGTTGGGACTATCCAGAGCTTATAGAGGTTTACAACCGTGCATCTAAAATAGCTCGTGAAGAACACGTACCTGTATTAATTCACGTACAAGAACTAACACAACCTCAAGGTCACAGTACTAGTGGATCGCATGAGCGTTACAAAAGTAAAGAGCGCCTAGAGTGGGAAGCGAAAAACGATTGTAATTTAAAAATGCGCGAATGGATGATCGCCAATGATATTGCAACAGATGAAGAGCTTTCTGAGATTGAAAAAGATATTAAAAAACAAGTACGCGACGGCAAGAAAGCAGCTTGGGATGCCTTTATAAATCCACAAAAAAGAGAACAAGAAGAAGCTGTTTTATTATTAGGAAACCTAGCGGAAAACAGTGCAAATAAAAACTTCATCGAGAAGATTAAAAACGAATTAGAGGCTGATAAAAGTCCATTGCGTAAAGACATACTAGGCGCAGCTCGTAAAGCATTGCGTTACGTTTTAAAAGAAGATTCTCCTGAAAAGAAACAATTACAAGATTGGATTGCGAATTACTTCGAAATAATTCAACCAAAATACAGTGCCCACCTTTACTCTGAAGCTGAAGAAAATGCTAAAACAGTAAAAGAAGTGCCTGCTACATATTCTGATGATGCGGAAGAAGTTGACGGTCGTGTAATTTTACGTGACAACTTTGACGCTATTTTTAGTAAACACCCAGAAGTTTTAATTTTCGGTGAAGATGCTGGTGAAATTGGAGATGTAAATCAAGGTTTAGAAGGAATGCAAGAAAAGTACGGCAAGCTTAGGGTTGCCGATGCAGGAATTCGCGAAGCTACAATCTTAGGTCAAGGTATCGGAATGTCACTCCGTGGCCTACGTCCTATTGCTGAAATTCAGTATTTAGATTACATTTTATATTGTCTTCAAATTATGAGTGACGATCTAGTTACTACGCGTTACAGAACAAATGGTAAGCAAAAGTCACCACTTATTGTTAGAACTCGAGGCCATAGATTAGAAGGTATCTGGCACAGTGGCTCTCAAATGGCTGGTTTAATTCACTTACTACGCGGAATGTATATCTTAGTACCAAGAGATATGACCAAGGCTGCAGGTTTCTACAACACACTTCTAGAAACAGACGAACCAGCATTGGTTATTGAATGTTTAAATGGTTACCGTTTAAAGGAAAAAATGCCTAACAACCTTGGCGAACTTAAAACTCCAATAGGAGTTGTAGAAACTATTAAGGAAGGTACAGACATAACTTTAGTGTCTTATGGAAGTACATTACGTATAGTTGAAGAAGCTGCTAAAGAATTACTTCAAGCAGGAATTAATGCTGAAATCATCGATGTACAGTCATTGCTTCCGCTAGATATTAATCACGACATAGTTAAGAGTGTTGCAAAAACTAACAGGCTTTTAGTTATCGATGAAGACGTTCCAGGTGGTGCTTCAGCATACATCTTAAATCAAGTTATTGAAGAACAAGGAGGTTATAGGTATATGGATAGCAAGCCGCAAACTCTTTCAGCAAAAGACCACCGTCCTCCTTATGGAACCGATGGAGATTACTTTTCTAAACCCTCAGTAGAAGATGTTTATGAAAAAGTTTATAGCATTATGCACGAAGCAAATCCAACTGAGTTTCCAAAATTGAGATAATTTATAACTAAAGGGAAATCCCCCTAAATTTTAATTTAAATCAGTTGAAATATTGTTTTTAGCAGAATTTATCATACATTAGCAATATAATTATTAAAAAACAAGTTTATGTCACTAGTTAGCTTAAATAACAACAATAATAATAACGAGCTTCCGTAACAAAAACTTGTCGCGATATATAGCCCGTCAGGTTTTTACCTGACGGGCTTTTTTTTTGCCTCCACTCCACCCCACTCGGAAGTCAAAAAAAATTAAAGCAAAACTAAATTGATATCCAAACGGAATCGAGGAAACCAAACATTACGAAACTCAACTATTAACCAAATATTCAAATTATGTGTGGAATTGTATGTGCATTCAAACTAAAAGAGCCCTCTGAGGCACTTAGACCTCAAATACTATCAATGGCAAAGACTATTCGTCATCGTGGACCGGATTGGAGCGGTGTATTTACCAATGATAAAGCTATAATGGCTCACGAGCGACTTGCTATTGTAGACCCTATATCAGGGAAACAACCGCTTTATAGCAGGGATGGAAACCTTGTTTTGGCAGCAAATGGCGAAATCTATAATCATACCGAATTGAGAAAACAATTAAACGGTTATGACTTTCAAACTAAAAGTGATTGTGAAGTTATTTTACCTTTATACAAAGAAAAAGGCCCAGATTTTCTTGACGAAATGAACGGTATTTTCGGCTTTGCACTTTATGATATTGAAAATGATAATTATTTTATTGCCCGCGATCACATGGGCGTCATTCCACTGTATATGGGATGGGATCAAAACGGAACCTTTTATGTTGCTTCAGAGTTAAAAGCCCTAGAAGGTACGTGTACCAAAATTGAACTCTTCCCTCCTGGTCATTATTTAGATAGCCGTGAAGGTGAAATTAAGAGATGGTACAAGAGAGATTGGATGGAGTTTGAAACAGTTAAAGAAAATGAAACTAGTATTGAAGATCTTAGAAATGCATTAGATGCTGCAGTAAAGAGACAGCTAATGAGTGATGTGCCTTATGGTGTTTTACTTTCTGGTGGCTTAGACTCTTCCATTACCTCTGCTCTAGCCAAAAAATATGCAGATAAACGCATAGAATCTGGCGATACCGAAGGGGCTTGGTATCCAAGATTACATTCATTTGCAGTTGGTCTAGTGGGGTCCCCAGACTTGGCTGCTGCAAAATTGGTTGCGAATCATCTAGGAACTGTACATCACGAAATCAATTTTACAATTCAAGAAGGGCTTGATGCTATCAGCGATGTGATATACCACGTGGAAACCTACGATATAACTACCATCCGTGCCTCTACACCTATGTTTTTATTAGCGCGTGCTATCAAGGCAATGGGAATAAAAATGGTGCTTTCTGGCGAAGGAGCTGACGAGATTTTTGGTGGATACCTATACTTTCACAAAGCCCCTTCCGCAAAGGATTTTCATGAAGAAAATGTGCGTAAATTAGACAAACTACATATGTACGACTGTTTACGTGCAAACAAATCATTAGCTTCATGGGGAATCGAAGGTCGAGTGCCATTCTTAGACAAAGAATTTATGGATGTGGCTATGCGACTAAACCCTAAAGATAAAATGATAATTGCTGGTAAAAGAGGTTCTCACGAAAAGCAAGCAATGGAAAAATGGGTGTTACGCGAGGCTTTTGGCGATATGTTACCCGAAGCTGTTGCTTGGCGACAAAAAGAACAATTTAGCGACGGTGTAGGTTACAGTTGGATTGACTCTTTAAAGGAAATGGTAAACAATAAAGTAACAGATGAACAAATGGCAAATGCTCATTATCGTTTCCCTATACAAACTCCTACTAGCAAGGAAGAGTTTTACTACCGCACTATTTTTGAAAGTCATTATCCTAGTGATGCTGCAGCCTTAACCGTGCCTAGCGTGCCTAGTGTAGCTTGTAGTAGTCAAGTAGCCCTGGATTGGGACGAAAGTTTTAAAAATATGAACGACCCAAGCGGACGGGCGGTTGCAAACGTTCATGACGATGCGTATTAGAGCAAATAATTAGTATTGATTCAAAAAGCATCTAAGAGTTTTTTTGGGTGCTTTTTTTCATGAATGTGAATAAATAGCTGAACAACTCCTTTTCCTTTATATTGTTGAAAATTTAAAATATATCCTATATTTGATTGTTAACCTAAAAATTTCCCAGTATAAAATATATGAGAATTGCTTTATAAGAAATTATAGGTCAAGCTAAAAATCGAACTTTTAATAATTAAATTTTAGAATATTCATAATATGGCAAATTACAAAGCAAATTCGAACAACTCATTGTCTTTTATTTTAACTTCAGCCAATATAAAAATCGGAGAATTACTGTATAACAAATGGTATGATTCAAATGCAGAAATTATAATCTCTAATGGTGATAAGTTTCAACTTAAACCAAAAGGAATTTGGAATTCTAAAGTTGAATTAAAAGACGACAAAAAGACTATATTAGATTTTAAACTTAGTTGGAATGGAATTTTAATAAAAACTTATTTTAATGAATTAGAAGAAAAGTTTTTACTTCGAATTAAAGGAGTTTCAAGCAATAAATTCATATTAACCGACACGAACAAAAGAGAACTATTAGTAGCCGAAATGGATACTAAATTAAATAACCTTAATTACAATTATAATATTAATACTACAGAAGAGTTTGAAAATTTCGCAAATAAAGATATTCTTGTATTAGCATTATTACATTGTATCAATTACTACATATATATTACAACAATTGTTTCAGTAAAATAAACTCTTAACAAATATCATATCATTTAGGCTTTGTAAAACCTACTACTTCAAACCATTTACAGTGACAATTAAAATAGGAAATAAAAAATCCGCTTTCCATTAAATAGAAAGCGGGTTTTATTTAAACGTTTAAGTTGTTACACTTCTCTTCTAACCACTTGGGTAATAGGTTTAATCTTTATAATTCCTAAGGCGTGTAAAACCTGCATTATTTTATAAGTAATATCAACCTCGTGCCAGCGAACGCCTCCAAAATTTGCGCGACTTGCGTGTTTGTGGTGATTGTTGTGGTACCCCTCACCCATCATTAAAAAATCAAAAGGCAAAAGATTTTTGGAGGTGTCCTTAGATTTAAAGTTAACATATCCGTAGATATGTGCGTACCAATTAATGATTACTCCGTGAATAGGTGCCATAAACAGCGCTACCGGGAAAAATAGCCATTGCCACCAAGCTGTTGCGAAGTAAAAGAAAAATGCAAAATACAATATACTCCAGATAATTCTAGAGAAATAAGAACTTGCAAAACTGTCAAAGCGTTCCCATTGTGGAACATTCTTAGTGAATTTTTCGTCAACCTCAATGCGTTTCTCATTTATATCGGCGTATATGTTTTTAGTGCGCCACATCATTGAAAAAACGCTGGCATCGTATTTTGGCGAATGAGGATCGTTCTCAGTATCGGCATAGGCGTGATGCATTCTGTGCATAACACCATAACCATAAGCACTTAAATAATTTGATCCTTGAAAAAACCAGGTTAACACAAAAGTTATTCTTTCGGTTAGTTTAGACATTGTAAAGGATTGGTGAGCGGCATAGCGGTGTAAGAAGAAGGTTTGGAAAAATAGTCCTCCGTACCAAAGTACCACTATAAATATCAATATTGTCATTAGCTATTTTTTTTACAAACATACTTGCAATAGCCAAGCCAAACAATGAACCTAAATCAATTAATACGTTTCCGAATACGACTTAAGGCTTGTGGCGTCACTCCAATGTAAGAACTGATATATTTAAGCGGGATATCTTTGATAAAATCTTGGCGGTTTTTAAATAGCTTTAAATACCGCTCTTCAGCAGTTTCATTTAAAAGAGATTGCTCGCGTTTCGATTTTAACAGAAATAGACGTTCAGCAGTTAATCTTCCAATTAAATTTCCAAATTGAGTATTTGCATAAACATCCTGTAAATCGGAGTACGAAATACTATACATATGTGTATCAGATAAAGCCTCCAGCTCATAAAGTGAAGGTTTTCTAGTTAAAAATGAATCGTAGGCGCTTACAAATTGGTTTTTAAAACTAAAACTAAAGGTTACCTCCTTTTCTACAAATTCCTTTGGCAGGTAAAATCGTACAACCCCAGATTTAATAAAAGAAATGTAGTTTTCAATCTCTCCTAGTTTTAAAAAAACGGATTTCTTTCTAAAATTTCGCTCTATTAATCTCGAGGAAAAGTAATGCCAATCCTCATCAGATATTTTTGATATACCTTCAATATGATTTCGGACAAATTCCATTTATTCTTAATCGATACTTTTGAAATCCGTTTATATAACTGTACTATAAATTAAATGCTAACTGCTTCAGAAAAATTATTCTATGGCAACCACTTTTTATCAAAGTTAGGTTTGCGTTTTTCAAGGAAGGCATCACGACCTTCTTTTGCTTCGTCAGTCATATAAGCAAGACGTGTAGCTTCACCAGCAAACACTTGTTGCCCAACCATTCCATCATCGGTTAGGTTCATTGCAAATTTCAACATTTTAATAGATGTAGGGCTTTTTGCAAGTATTTCTTGCGCCCATTCGTAAGCTGTATCTTCCAGTTCGGCGTGAGGGATAACAGCATTTACCATTCCCATTTCCAAAGCTTCTTGTGCGCTGTAATTTCTTCCTAAGAAAAAGATTTCACGGGCTTTTTTCTGTCCTACCATCTTAGCTAAATACGCACTTCCGTAACCACCATCAAAACTTGTTACATCGGCATCAGTTTGTTTAAAAATAGCGTGTTCTTTACTTGCTAACGTTAAATCGCAAACCACGTGTAAACTATGTCCGCCACCAACAGCCCAACCTGGTACAACACAAATAACAGCTTTTGGCATAAAACGAATTAATCGCTGTACGTCAAGAATATTTAAACGGTGATATCCATCTTCACCTACATAACCTTGATGGCCACGTGCTTTTTGATCGCCCCCACTACAAAAACTATAAACCCCATCTTTAGAGGATGGACCTTCAGCGGAAAGTAAAACTACCCCAATTGATGTATCTTCCTGCGCATCGTGAAAAGCGTCAAGTAGTTCGGCTGTAGTTTTAGGACGAAATGCATTTCTTACATCTGGTCTGTTAAATGCTATCCTGGCAACACCATTAGATTTTTTATAGGTTATATCGGTATATTCTTTTGCTGTTTTCCAATTGGGAGTATTCATAATTATTATTTTTGTTTTCAAAGATAGCAGATATTGTTTAGTATCATTTTCTATCTTCTTTGAAATTAAACATAAAATCTCTGCGCGCTCTACGCCTCTGCGGTGTCAAATTTACCGTAAAGACATAGAGTTCACAAAGAAAAGATGTCTCAAAATACTCAAATAAATAATACTCAAATAAATAAAACAATGCGCAGCCTTCTACTCCTCTTGGTAATTCTATTTACATTAAATCTATCCGCCCAAGAAAGATACAAATTTACAACTGTTACCGACCTTGAAACTACACCTGTATTAAGTCAAGGAATTACAGGAACTTGTTGGAGTTTTAGCAGTATTTCATTTTTAGAAAGTGAAATAATTCGCCTAACTGGGAAACATATCGATTTAAGCGAAATGTATCAGGTACATAATACCTATCCCCTAAAGGCTGAAAACTACATCATGAGACAAGGAAAAGCACAGTTTGGGGAAGGTGGACTTGCTCACGACGTAATGAATGCTGTGGAAAAATACGGATTAGTACCTCAATTAGCTTTTAACGGAATGCCCGACGGGGAAAGCAAACACAATCATGCCGAGATGTCAGCTGTATTGGAAGCCATGCTAAAAACCTACGTAGAAAACCCAGGAAGAGAATTAAGTAGTAAGTGGCGTGCAGCTATAGATGCTGTTTTGGATATATATATCGGTAAGAATGTAAACAGTTTTACCTTCGAAGGGAAACAATATACACCACAATCTTTCTTAGAAATGACTAAGATTCAGCCAAAAGATTATTTAAGTTTAACTAGTTTCACTCACGCTCCGTTTTATTCAAACTTTATTTTAAATGTTCCTGACAACTGGAGTAATGGCAGTTTTTACAACTTACCATTAGATGAAATGATAGCAACCTTAGACAATGCATTGGAAAACGGATATACTGTAGAATTAGATTGTGATGTAAGCGAGCGTAGCTTTTCATCTAAAGAAGGAATTGCAGTTGTTCCTGAAGATGATGAAAATAAACTTAAAGCACTAAGCTTTATATTTCCTGAAAAAACGATAACTCAGGAGTACCGCCAACAGGAGTTTGAAAATTACAATACTACTGATGATCATTTAATGCATATCACAGGAATCCTTCACGATCAAAATGGCACAAAATATTATAAAGTTAAAAACAGTTGGGGGAACGATGAAAGCCGTGTTGCTAATGGAGGCTATGTGTATTTTAGTGAAGCTTATATGCGCTTAAAGACTATAAGCATTACCATACATAAAGATGCACTTCCTAAGAAAGTAGCTAAAAAAATAAGTCTGTAATTATTAATGTTCGATTAACCTCTAAAACCGCTGCGCTGAAAGATAAATGACTTGTTTTAAGATATACCAAAAATCAATAGGTTACTAATTGTATATCCGTTATTAAAAACTCACCTAAATTTTGATAAATTTTAATTTGATAAAATTCGGTTATAAAAAGAATAATTATTCTGTCTTTTAATCCTTGGAAGCGTTCAGTCACACATCTCAAGTCTAACATCTCAAATCTATTTATTCTTGGCTTAAAATTTGATATCTTTGTTTCGATGAAAAAATTATTGTTTCTTATATTATTATTCCCATTATTGGCTTCGGCTCAATTGGATTACGAGACCAATAAATATAAGTTAGATTTTGTTAAGCTTCCAGAAATTGAAAGTTTAACTACCACTTCCTTGTTATTTGAAGGAGATTTTCGATCTAAAGGTTTAAAAAGACTCCCATCTTTTAAGTTGAATAAACAAAATTATCGCGAACCGGTAAGTATGATTGATGCGATGATTACAAACCAAAGTTACGTAGAATCGGATCTTAAAATATCTTTAGACCCTAGAGAATACGGAGTTTACGGCGGAAATAGCAGTTATAGTGCAGATGGATCTACCAAAGTTAAAAACGAGGCATATTATGAAGCAAGCCGTGGATTTTTAAACGCAAACACTTGCCCTCCACACGGAATATGCGCACGTTGTGCACCTTTTAGACTAGGGCGTAGATATTACTAAGTTATTTACAACCCTATCTAGAAATTTGAATTGAATAGGATTTATTTCAACTCAATACCATCATCTTTAATGATGATTTGTTTGTCTTTATAAAGCGTTCCTATTGCTTTCTTAAAGCTTTTCTTACTCATACCCAACATATTTTTAATAGTGTCTGGATCTGATTTGTCGTGAAGTGGAAGAAATCCTCCTGCGGCCTCTAATTCTTCTCTAATAAAATTAGCGTTAGGCTCTATGCTTTTATAACCCGGTTGTTGAAGAACTAAATCAATTTTATTGTCAGGACGTATTTTCTTTACGAATGCTTTTAGCTTATCACCTGTACGGATATCTTCAAAAATGTCTTCTATATAAATCAATCCTTTATGAACACCATTAACAATAGCATTTGCTCCTTTTTCAGTTAAATGTGTTACTAAAATATCAACTTCTTGATAGGCTTCAACCGTTAGGTTTTCATTTTGAAGAAAATGGTTTGTTTTACTTGAACCAACTAAGCGGTTGGTTTTTTCGTCTATATATAAATAAACGATATACCAATTTCCTTTTTTCATTGGGCGTGCTTGTTCCTTAAAAGGCACAAACAACTGTTTTTCTAATCCCCAATCCATAAACGCACCATATTCGGTAACATCGCTACAATGTAAATATCCGAATGTATTTAATTGTAAAAATGGGTCTAAAGTGGTTGCTATAGGACGTTCTTCATTATCAAGGTATATAAAAACCGTGAGATCATCTCCTATTTCATATTCTTCTGGTTTGTATTTGTGAGGCAAGAGAACTACGTTTTCTTCGTCATCACCTAAATATAGACCCGGTTCGGTTTCCCTTAGGATCTCTAATGTATTGTATTCACCCAATTTTATCATAACTGCAAAGGTAGTGTTTTAAAGAAAATTAAAAATATAATAAACTATGGAAAACTTAACAAATTCTAATGTAATAAATTGGCCTTAGGCAATGAATTTAAAGTAATCCAAAAGCACTTTATCGTTGATAGTCGAAGGCGTAAATATTTCTAACAAAGAAGGCCCTTCATCTGCTTGGAAGAATGTAGTAATTCCTTTACTTAATTCTTCTTTTTCAGCTATAGATTGATACTTAAAACCATACATTTCTGAAAGATGTCTGGCTGTTAGATTGTGTTTGGTTTCAAAATAAGTATTAAATACTTTAGTATCTTTTTCACCAGGAAGAATTCTAAAAATACCTCCACCTCCATTATTGATTACAATAATTTTAAAATTCTTCGGTATATAATTATTCCACAATGCATTGCTATCGTAGAAAAAGCTCAGATCTCCAGTAATAAATATTGTTGGCAAGTTTGAAGCGTACCCTGCTCCTATTGCTGTACTTGTACTACCATCAATTCCACTAGTTCCTCGATTACAAAAAACTTCTGAGGATGCTGGTAAATTAAATAATTGGGCATATCTAATTGTAGCACTATTACTTAGTTGTAACTGAATATTTTGTGGAAGTTGTTTAAATATTTCAGAAAACACCATAAAATCTGAATACGGAATTTGGGTTTCATATATATTATGACGTTGTAATCTATAAGATTTTAACGATAACCATTGTTCCCGATAGTCACTATCTACAGCATTTGTTTTCGGAAGAAATTCAGTAAGAAATTTATTTATTGGCGTTTTAAAATGATGCGTTAAAGCAAAGAAAGTATCATAAGCTTTTTTTGAATCTACGTGCCAATGTTCTTCTGGAGTATAATTTCTCAAAAACGCTTTAATTCGTTTAGAAACCACCATTCCTCCAAAACTCAATAATACTTCCGGTTGGAGATTTTTAAAATCCTCTTCTGTCAATGGTGTTATAAGCTGATCTATAGCAGAAATAAAATTTTCATTATGAAGATTTGAAGTTGTTTCGGTTAGAACTAAAACACTTTTATCTTTTGCTAAATGTTCGATAAAGCGTTGCTCTACACTGTTTGGTGGTAGAACCCCAACCAAAATCATTTTGCGACTACTACTATTCCACTTAGTTTGAAAAGGTGCTAAATCTTCTGATAAATCGAAACTATCCAACCTAGCTTTTACATTTTGTGGTGAAACTAATAGCTTGTCAACGGTTTGGTATAAAGGTTCGGAAAAAGGAATATTAATATGAACAGGTCCCGATAACTCAATTGCTGTGTTTAAGGCAACGTTTATTTCGGTTTCATTTTTTTGTTGAAATTCATCACCCTCAGTACAGTTAGCACTGTAAAGAATATGGTTATGAAAAACATTTTCCTGACGAATGGTTTGTCCATCGCCTATATCTATTCGGTCTGCAGGCCTGTCTGCTGAAATAGCTATAAGCGGAATATCGCTATAAAACGCTTCCGTAATTGCTGGGTAATAATTTATTAGTGCTGAGCCGGAGGTGCAAACAACAGCTACTGGTTTTTTTAATTGTTGCGCCATTCCCAATGCAAAAAATGCAGCAGCACGTTCATCAACTATACTAAAGCACTTAAATTCCGGATGTTCTCCAAAACCTATGGTTAATGGTGCATTACGCGACCCAGGAGAAATTACGATATGATTAATTCCTTTATCCAAACATAATTGAATAAGGGTTTGTGCGAGGATTTTATTTGTAAATTTCATGGAGTGTAAAGGTACAAAGACACTGTAGATTTTAAAGCATTGGCTGCAACACTTGTAACATTGTTTGCATTTTGTTTTGAGTTTCCTGCCATTCTTCTATTGGATTAGACTCTAATGTTATTCCACCACCAACAAATATACGCGCAACGTCATCTTCTATTTTCATACATCGTAAGTTTACCATAAGATTAGCCGAAGTCCCATTGTTGAATACAGGACCAAAAAAACCTGTGTAAAATTCGCGATTGTATCCTTCATTTTCTAAAATGAATTTTTGTGCTATTTCTTTAGGATTGCCACCTACTGCCGGTGTTGGGTGTAGAGCAGACGCTATAGCTGTGAGCGTTGTATTATTATTTAATTTACCCGTTATGTCTGTTCTAAGATGTAATAACGAACCAGCACGATGGGTATATGTTTTAGAAATCTCTAATGAAGAAGTCGCAGGTTTTAATTTATCTAAAATCATATTGGTTACCTGCTGTTGTTCATCTTTTTCTTTAGGTCTCCAAGTTGCGGGCTCATCATTAATATAAGGTTGGGTTCCTGCCAAAGCCATAGTTGTAAACATATTATCATCTAAATTCACAAGTGTTTCTGGCGTAGCACCACACCACAAACCAGTTCTGGGATGAAACCAAATATATCGGAAGGCCGTAGGATAAGCTGAGAATAAACGTTTTAGTAATTTATCAATAGAAAAACTTTGAAGCTTTACGTTTTTTGGGCGCGAGATAACAATTTTAGTTGCTATGTCATTTTTAATTGCTTCTATTGTGCTTTCTAACAGTTTAATATAATTACCTTCCTCATTTTCATCGTTTGAAACTGAAGTAACTTCTGCTATAAAGGGTTCTTTTACAAATTCAGAAACATAAATCTCTGACTCGATTTCAGGTATAAAAAAAGAAGAATTGTGATAGTTGAATGGCGAAAGTACAAATCCAGCTTTATTTAATTCTTTAATTTCGTGTAAGAAATCATTCTTTTGCAGAAGAGCTGATAAGGCTTTACTATTTGGTTTACTGTATACTACAAATGGTAATTTCTTCAAATAATGATTTGAAATTTTCTCAAGTAATAAATTAAAATCCATTATTGGGTTTTTGGTAAACTTATTGTTGTGAGTTTCACAAGAGAAACGAGATCGCCTTCTTCATTGGTTATCTTTATCTGCCATAGCTGAGTTGTACGTCCTTTATGAAGAATACTTGCGTGAGCATACACAAAACCTTCACGTACACTTTTTACGTGGTTGGCTGCAATTTCAATTCCGCGAACAACGATGTTTTCAGCGTTTAAAAAGAAATAGGCTCCTGCACTTCCAACACTCTCTGCTAAAGCGACAGATGCACCGCCGTGTAAAACACCGTCAGGTTGATGAACTCTAGGAGTTACTGGCATTTTTGCAATTAAAAAGTCATCTCCGACTTCCGTAAATTCTATATTCAAGGTTTCCATTAATGTGTTTTCACACATTTTTTTGGACATAGCTAAAATTTGATCTTTAGTGTACTTCATCTTATTAAATTACATTTGTAAAAATACAAAATTGAATACAACAAATGAGCACTGAAAAAGAAGCTTCTTACAAATCGGTCAACACTTATTCAACCTTAAATACTTTAACCGACAACACTAAAAATGTTTGGATAGTTTTTCACGGTTTGGGGTATTTAAGCAAATACTTTATTAGATATTTTTCTGAGTTGAATCCTGAAGAAAATTACATAATAGCACCACAGGCTCCTTCAAAATACTATCAAGACAGAAAATTTAAACACGTTGGCGCTTCTTGGCTTACACGTGAAAATACAATTCTAGAAACTGAAAATGTATTAAATTATATAGATGCTGTTTTTAAAAAAGAAATAACTAGAGAAATACCTAATTTAATTGTTTTAGGATATTCGCAAGGAGTTTCAATTGCTACTCGCTGGGTTGCAAATAGAAAAATAAATTGTGACAAACTAATCCTTCATTCGGGAGGAATTCCAAAAGAATTGAAAGCCTCTGATTTTGAATTTTTAAATCCTTCTACTAGGGTTATTTACTTATATGGTGATAAGGATGAATACATTACAGAAGCGAGAAAAACCGAAGAGCAATTAAAAGGAAGCGAGTTGTTTAATAACAGACTAGAAATTAAAGTTTTCGATGGAATCCATGAAGTTAATCGAAAATTTATAAATGAGATTGCTATATAAACATACAAATCCTTTAAAAGTTAAATTTTCAAAAATTATCATCAATTGGTTTGGGATAGTGTTTAATAAATTATATTTTGGCCCCCGGTTACCTATTGGAAACCCCCACTTTCCAAGTATGTGACCTTAAAGCTTAATAATTGGTTAAAATAAAAAGCTTTAAAATTGAACGGCCCTTACGGGCCGTTCTTTTTATGTGTGTTTGTTCGAAATCTAAACTTAACACCTTCCCACATTTTAATTACAATTATCTAAAATTTTAAGAAGATCAATAACTCTGCTATTTATTTCTTAATTTGTCTTAATAACTAAAATACCCCTCAATTAGTCAAAACAAAAAACCGCAACCTTTTCAGGTTGCGGTTTTGTATTAAGCTTATATAATGTTGCTTGTAAAAATCCCTCGACTATGCTTGGGATAAGCGATTGATAAATTTTCACTTAGAGCGAAAATTGATCTCAGCTTACTTTACTTCTTCGAAGTCAACGTCTTCCACATCACTGTTTTCAGTGTTGCTTCCCTGCTCAGCTCCTGCTCCAGCATCACCTGTTGGTGCACCTTGAGCATCTGCTTGCGCTTTGTACATTTCTTCAGAAGCAGTTTTCCAAGCTTCATTTATCTTATCTAAAGCTGGTTGAATTGTAGCTAAATCTTGTGATGCGTGTGCTTTCTTCAATTCTTCTAAAGCTTCCTCAATTGGTTTCTTTTTATCATCAGATAATTTATCACCAAATTCTTTCAGTTGCTTTTCAGTTTGGAAGATCATTGCATCTGCTTCATTCAACTTATCTACTTTTTCTTTTGCAGCTTTATCGCTTTCAGCGTTTGCTTCTGCATCAGCTTTCATCTTCGCGATTTCTTCTTCTGTTAATCCTGAAGAAGCTTCGATACGGATGTCTTGAGATTTATTAGTAGCCTTATCTGTAGCGCTTACTTTAATGATACCATTAGCATCAATATCAAACGTTACTTCAATTTGTGGCACACCTCTTTGTGCTGGTGGTATTCCGTCTAAGTGGAAACGACCAATTGTTTTATTATCGTTTGCCATTGGACGCTCTCCTTGCAATACGTGAATTTCAACACTTGGCTGATTGTCTGCAGCTGTAGAGAATACTTGACTTTTCTTAGTAGGAATTGTAGTGTTAGCTTCAATTAATTTAGTCATTACACCTCCCATAGTTTCAATTCCAAGAGAAAGAGGAGTTACATCTAAAAGAAGTACATCTTTTACATCTCCAGTTAATACACCTCCTTGAATTGCAGCTCCAACAGCTACTACTTCATCAGGGTTTACACCTTTATGAGGTTTTTTTCCGAAGAATTTTTCAACAGCTTCCTGAACTGCAGGAATACGAGTTGAACCACCAACTAAAATTACTTCATCAATATCGCTCTTGCTTAAACCTGCAGCTTTCATTGCAGTTTC
Source organism: Aequorivita sp. 609 (assembly GCF_014212065.1). Taxonomy (NCBI): domain Bacteria; kingdom Pseudomonadati; phylum Bacteroidota; class Flavobacteriia; order Flavobacteriales; family Flavobacteriaceae; genus Aequorivita; species Aequorivita sp. 609. The sequence continues at coordinate 193,668 of NZ_JACJVM010000003.1, read as the reverse complement.
ACAAGGAACCATAGTTCTCTTAACTAAATCGTCAATTAATTGCTCGAACTTAGCACGAGACAATGTTTTAACCAAGTGTTTTGGTCCGCTAGCAGTAGCAGTAACATAAGGTAAGTTGATTTCTGTTTGTGCAGCAGAAGAAAGTTCAATTTTTGCTTTTTCAGCAGCTTCCTTTAAACGTTGTAACGCCATAGGGTCTTTACGAAGATCGAAATCCTCTTCAGCCTTAAACTCATCTGCTAACCAATTGATTATTTTTTGGTCAACGTCATCACCACCTAAGTGTGTATCTCCATCAGTAGCAAGTACTTCAAAAACTCCGTCTCCTAATTCAAGGATACTAACGTCATGCGTACCACCACCAAAGTCAAACACAACTACTTTTTGGTCTGTTCCTTTTTTGTCAAGACCGTAGGCAAGTGCAGCAGCAGTTGGCTCATTAATAATTCTTTCTACTTTAAGACCAGCAATTTCTCCAGCTTCTTTAGTAGCTTGACGCTGACTGTCATTAAAGTATGCAGGAACAGTAATTACTGCACGAGTAACATCTTGTCCTAAATAATCTTCTGCAGTTTTCTTCATTTTTTGAAGAATCATTGCACTTAATTCTTGTGGCGTATATAAACGGCCATCGATATCAACACGAGCTGTATCGTTATCGCCTTTTACTACCTTGTATGCAGAATGTTCTGTTTCTTTTAAAGACTCAGAATATTTATTCCCCATAAATCTCTTAATAGAGCTAATGGTTTTTGTTGGGTTTGTAACAGCTTGACGTTTTGCAGGATCACCTACTTTAATTTCGCCACCTTCCACAAATGCGATTACAGAAGGAGTCGTTCTTTTTCCTTCGGCATTAGGAATAACTGTTGGCTCGCTTCCTTCCATTACGGCAACGCAAGAGTTTGTTGTTCCTAAGTCGATTCCAATTATTTTACTCATAATAGTATTGTTTGTTGTTTATTATTTATGTTGTGTATTCTTAATTTCGAGTTCTATAAGTCAATGATTGTGCCAACCAAATTGTACTGCCATCATGTCATAAATATATTTAAATCCGTCATTAATAATGGTTTAATTGCCTTCCTGAGCATATCAGAATGGTAAAATTCTATTCTAACTACAATAAAAACATCTTCTTTTTAAAATACACTACTTTTACAAGAAGCAAATTTTATAAAATAAACAATTGAATAATAAAAAGCCTTCAAAACAATATATAGCATATATTATCCTATTAATACTTGCGGGGGAAGCTGTCTTTATCTTACCATTTGTATTGGCACGAGTTTTTAGAGCTACTGTTCTTGAAGTTTTTCAAATCAATAACACAGAATTGGGATTTTGTTTTTCGGTATATGGAATAGTGGCAGTCTTCTCTTATTTATTTGGCGGTCCTTTAGCAGATAGATTTCCTCCTCGAAAATTGATGGGAACAGCTTTAATACTTACAGCATTAGGCGGACTTGTTTATGCCAGCTCCCCTACTTTTCAAACTTTAATAATTCTTTATGGTTTTTGGGGGTTTACAACAATTTTTCTGTTTTGGTCGGCAATGATAAAAGCCACCCGCGTTTGGGGTGGAAATGACAGTCAAGGAAAAGCATTTGGCTTTTTAGATGGAGGGCGTGGATTAGTAGGCGCACTCTTTGGATTGCTTGGTGTATTTGTGTTTTCTCTGTTTGTTTCTGAAACTGAAATATCGTCTGAAGTTCAATTAAAGGCCTTCCACTATGTAGTATATACCTCCTCCGCCCTTGTTGCTATAATTGGAGTAATAGTATTATTTTTCTTAAAAATTGATAAAGAAACTGAAGCGACAAGCCATGAGAAAATCACTTTTAAAAATATAAAAACAGTCCTAAAATTACCTTCTGTTTGGCTCCTTATGGTTATTATAATATGTGCCTATGTAGGGTATAAAATAACCGATATATTTTCGCTCTATGCCAAGGACGTAATGTTATATAGCGAAGTAGATGCTGCCAAAACAGGTACGTTCTTATTATTTATTCGCCCTATTGTAGGTGTTGTAATCGGATTTCTGGCAGATCGTTCTCGTCCCTCCATTTACCTGTGTATCGGATTTGTACTTTCATTTTTTGGAGGGTTACTTTTTGCCTCTGGTATTTTAGACCAAGAAACAGATGTATTATTCTTTCTTTCTATAATTGTTACAGCCGTTGGTGTTTACGCTGCTCGTGTTCTTTATTTCGCCGTTATGAAAGAAGGCAACATACCTTTAACGCTTACAGGAACTGCAGTGGGAATTATTTCCTTTATAGGTTATACACCTGAGGTTTTTGCAGGTCCCGCTATCGGGTATTTTTTAGATGGCTCCCCTGGTGAAAAAGGCCATCAGCAGGTATTTTGGATGTTGACAATCTTCTCGGTAATAGGATTTTTAGCGTCATTTATTTTTTATCGCATTTCAAAAAAGTAAAAGTTGAAATCTACTAGAATTGGCGGATAACGATTCCGCTTTTAATTGAGATTTATTTAAAATCTTTTTCCAATGGTTATAATTCCTTGATTTCTAAGCATAATACATTTATAGAAAGTTTATCTATAACCCAAAATAACAGTCTCCTCACCTTGTAGTATTTCTTGCCTCCGTCTATTTAATGGTTACCACTCATTAAAGTATGCCCCCACTAATCCTGCATTAGGTAGTCGCTATTAAAAATTTTAGGGAGCTGCATAAAAACACTTATCTCGTGTCTTATCTTTATTTTTGTAGGTTTACCTGAAAAAAACAATTTCAAGCAGTAATTGTTAACAATTAACGTCTTCTGTTTAGCTAAATGTTTTAAAATTTCTTAGGTTTGACTCAAGATAAAATTTATGGAAAGTATTAGTGTTTTTGACATGTTGTCGATAGGTGTTGGGCCGTCTAGTTCCCACACTTTAGGTCCTTGGCGCGCAGCATTGCGTTGGGTTGAGGAGTTGAAAGATGATAATAAATTTGATGAGGTAGTATCGCTAACTGTAGATCTATATGGCTCGCTTTCACTAACGGGAAAAGGTCACGCTACAGATATAGCTGTAATGCTAGGTTTAATGGGGTTTGACCCTGTTACATTTCCCATTGAAAATATAAATAAAGAGATAGACTTTATTACTTCGGAAAATAAGCTCAAACTTAACAACGAGTTAGAGGTGCCGTTTGTCCCGAAAGAAAATATAATCTTTAATAGAAAGTTTCTTGAATTCCATCCCAATGGAATGACTTTTAATGCCAGCTTTAAAGACGGATCGAAAGAATCTACCTCTTTTTATTCCATAGGTGGAGGATTTACTGTTAAAGAAGAGCGCAAGCAGGAAAAAGCAAAAATGGAGAAATTTGCACAGTTCCCTTTCCCTATTCAAAACGGAGCGGAACTAGCTGCATACTGCAAATCTGAAAATAAAAGTATTTCAGAAATAGTTCTCGAGAATGAAAAATCATTGCGTTCGGAAGCAGAAATAACAAATGGTTTAAAAGAAATTTGGGACGTAATGCTTGACTCTATGTATGTGGGTGCACATACTGAAGGAATTTTACCTGGTGGCCTAAATGTTACCCGAAGAGCATTCGAAATGAATAAAAACCTTATTGGGGACACCACATATAATAATGCTGAAGAATGGATAGATGCCATTAGAAATACCGAAGTAAAATTTCGACAAATTCTGAAATGGGTTTCTTGTTTCGCATTAGCTGTTAACGAAGTAAATGCATCTTTAGGTAGAGTTGTAACCGCTCCAACAAATGGAAGTGCTGGTGTAATTCCTGCCGTAATGATGTATTATATGGTGATTGAAAACCACGATGCAAATTTTGAAGACGTTCAGAAATATTTATTAACTGCTGGCGAAATAGGAAGTCTTTTCAAAAAAGGAGCTACTATCTCAGCGGCTTTAGGTGGATGTCAAGCAGAAATTGGTGTATCATCATCAATGGCTGCAGGTGCGTTATGCGAACTTATGGGCGGAACGCCAGATCAATGCTTAATGGCTAGTGAAATTGCTATGGAACATCACCTAGGTTTAACCTGCGACCCAATTGCTGGTTTGGTTCAAATTCCTTGTATAGAGCGTAACGCAATGGGAGCAATTAAAGCTATAAACGCTTGTGAAATGGCACTTAACAGTGATCCTGCCAAGGCAAAAGTACCTTTAGATAAGGTAATTGCAACAATGTGGGAAACGGCAAAAGATATGACATCGAAGTATAAAGAAACTAGTGAAGGAGGTCTTGCAGTACAAGTTAATGTAAGCGATTGTTAATTCACAGTATTTAATATTGATATAAAAACACTCCAGGAATTATCAAATCCAAAATCCAAGTTTCTAATGTCGTAATTTATTACTTTTACCATTCAATTTCAATATAACTATGAGTATAGCTAAAAAAGAATACAAACGCATTACCACCAAAACTTTGGTGGATATGAAAAAGAAAGGTGAAAAGATTTCGATGCTAACTGCATACGACTTTACCATGGCCAAAATTGTAGATAGTGCAGGAATAGACGTAATTTTAGTAGGTGATTCTGCTAGTAATGTGATGGCTGGACACGAAACCACCCTACCCATTACCTTAGACCAAATGATATATCACGCAGCTTCAGTAGTTCGTGCTATTGAGCGCAGCTTAGTTGTAGTTGATTTACCATTTGGAAGCTATCAAAGCGATCCAAAAGAAGCACTTCGCTCTGCCATCAGAATTATGAAGGAAAGTGGCGGACACGCAGTTAAGCTTGAAGGAGGAAAAGAAATAAAAGAATCGGTAAAACGAATCTTAAACGCAGGTATCCCTGTAATGGGACACTTGGGGTTAACACCGCAATCAATTTATAAATTTGGAACGTACACTGTACGCGCTAAAGAAGAGGAAGAAGCCGATAAGTTAATTGAAGACGCTCTTTTATTGGAAAGAATTGGATGCTTTGCTATTGTTCTAGAAAAAGTTCCTGCTAAGCTAGCACAACAAGTAGCCGAAAAAATTAGTATTCCAGTTATTGGAATTGGAGCCGGGAACGGCGTAGATGGACAAGTTCTAGTGCTTCACGATATGATTGGAATGACTCACGAATTTAATCCTCGTTTCCTTAGACGTTATTTAGATTTGTATACTGATATGAAAAATGCATTTACTCAGTATAGTAAAGACGTAAAGAGCGGCGATTTCCCTAATGAAAGTGAACAATATTAAGTCTAAAAATTAAAACTCTGAATTCTAATTTAATTTTTAGAATTCAGAGTTTTAATTTACTTCTTACTCTTCAGGTGCATACCCGTGAATTTCTTCAAAGATTTCATCAAAGTTCTCTCGAAGATAATTTCTAAATTTTAAACGGTAATCTTCTTTTAGCCAACTAATGAAGTTACCTGTACTTTTACTAATGCACTGCGTATACTTTTCAATTCGATAATCGATATCATCTCCTAACATTTTCGCTAAAGCAAGTGCGTCGTAAACATCTTCACTGTTTTCTACACAAATTCGCGCGTGTTGTTCAATAGATCTTTCTAAAATTACCTTACTAGATTCACCTTTTGCTACAGAGTCTTGATAGGTTTGTTTAATATCAAAATAAACGTTCTCACTCTTTGCAAACTCATTGCGCACCTCTTCTGGCATTTCGTAACGGAAGTTACTTTCTAATTCCTCATCGCTCACTAAGCGATCCATAAAGAAGTCAGGTGAATTGAATATTGCCTGCCAATCTAAAGGTGCCTCCCATGGTCCAAATCGCTGAAAGTTGTTACCAAGGTCGATAACCGAGAACTTAGTTTTATTATTCCAAATACGCGAACCACGACCAATCATCTGAAAGTAAAGCGTTAAAGAACGTGTCGCTCTATTAAGAATAATTGTATCTATCGATGGTTCATCAAATCCTGTAGTTAAAATGCTTACAGATGTAAGTATAGCATCAGGAGTTTCACGAAACCAATTTAAAATTTGCTTTCGCTGTTTTTTTGTAGCTGTATTATCTAAGTGCATTACAGGCAAACCTTCTGCCTTTAAGTGATAATACACTTGGATAGATGTATTAATACCGTTGTTGAAAATCAATGTTTTCTTACCGTTAGAGTGCGTTCTATACGCCTCAAGTAAACGGTCAAGCATATTTACTCCAGAATAAAGATCATCTGATGATTTTACAGTATAATCACCATTAGAACCAATCTCCAAAGATGTTAGCCCCATATTGTATTGAAAAACTTCAATTTGAGCTAGAAACTCATTATCAATTAACGACTGAATACTTTCTCCAACAATCAGTTCTTGATAGTTATCCTTCATCGGAAGATTTCTATTAGAACTTAATGGAGTTGCTGTAACGCCAAGGATAAATGATTTTTCAAAGAATTTAAAAAGCTTTGTAAATGAGTTATAGTGAGCCTCATCAATAATAACTAATCCAATATCTGAAATATCAAGTTTATCATCGTTCAAACGGTTGTTTAAGGTTTCAACCATTGCCACAAAGCAACTGTATTTTGCTTGATCGGAAAGATTAGCAGTACTATTAACAACTTTGTTTACAACACCAAAACTTGTAAGCATTTCAGAAGTTTGCTTACATAGCTCCACTCGGTGAGTCATCACCAAAACTTTTTTATTGTGAAGTTTAAGATATTGACGGACAATTTCAGAAAAGATAACTGTTTTACCTCCACCTGTTGGTAATTGATACAACAAGTGATAATCGTCTGGAGCGGTTTCAAATTTTTCAAAAATTTGATCTATTGCCCCTTTTTGATAGCTATATAGCTCCTTATCAGTTTTTTTTTCTTTTAGTGCGTCTGTTACCTCCATCATAAATTCTACCTTTTTTAGAAGGTGCAAAATTACGTCCTTTTTTCACAATGCAAAATAATATCTTTTGACGCTTGAATTTTTAACGAATAACAGCAAAAAAAGAGCAGCTAAAAACCCTCACCCTCAGTGTTTAAAGGAATTTTAAGTAATGAAATTTAAAATTAGATTTTTAATTCTATTTAAGCTTATCACTGTGCATTTTACGTAACCTTGCCAATTTTGGAGAAATTACCGCTGTACAATATCCAGCAGTTTGATTGTTGGCATAATAATCTTGGTGATCTTCTTCAGCTTCATAAAATGTTTGTAACGGACTTATTTCTGTTACAATGGGATTTGTGTAATAAAGCGACATCTCCTTCACTATAATTTCTGAAATTTCCTTATGAGCTTCGTTGTGATAATAAATTACCGAACGGTATTGTGTCCCTACATCCGCCCCCTGACGATTTAGGGTTGTTGGATCGTGACTCGTCATAAAAATTACTACTAAATCTTCGTACGAAATTACTTTAGGATCGAAACTAACTTGTACTACTTCAGCGTGACCTGTTAAACCTGAACACACTTCACGATAGGTTGGTCTTCCAGGAGCATTCCCTCCAGTATAACCCGAAACAACTTTTTCTACTCCTTTCACTTGATCAAATACTGCTTCAATACACCAAAAACATCCACCGCCAACTGTCATTAATTCCATTATATAGTCTTTTTAATTTTATAAAAATATTTTTAAAATTTCATCGAAATAGAGAAGCCAATTATATCCACTTTTTTCTTTTGAAATACCAAAGTAAGCCCAGAAAAACAAGAATCATTAACCCCCAAAGGTAATAATACCCATATCTAAGATGAAGTTCTGGCATATTATCAAAATTCATTCCGTAGATACCTGCCATAAAGGTAAGCGGAATAAATATAGAAGCCATAATTGTCAAGACCTTCATAACTTCATTCATCTTGTTACTGATAGTCGTCATATACATATCCATCAAACTCCAAATCATCTCTCGGTAAATTTCCACACTTTCATTAACTTGAATTATATGGTCGTATAAATCGCGAATATATTTATTGGTACGCTCTTCTATAATGGTGTAATCTATTTTTTCTAATCTATTTACAACTTCTCGCAAAGGAACGACTGCTTTTCTAATTTTTAATATTTCCTTTTTTAGTTGTTGAATCTCCTCTGCAATATCTGGGTCTTCTTTTTTATCGAAAAGCTTATCCTCTAACAACTCAACCTTATTGCTTAAATACTCAATAACTGAAAAATAATTATCCACAACTGCGTCCAGGATTGCAAACATTAAATAATCTGCTCCTACCCCACGAATCCTACCTTTACCGTGTTCTAAACGTTCCCTCAAATCACTAAAAACATCTCCTTCGGCTTCTTGAAAAGTTAACACATAATCCTTCCCCATAACCATACTAATATGCTCATTGTTAAGCCTATCATTGTCGTAATGAAGCATTTTAAATACTATAAACAAGTATTCTTCGTATTCATCAATTTTTGGACGTTGATATGTACTTACTATATCTTCTTGAATTAATGGATGTAGTTCAAAATGGTTCCCGAGTGTAATAATATCATCGGTATTGCTAAGTCCGTTTACATTTATCCAAGTAATATTTGTAGAATCTTCGTAGTTAAAAGCCTCATTAATATCATTTGTTTTAAATCGATGATAATGATCCTTAGAGTAATCAATTATATCTAACTCTGTAATTGTCGTGACTTTTTTACCAGTATACTTAACAGTACCAGGAGATAAATTTCTGGCTCTTTTGGGTTCTATTTTAGTTGTTTTCGCTTTACTCCTACGTTTTGCCGTCATAGAAAATCAATTATTTTTTTAAAGGTAGGAAATAGAAATTAGAATTTTTAGTATGAAATGTAAAGTTCCAATAAATGGTTTAAAACCATAATGTTAATTTGGCTTGGTATTTATTTAAAAGAAATGTTCAATGATTGAACTTTGTGAATTGTTTAAAAACTTGTGAATATTTAAATTACCGAACTTTTAAAAAGCCTTTCAAAATAAGTACTTTAACCGAAGTTTAAAAACAACCAATTTTACTAAAATTATGCACTTAACCACCATCGATTGGATCGTTATAATTACATTTTTTATAATATTTATTACAATTGGTCTAGTTGTAGCTAAAAAAGCTGGAAAAGATTCAAAATCCTTTTTTCTTTCCGATAGAAATATGCCTTGGTGGCTTCTTGGAGTTAGTATGGTGGCAACAACTTTTGCTGCAGATACACCAAACTTTGTTGCAGGGGTTATTCGTGAAGACGGCGTATTTGGAAACTGGATTTGGTGGAGTTTCTTACTAACAGGAATGCTTACCGTATTTTTCTACTCTAAACTATGGCGAAAAAGTGGGATTACAACCGATTTAGAATTTTATGAATTGCGATATAGCGGAAAAAGCGCCGCCTTTTTAAGAGGTTTTAGAGCCATCTATTTAGGAGTTTTCTTCAACATTGTAATTATGGCGAACGTTTGTCTCGCAGCAATTAAAATTGGACACGTTATGTTCGGTTTATCTTCCTATGAAGTATTATTAATTGCTTCGCCGGTAGTAGTTATTTACTCAGCCTTTGGGGGCTTAAAAGGAGTTTTACTTACAGATTTTGTTCAATTTATAATCGCCATGGTTGGAAGTATTTGGGCGACCGTTTACATAGTAAATATGCCTGAAATTGGTGGGATAGATAAATTACTCGCTACTCCAACTGTAGCAGCAAAAACAGCAATGCTGCCAGACTTTTCTAAACCTGAGTTATTAATCCCATTGCTTATAATTCCGCTAGCTGTGCAATGGTGGAGCGTATGGTATCCAGGTGCGGAGCCAGGTGGTGGTGGTTATATTGCCCAAAGGATGTTAGCCGCCAAAGATGAAAAACACGCAACCTATGCTACCCTATTTTTTAATATCGCACATTACGCACTTAGACCATGGCCGTGGATTATCATCGGTCTTGCATCCATCGTTGTTTTTCCAAATATAGAAAGCCTACAGGCGGCCTTCCCAAATTTAGATCCTGATTTTGTAAAAAATGACCTTTCTTATCCAGCAATGCTAACTTTCTTGCCAGCCGGTTTATTAGGAATTGTAATTACATCATTAATTGCAGCTTTTATGAGCACAATCTCGACGCATTTAAACTGGGGAAGTTCGTATGTTGTAAATGATTTTTATGTACGTTTTCTTCGAAAAGAAGCTACTGGAAAAGAGCAAGTTGCTGCTGGTAGAATTTCTACGGTGGTGATGATGATTTTCGCAGGCTTATTAGCACTTGTTCTAGAAGAAGCTCGTGATGGCTTCAACTTATTACTTTCTATTGGAGCAGGTACTGGATTATTGTTTATTTTAAGATGGTTTTGGAGTAGAATAAACCCCTATAGTGAAATTGCCGCTATGCTAATTTCATTTTTAATTGCTGCCTTTTTCTTTGTTAATGGAAAAATGGACACTCCAATGATTGAAATTGCTGGTCATTGGCAATTAGTTCTTGGGGTTGTAATAACCACAATTGGATGGGTACTTGTAACGCTATTAACAAAACCGTCAAATGCTGAAACACTAAATAGCTTTAATAGCTTAATTTTTGGAAATGAATCCAAGTTTAAAGGGTTTGGAATGAAAATTCTAGGCTTTTTTGCAGGGGTTGTAGGGGTTTACTGTACACTATTTGCCATCGGGAATTTTATTTACAGCAATACAATTTTAGCCTTTAGCCTTACTACTGTAGCTTTAATCTGCGGACTGGTAGTTATAAAATCTTTTCAGAAAACGGAATAAACTATATAATAAAGACCTTCTAAATTAGAAGGTCTTTATTATCCAATTAGTGAATCTATCGATGTTGGTCTATTAAAATAATATTTCCATCAGGATCTGTAAGAGTTATACTTGCGGGGCCCGATGTATTTTCATCTGCTTCTGTAGAGAGTGCTACCCCACTCTGTTTAAGGCTTTTTTGAATTTCCCTTACATCATCAAAGCTTTCCAAGTTCTGTGCATTTTCATCCCAACCTGGGTTAAAGGTTAAAATATTTCCTTCAAACATTCCTTGAAAAATGCCGATTAGTGCATTACCATTTTTCATTATAAGGTAATTGTGCTCCATACTTCCTCCAAAGACTTTAAATCCTAAGTTTTCGTAAAATTGTTTTGAAACCTTTAAATCCTTTACATTCAGACTAACTGAAAAGGCACCTAATTTCATATCGTTATCTTCCATTTTATTAATTTTAGTTAGTGTAAGATTATCCTCCTTTGGAAAATTCGCAAATACATTATTGATATATAATCCAATTCCAAAAGACAATAGAACTGTTAATATTGATAAACTTATTTTTTTTGTCTTCATAAATGAGTTTTTTTAAGAGGTTAAATTGATTTTTAAAAAAATTATTCCATCCTAAGTATTTTATCCATTTTGCGGCCTTTAGCTAACTCATCTACCAATTTATCTAGGTAACGAACTTGTCTTGTTAATGGATTTTCAAGTTCTTCTATGCGATATCCACAAATCATACCTTTGATGAGGTTGGCATTAGGATTAAGATTAGCTTTTTTAAAGAAGGTTTCAAAAGTTGCTTTTTCTTCAATAAATTTATTTAAATCGCTTTCATTATACCCTGTAAGCCATTCTATTACTTGATGTAATTCTTCTATTGTTCTATCTTTCTTTTCAACCTTTGTAATATAATGTGGGTAAACCGAAGCGAAAGTCATTTTGGCTATACGCTCGTTATGTTCTGGGGTGGTTTTCATATCGTTTTGATAGTTTACTGTTTTGCTATCTTTTTACTTATCCATATTCCTATAAAGTAAAACAAAATTAAATACCCTATAAGTAATACACTTCCAATAATCCATCCAATTACTCCTAAAGTAAAGCCGAAGCTAAAAAAGTATGTTTGAAAACTCCCGATAGGATCAAAAGTCAGAGGAGAATTTGATGGTTTAGATAGTAAATCAACCGATAGAATAAACAGGATTACTCCAACTATCAAGCTAAACAAACCGATATTTCTTTTATTATATTTCATATTTTTAAGGCTAATTAGGAAATCGGTTTTAATGATTATTATTATCTCTTCCCAATTTTTGTCTAAAGATTTTAAGGATTATCTTAAATAATACCGGCATTAATGATAATTGTAATACTAACGTAAATACCAAGGGAATAAAAATCCCCACCATATCAAATTGAATAATATTCAACCAGCTTAAAGATATCAGTAAAACTGTTCCTCCTATTCCATTGATCAAAATTGACTTTAAATATAAAAATGGAAAACATTTATATTTTCTTTCATTTTGTAAGATGCATAATACCACTGGAGCTAAAAAACTCTGGTAATTATCTTCAATTCGTATTCGAAAAGTGATTTGATTTAATCTTTTTATTTGAAGCTCATTTCCGTTCTTAAGTAGAATTTTTTTTGTTTCTTTTATCGAAATAGTTTTAATTTCTTTAATCAATTTTTCATTTTGATTGTCTAACATCTGTACTAAATCTTTCTTAGATTTCTTTTTTTAACTCTATTCTTCTAAATTATTCGTGATAAAAGTACAGAGTATTATTTCCTTAAAATTAAATAAGACATTCGCTTAAATTTAACAAATTCAAATAATAATTTGGATAATTCCTATAGTTATATATCAATAATTATAAAAAAACCTTCCACATGGGAAGGTTTTAAATATTTACATTCGATAGATTTCCGTTTAGCAACAAGCTGAGCATTTGTACATTACCCATTGCAAACTAAGTGGAATGTATCGGTCTCAAATTGATTTTAGTTATTCCCTAAAATTAAAGGTAAACCACTATCTCCAGAACCAACAATTACAACTTTAGAGTTTGGTGATTGTGCAAGTTTTAAAGTTGCATCAATTCCTTTATCTTGAAGCACCTTATCTGTTAACGAAGCACTTAAAATTGCGTTTGCGTCTGCTTTACCTTGTGCTTCAATTCTTACTTTTTCAGCTTCTTTAGTCGCTTTTTCCAAACGGAATTCATACTCTAAAGATTCTTGTTCTTGACGGAGCTTACGCTCAATAGCATCTTTAATTGCCGGTGGAAGCGTAACATCACGAACTAATACTTCGTTTAATTGAATGTATTGTTTGTCTAAAATTTTCTTAGTTTCTTCAAAAATCTCCTCTTGTATTGCATCTCTTTTACTAGAATAAAGTTGTTCAGGTGTATAACGACCTACAACACTTCTTGCCGCACTTCTTATTGCTGGCTGAATTACACGTTGTAAATAGTTTTCTCCCTTCTCTTGATGAAGTTTCGCTATGTCGTTGCTCTCTGGTTGATACCATGCAGATGCATCTAGCTTTATTTCTAGTCCGTTAGAAGAAAGAACTTGCATTTTTTCACTAAGCTCTTGTTGGCGTACCTCATATATAAAAACCTTGTTCCAAGGCGCTATAATATGAAAACCTTCACCTAATGGTGGTTCGTCGGTTACCACACCATTTCCGAAAGTTTGATATAATACTCCTGCGTGACCAGAGCTAATGGTAACAGATGATTTTGAAATTAAAATAATAAATAATACAATTCCTACAATTACAGGTATTGTTAACTTGGGAAGTTTTTCCATTTTTAAAAAGTATTTGGGTTTCTATATAAGTCCGTTATATTTTCTGATAAACCATTCTGAAACGAGCGCTAGAATGATAAGTGCTAGAAGATATTTCCAATCTATCAAAGGTACTACTTTTTGTTCGCTTCTTTCAATATTTTGGTAGTTTGTGTCTGCAATCAACAATTCTATCAAGGCATCGCTTTGTGATGCGAAGTATGCTTTTCCACTAGTGTTTACTGCTACCCTATTCAATTTTGAAACATTGGCGTTTAAAAATTGTTGTTCTACATTAAAATCTAAAATAGTAAAATCACCACTGCTTTTAATCGATTCGTCTGCAGTTGAGACAGTAAACTTGTACTCACCAGCAACAAGACTGTTTAAATCCACTTCAAAATAATTATTACGAAGTAACATTGGAAAAATCGTCAATTCTTCAGTTTCAGTGTTTCTCACCTTTATATTTAATGAAGCACGATTGTCGAATACATAGTTTTTATCAAAATATTGGGCTGAGATTTTAATAGGGTTATTGTTGTAATAGAAAGTTTCAGAAGACACTTCTAGCCTAGTTCTGCGTTTATTTGATGCTAAATATTGAACAATATTCCCGATAAAATCATCAAACTCTTTAAAGCTATTACTATTCACAAAGTTACGTGCTCTCCAACGCCAAAAGCCTTCTCCATCCCAAATAGCGTTGCGTTTACCATTTAGTTCCATGGTAGCCAGCAGTGGATTGCCATTAGAAATTCCACTTACAGTTTGCGCTAACATTTCTTCATTTGAAACAGTTACAGACAAAGATCCAAATTCAGTATGCAAGGGTGGAAAATCGTCAAATCCTATATCGTCGAACGCAAATGTACCGTAATTGCTATTAACTTTTGCTTGAACATCTTCTGTTTGTGTAGATGCTTCTTTAATAAAATTGTTTTGAGCAGCATTTAGAAAATGCCAATCGGTTTGCAATCCAGAGAATACCCAAGTGTTTTTGTTTAATTTTTCTATTTCAGAATATACTGTGGCGAAATTTCTATCTGGCTGATAAAGAATCACCAATTGATAATCGTTTAAAATTGAAACAGCTTCAAAAGGCTTTTTGAAAGTAATAGTTCGGCGCTCGTTTGAAGTAATTGCCTTTTTAAGCGCACCCAAGTCTGGATGTGTTATATTACTAACTACCAAAACATTTGTTGCTTGGTCGATTACTTCTACAGCAAAATACTTACTGTTATTAGTTTTATTTTTTTCATCTGAAAGCGGAAAAATTTGTGCTGAATATTTTTGAAGTCCTACTGAATTTGCAGAAAGCGTAAAGTTTATTGTTTTTGAAGTTTCATTATTGGAAAACGAAACATTAGTTCGATATACAGAAGAAGCACCTTGATTAACGATAAATTCGGTATTTACAGGGGTTGGACCTGTGTAATTGACAATAACTTCAACTGGAAATTGGTTTTTTAAGAAAGCATAACGATTGGTATTTAATTGCGATATTTTCAAATCTATATGCTGTACAGAATCCCCGAGAATAACAGGATAAATAGGGTTTTTGCTTGTTGCAGAAGAAAATTCGTAATCACTCCCAAGTGTTTGATTTCCATCAGAAATAAGAATTATTGGAGCAACTTCATTTTTAAAAATTTCATTTGCTGAAGAGAGTGCTTTTGAAATATTGGTGTTTTTATCATCAAAAGTTAAGGAATCGATTTTCCTAAAATCACTTCCAAAAGAAAAATAAGAGAGATCAAATTTATTGTTTAACTCCTTGTTGTTTTTTATTTTTTCAAGTAATTCAGAAACGTTTTGCGATTGGTCTAACTCAGAAATAGATTCCGAATTATCAACTAATACAGGAAGTTTGGGTTTTTCGATGGTGTATGTTTCACTCTTAAATTTAGGATTAATTAATAAAAGTAAAATTGAAAATATTGAAATAAATCTAAGTGCGCCAAAAACCCAAGCCAATAATCCTTTTTGCTTAGACTTATATCCATACATAAAAACCGCCAGAGCAATAGAAATTACTCCGGCGATTAAAATATAAAATATGGTTTCTGTGGTCACTAAATTAGTTTCAAGTTTATAAATTCAAGGTACTGATTTTTACCACCGAAAAGGATTATTTTAGGTAAGCATCCCTCCATCTACATTAAGAACTTGTCCTGTAACGTATGCTGATAAATCACTTGCTAAAAACACACATGCATTTGCAACATCCTGTGGAGATCCACCACGTTTAAGTGGTATCATGTCTGCCCAACCCTTTATTGCATCCTCATTTAGGTTTTGCGTCATTTCAGTTTCGATGAAACCAGGAGCAATTGCGTTACAACGAATGTTACGTGATCCTAATTCGATAGCTACAGATTTTGTAAATCCTATTACCCCTGCTTTGGAAGCTGCATAATTTGTTTGACCTGCATTCCCTTTTACTCCTACAACCGAGCTCATATTTATGATAGATCCTTGGCGTTGTTTAAGCATTGTACGTTGTACAGCCTTGGTCATATTGAAAACGGATTTTAGGTTTACTTCGATTACTTTATCAAAATCTTCCTCAGAGATTCTCATTAAAAGATTGTCTTTAGTAATCCCAGCATTGTTTATAAGAATATCAACACTTCCAAAGTCTTTTAAAACTTCATCTACCAATGTTTGAGCTTCAGTAAAAGAAGCGGCATCACTTTGATATGCTTTAGCTTTAACACCTAATTTGGCAACTTCTTCGGCTAAATTATTTGCAGCTTCGGCTGAGGAGCTATAGGTAAAAGCTACATTTGCGCCGTGATTAGCAAATACTTCTACAATTCCTTTTCCAATTCCGCGGCTTCCGCCTGTAATAATTGCTGTTTTTCCTTCCAGTAATTTCATATTAAGGTCTATTTATATTTAATCTAATATACCCTCAAGATTATATAAACCTTGCAAGATAACCGCGAGAGGCGGGTTTCAAATATAACAAAAGCTAGTGGCTTCACCATAAAAAAAGCCCTGTGAATTTCACAGAGCTTTTTAATATATATGTTGAAAAGATTAGCCTAAAACTTCTTTTACTTTCTTTCCAATTTCTGCTGGAGAATCTACAACATGCATTCCACATTCGCGCATTACTTTTTTCTTTGCTTGAGCAGTGTCATCACTACCTCCAACAATTGCACCAGCGTGTCCCATTGTACGTCCTGCAGGCGCTGTTTCACCAGCGATAAAACCAATAACTGGTTTTTTGCTTCCGCTTTCTTTATACCATTTTGCTGCATCAATTTCTAATTGACCACCAATTTCACCTATCATTACAACTGCTTCACTTTCTGGATCGTTAATAAGCAATTCTAAAGCTTCTTTTGTGGTAGTTCCAATAATTGGATCTCCACCAATACCGATTGCTGTAGTAATTCCTAAACCTTGTTTTACAACTTGATCTGCAGCTTCATAAGTAAGTGTTCCTGATTTTGAAACAATACCTACACTACCTTTTTTGAAAACGAAACCTGGCATAATACCAACTTTTGCCTCACCGGGAGTAATAACTCCTGGACAGTTAGGACCAATTAAACGACAATCTCTGTCTTTAATATAGTTTGAAGCAGTTATCATATCTTTTACTGGAATACCTTCAGTAATTGTGATAATTACTTTAATACCTGCATCAGCAGCTTCCATAATAGCGTCTGCAGCAAATGCAGGCGGCACAAAAATAATAGTGGTGTCGGCAGCAGTTTCTTTTACAGCTTCTTCAACTGTATTGAATACCGGCTTATCAAGATGTTTTTGTCCACCTTTTCCTGGAGTTACTCCTCCAACAACATTAGTTCCGTATTCAATCATTTGTTCAGCGTGGAAAGTTCCTTCACTCCCAGTGAATCCTTGAACTATTATTTTTGAATCTTTATTTACTAAAACGCTCATTTTTAACTATTTTGTAATTGTTATATATAATTTAAATTCAAATAAACCTTTCGAATTTTATTCAGAATTCCTGCAAAGATACAGTTTTTGACAACGGATTTAAAAATTATTAAACCTTAACTTTTTGATAACTTTCGGTAGTGTCGTCATTTTCGGTAACAGGCTGACTAACTTGATATCCTTTGTAAATTTTATCGTCTTTAACTTCCCAAATCCCAATGAAATGAGCAATTCCTAACTCTTCATCTGGATTTTCCATAGTACGGATATAATACTTGTAACGTATTGTTACGTGTGGCCCGTCTGCTAAGAGATGACTAATTTCAATCCTTAAATCGTTATAAGAACGCTTAACCTCACCTAAGAAGTTTTTTAAGTCGTTATAACTTAAAATATTAAGACCATCAGCACTATTCCATATCAACTGTAAATCAGGATGGAAAAAGCGCTCTAAAATTGTTTCGTCTTTTAATAAATCGGAATTATAAAAATCCCTAACTATTTCTTTTGCTTTATTACTCATGGCAATTTATCCAGTTTTTTAATTATGTCTGGAATTAGCTTAACCATGGCCAATTCCTTATATTTTTTTCTAAATTCTTCTGCAGGTGAACCAAAATATGATTTATGTCCAGGAAGTGATTTACTAACACCACTTTGTGCAGATATTATTGCTTTTTCACCTACAGTCACCCCACTAGTAATAGCTGCTTGCCCCCAAAGTGTTACAAAATCTTCTACCAAAACACAGCCTGCTATACAAACTTGAGCAGCTATTAAACAGCGTTTACCAATAACAGTATCGTGTCCTACGTGAACTTGATTATCGAGCTTTGAGCCTTCCCCTATGGTTGTAGATGCTGTCACTCCTTTGTCTATAGTACATAGTGCGCCAAGATCTACATCGTCTTCTATTACAACGTTTCCGCCACTTAATAATTTATCAAAGTTTTCTGGACGATTTTTATAATAAAAAGCATCAGCACCTAAAACAGTACCCGCGTGAATCGTAACATTATTTCCAATTACAGTATTATCATAAATACTAACATTAGGATGAATTAAACAGTTTTTCCCAATCTTTACGTTGTTGCCAATAAATACATTGGGTTGAATCACTGTTCCCTCACCTATTTCAGCAGATTCTGAAATTAAACTGTTAGAACTAGTAAAAGGTTTAAAATAACGAGTAAGCTTGTTAAAGTCTCGAAAAGGATCGTCAGAAATTAATAGTGCTTTCCCTTCAGGACAATCTACCTTTTTATTAATAAGTATAACTGTAGCCTGCGATTGTAGTGCTTTATCGTAGTACTTTGGGTGATCTACAAAAACAATATCTCCAGGCTGAACTACGTGAATCTCGTTCATTCCAAAAACTGGAAAATCAGGACTACCTACGTAATCAGAGCCGATAAGAATGGCTATATTTTCAAGAGTTTGTGGAGTTGGAAATTTCACTTTTAGTTAGCTATAGAATTAATGAATACTGTTTTTGAAGTTTAATAGATGAATAAAATTTACTCTTTCATTCTTTCTTGATACTGACCTTTTTCGGTATCGATTCTAATTTTATCTCCTTCATTGATAAACAATGGAACATTAATTTCAGCTCCAGTTTCTACAATTGCTGGTTTAGTAGCGTTTGTAGCTGTATTTCCTTTTACACCTGGCTCTGTTGATGTTACTTCTAAAACAACATGCGCAGGCATTTCAACTGAAAGTGGCGCACCGTCTTCTGCATTTATAAGTACAGATACTACTTCTCCTTCTTTCATTAATTCTGGAGTATCAAGTATGCCTTTCATTAATTGAATTTGAGAATAATCCTCTGTATTCATAAAATGATACATTTCACCTTCACTGTATAAATATTGAAATTTATGAGTTTCAACACGAACATCATCAATTTTATGACCAGCTGAAAAAGTGTTATCAATGGTTTTACCTGTAGTTACACTTTTTAATTTAGTCCTTACGAATGCAGGGCCTTTTCCTGGTTTTACGTGAAGGAATTCTATAATCTTGTAAATATCGTTGTTATAACGAATGCAAAGTCCTTTTCTTATATCTGATGAAGTAGCCATTATTTATATTTATGGTTAATTGATTGTAATTTTGTTTGAATTAATTTGAATTGAAATATCCCTTCATAATTCCACGCTTGGAATTTTTAATAAACTGAAGGATTTCATCTCGTTCAGGAGTTGCCTCCATTTCAGCTTCAATAATTTCTGTAGCTTGGGAGGTGTTATAGTTTTTCTGATATAGAAGTCTATAAATATTCTGAATTTCGGTAATTTTTTCTGAAGTAAATCCTCTTCTTCTTAACCCAATCGAGTTTATACCCACATAACTAAGTGGTTCTCGAGCAGCTTTAACGTATGGTGGTACATCTTTTCGTACTAGGGAACCACCTGTAACAAATGCGTGATTACCAATCATACAAAACTGATGAACAGCAGTCATTCCTGCTAATACTACGTGATCGCCTACTGTAATATGCCCTGCAAGGGTACTGTTATTACTAAAAATACAGTTATCTCCAACGATGCAGTCGTGAGCAATGTGGCAATAAGCCATGATCCAACAGTTTTTACCGATTACGGTTTTTCCGCGATCTACTGTACCTCTATTGATTGTAACGTATTCTCTAATAGTAGTTCCGTCACCAATTTCGGCCGTTGTTTCTTCGTCTTTAAATTTCAAATCTTGAGGAACTGCAGAAATTACAGCACCTGGAAAAATATTACAGTTTTTACCAATACGTGCACCTTCCATAATAGTTACATTACTTCCAATCCAAGTTCCTTCGCCAATTACGACGTTATTATGGATTGTTGTGAAAGGTTCTATCACAACGTTTTTGGCAATTTTTGCGCCCGGATGGACGTATGCAAGTGGTTGGTTCATTTATAAATTTTTTGTTTTAACCATTTGAGCCATAAGCTCAGCTTCTGTAACTAATTTACCATTCGCATAAGCGTTTCCTTGCATATGTACAATTCCTCGGCGGATAGGGGTAATTAGTTCTAATTTAAATATAAGTGTATCTCCAGGATTAACCTGTTGTTTAAACTTTACATTGTTTATTTTCATAAAGAATGTAAGGTAGTTTTCAGGGTCTGGTACAGTGCTTAATGCTAAAATACCACCTGTTTGTGCCATAGCTTCAACAATTAAAACTCCTGGCATAACTGGTGCTCCTGGGAAGTGACCAACGAAGAAAGGTTCGTTCATAGTCACATTTTTAAGACCTACCACCCCTGTTTCGGTCATTTCCATAATTTTGTCAACCAATAAAAATGGTGGTCTATGTGGAAGCATAGCCATTATTTCATTTACATCTTTTACTGGTGGTTGGTTGATATCAAATTTAGGAACTTTATTTCGTCTTTCAATTTTAATTCTCTTTGAAAGCTTTTTAGCAAATTGTGTATTTACATGGTGGCCTGGCTTATTAGCTATAACCTTCCCGCGAATTCGAGTACCAATCAGCGCTAAATCACCAATAACATCTAACAACTTATGTCTAGCTGCTTCGTTTGGATAATGAAGCGTAAGGTTGTCTAGAATTCCATTTGGCTTAACTGAGATATTATCTTTCCCAAAAGCCTTGCGAAGCTTTTCCATAGTATTTGGAGAAAGCTCTTTATCTACATATACAATAGCATTGTTTAAATCACCACCTTTAATTAGGCCGTGTTCTAACAACATTTCAATTTCGTGAAGGAAACTAAAAGTTCGTGCATTTGCAATTTCGTCCTTAAAGTCTGAAATCTTTTTTAATGAAGCATTTTGAGTACCTAAAACCATAGTGCCAAAATCTACCATTGTAGTTACTTGGTATTCATCCGATGGCATAACTATAATTTCACTGCCCGATTCTTCATCTACATACGAAATAACTTCAGTTACGACATACTCATCTCTTTCAGCTTCTTGTTCTACAATTCCAGCTTTTTCAATAGCTTCAACAAAATACTTAGATGACCCGTCCATAATTGGCGGTTCTGAAGCGTTAAGCTCCATAATACAGTTATCAACCTCAAGTCCTACTAATGCAGCAAGAACGTGTTCTGAAGTTTGGATTTTTACACCTCGCTTTTCCAAATTGGTTCCGCGTTGTGTATTAACTACAAAATTGGCATCTGCTTCAATCTCAGGATGACCTTCCAAATCTATTCTTACAAAAGAATAGCCATGGTTTTCAGGTGCAGGTTTA
This sequence comes from Aequorivita sp. 609, assembly GCF_014212065.1. NCBI lineage: Bacteria > Pseudomonadati > Bacteroidota > Flavobacteriia > Flavobacteriales > Flavobacteriaceae > Aequorivita > Aequorivita sp. 609. The sequence goes on along the minus strand of NZ_JACJVM010000003.1, from coordinate 172,085 downwards.
AACGTAATTGTAACTTCCTTGCCAGTATGTAGGCCTACCCCAGTAAGAGATACCTCTTTACCAATGGTGCGTTGTTTTACCACACTTTTATTCATTATCAAGTTTTTTTTCTACTATATTAAACCTTTCCATTATTTTAGGAAGGTTTTTAAAATATACATAACTTTTATTAAAATCGCCATAACTTAGAGCTGGAGAGCCTTGTAAGGTTTCATTGTCTTTTACATTTCTTCCTATACCACTCTGAGCTTGTATTTTTACATTGTCTCCAATTACAATATGCCCAGCTATTCCTACTTGGCCACCAATAATACAATTTTTTCCTATCTTGGTAGAACCTGCTACTCCAGTTTGAGCGGCAATAACGGTATTTTCTCCAATGGTAACATTATGAGCAATCTGAATTTGATTGTCTAACTTAACCCCTTTCTTAATTATTGTAGATCCTAATGTAGCGCGATCTATTGTCGTTCCTGGACCTACATCTACGTTGTCCTCTAGAATTACATTTCCAGTTTGAGGAACTTTTTTATATTCCCCTTTTTCATTTGGAGTAAAGCCAAAACCATCAGCACCAATAACAACGCCACTATTAATAACGCAGGACTCGCCTACTTTAGTTTCTGAATACAGTTTTGCACCAGTAAAAACCACAGTATTATCGCCAATAGACACATTGTCTCCTAAATATGAATTTGGATAGATTTTTACATTATTCCCAATCCTAACATTTTCACCTATATATGAAAAAGCGCCTAAATACAAGTTCTCTCCGTATTTGGCACTTTCTGAAATAAAAACAGGATTTTCAATACCCGTTTTATTCATCTTTACCTGATTATAATATTCTAGTAATTTAGAAAATGCATTATAGGCATTTTCAACACGGATAAGCGTAGTTGAAATTTTATCGGTTGCAACAAAATCATTATTAACAATAGTTACCGAAGCCTTTGTTGAATATATAAAATGCGTATACTTAGGGTTTGCCAAAAAGGTTAAGCTTCCTTCACTACCTTCTTCAATCTTAGATAATTCAGAAACTTCTACACTGTCGTTTCCCTCTACGGTTCCGTCAAGTATTCCTGCTATTTGGGCTGCTGTAAATTTCATAATGCGAGTGGATTTTCTTCAACCGAATTTCGGAAAATAATCAACCGCAAATTAGCATTAATAAAATGATTTAAATATAGGTTGTTAATTTTCATTCCTGCAAAAATAGAAAAAAAGGGCTTAGTCTCTATAGCTATCAGTATTGTTTTTTGGATAACACATATAGTACTTAACCACAGACTTAGATAAAGCCTCTAAGTTTAGCTGATCACTAGCCTTTGCAACATCTATAATTTTTCCATTTTTCAACAATAGATTAATGGTTTCCTTTTCCATACTATAAGCCTGATTCTGTAGCGTACCGCTGAAAACAAAGTATGCAGCTTCTTCTTCTGAAAGCTGATATTTATCCATCAACTTCTCTCTTTTACTTTTTACTTTTTTATCCAAATAAGGTTTCGACTTAACTTTCACTTTTAATAAGTCACGATTAAGTAGCATTGCAGATAAATTCTTTAATACAAAGTCGTCACTATCCACCCAAACCTTCATTGCTGAAACAATATCGTAATCATCTAACTTAGAAAACGTATCGAGCACCTCCTCCGAAAAACTATCTAAGGTTATGTTATTCTTTAAGAAAAACTGTAAGTTTTTACTAGCATGCAACTCAACTCCTTGTGCAGTAAGCTGTTTTGCACGTTTTAAAACTCTAACTAAAAGCTGTTCTGCTACTATCCCTGTTTTATGAAGATAAACCTGCCAATACATCAAACGCCTTGCTACAAGAAAATTTTCTACCGAATATATTCCTTTTTCATCTACAACTAAAGCATCGTTTTTTACATTCAACATTGCAATTAAACGTTGAGCATTTACAGTTCCCTCTGGAACTCCTGTAAAGAAACTATCGCGTTTTAAATAATCCAATCGGTCCATATCCAATTGGCCAGATACCAATTGATGGAAAAATTTACGAGAGTATTCATCTTTAAATATCTTAATAGCCAAAGCTAAACGATTATTAAACTCACTGTTTAAAGCTTCCATAAACAGTAGTGAAATATGCTCGTGACTCACACTTTCTACTATGCTGTTTTCCATAGCATGTGAAAAAGGACCGTGACCGATATCGTGTAAAAGTATAGCTATATACAACCCTTCTTCTTCCTTAGTGGAAATATCAATTCCTTTAGACTTGAGGGTTTGCACAGCTTTCTGCATTAAGAACATGGCACCTAATGCATGATGAAATCTAGTGTGATGGGCTCCTGGATATACTATATAGGAAAAACCCATTTGTGAAATCCTGCGCAATCTTTGAAAGTATCTATGCTCTATCAAATCGAAAACCAATTTACTTGGTATGGTAATAAAACCATAGATAGGATCGTTTATAATCTTGAGTTTGGGAAAGGTTTTCAAACTTTAACTTTAAATTAATAGCTACAATATTCTTTTGACACAATTCGGGGCTATTTTTGAAGTGATTCTTCGCAAATTTGTGAGAATTATACCAAATTGATTTTAACAACACTCCTAGGCTAGCATCTTTTATAATAATTAATATATAGGCTAATTGCAAAGGAGCAACAACACAAATATACATATATGAGCGACATAAAAGTACTATGGGTAGATGATGAAATAGATTTACTTAAACCACATATTCTTTTCTTAGAAAATAAAAACTATAAAGTAACTACTGCACAAAGCGGTATGGAAGCCCTAGAAGAAATAAAAAAACAAGTTTTCGATATTGTTTTTTTAGATGAAAATATGCCGGGCCTTAGTGGACTTGAAACTTTAGCTGAAATTAAAGAACAACAAGCTTCGATTCCTATTGTAATGATAACAAAAAGTGAAGAGGAGTATATTATGGAAGAAGCAATTGGTTCTAAAATAGCCGATTACTTAATTAAACCCGTAAATCCACATCAGATTCTTCTTAGTCTTAAGAAAAACTTAGACCACAGCAGGTTAGTTTCTGAAAAAACAACTTCAAACTATCAGCAAGAATTTAGAAAAATTGCGATGGACCTTTCTATGGTAAATAGTTTTGATGAATGGAAAGATCTTTATCAAAAATTAGTTTACTGGGAATTAGAATTGGAAGGAATTGAAGATTCGGGGATGTTTGAAATTTTAGAATCACAAAAAACTGAAGCCAATAATCAGTTCTGTAAGTTTATAGATAAAAATTATCCTTCTTGGTTTGAAGATACAAGTGAAGCGCCAGTAATGTCGCATACACTTTTTAGAGATAAAATACAGCCAGAGCTAAAAACAGGCACTCCTACCCTTTTAGTTGTTGTGGACAACCTAAGGTTTGACCAATGGAAAGCCTTCGAGCCTACTGTAGCCAACATTTACAAAAAAACTTCAGAGGAACTGTTTTGCAGTATTCTTCCCACGGCTACGCAATATGCTAGAAATGCCATTTTCTCAGGTTTAATGCCTAGTGAAATGGAAAAACTTCACCCAGACTTATGGTTAAATGATACAGATGAAGGTGGAAAAAACATGAAGGAAGAAGAGTTCCTAACTGCACAATTAAAAAGATTGGGAATAAATATAAATTGGAGTTACCACAAAATATCAAGTTTAAAACAAGGAAAAAAACTTGTTGAAAATTTTAAAAGCCACAAAGACGAAGACCTAACTGTAGTAGTTTATAATTTCGTTGATATGCTTTCACACTCCAAAACCGAAATGGAAGTAATTAAGGAACTTGCTTCTACGGATAAGTCGTACCGTTCGTTAACCCAAAGTTGGTTCAAAAATTCGCCTTTATTAGAAGTTATTCAACAAGCTGCACGTTTAGGTTTTAAACTTATTATCACTACCGACCACGGAACAATTAATGTAAAAAACCCGTCTAAAGTTATCGGTGATAAAAACACTAGTTTGAACTTACGTTATAAAACAGGTAGAAGTTTAACCTATGAAGACAAGGAAGTCCTAGCAGCTAAAGACCCTAAGAAACTTTGCTTACCAACTATAAACATGAGTAGTTCGTTTATTTTTGCTAAAGGAGATTACTTTTTTGCATATCCTAACAATTACAATCATTACGTTAGTTATTACCGAAACACGTACCAGCACGGAGGTGTTTCCTTAGAAGAGATGATAATTCCATTTTCTGTATTTACATCTAAATAAAAAAATGAATTTAAGGTGTTCAATTGCTTTCCTTAATTTATTTTTGACTCGATAAATAGACATTTATAATGGAGATTGTTTATACTGAAGATAACATTGCTGAAGTCGCTAAACAGCTACTGGTGAAGGCACCTCATAATATATTTTTATTCTTTGCGAAAATGGGTGTTGGTAAAACAACACTCATTAAAGAATTAATAAAACAACTCGGTTGCACAGACACAGTTGGAAGCCCAACATTTTCAATAGTAAATGAGTATCAAGCTAAAGATATACAAATTTATCATTTCGACTTTTATAGATTAGAAAATCCATCAGAAGCTTTTGATATGGGAGTTGAAGAATATTTTGAAACTGGAGATTACGTTTTTATTGAATGGCCAGAAAAAATTTCTTCATTACTACCTGAAAATGCGACAAAAGTCTACTTATCCAAAAATGACGACGGAAGTAGATTTTTAAAGATTGATAACTAAGTTCACTTCTTATAGTTTATAAATTTCTGAAGTCTAATTGCTATTGAAATTTCCTTATCAAAAATGAAAATTATTCGTAAATTGAGACGGTTAAACTAGTACTATGTCTCATCCCACTTCTCCTTTCACACACGCTCAATTAATTCCTCAAGAGGAAACCCTTGAAATAACCAGACAAAAGGGTGAACTCCTTATAGGTATTCCTAAGGAAGCTTATTTTCAAGAAAAAAGAATTTGTCTTACACCAGATGCCGTGAATGCAATGGTTAATAATGGGCATAAAGTCTTGATTGAACGAGGCGCTGGAGATGATGCAGGGTTTACAGATAAAGATTACTCAGAAGCTGGAGCTCAGATTACGGAAGATAAAACAAAAGTGTTCGGATGCCCGATGGTATTAAAAGTCGAGCCACCAACTCTTGATGAATTAGAGCTTATAAAACCTAAAACTGTTTTAATATCTGCACTACAATTAAAAACACGTCAAAAATCATATTTTGACGCTCTTGCAAAAAAGAAAATTACCGCTCTGGCCTTTGAATTTATAAAAGACGAAGATCACACCTACCCTGCAGTTAAAGCTTTAAGTGAAATTGCAGGAACTGCTTCTGTTCTTATAGCTGCAGAATTAATGGTAAACGCAAAAAAAGGTAACGGCTTACTTTTCGGAAATATTAGCGGCGTCCCCCCAATTGAAGTTGTAGTTATCGGTGCTGGCACAGTTGGTGAGTTTGCAGTGCGATCTGCTCTTGGATTAGGTGCCAACGTTAAAGTTTTTGATAGCTCAATAACCAAACTTCGAAAAATTCAGACCAATGTTGGTCGTATATTATACACCTCTACTATACAACCAAAGAATTTAATGAAAGCCTTACGACGTTGTGATGTGGCGATAGGCGCCGTTAGAGGTCACAACCGCGCCCCTATTATTGTAACAGAAGATATGGTGGAGAATATGAAGAAAGGTGCTGTAGTGATAGATGTGTGCGTAGACATGGGAGGGTGTTTTGAAACTACAGAAACTACCAGTCACGATAATCCAACAATAATTAAGCACAATGTAATACATTACGGGGTGCCTAATATTCCGGCACGATACCCGAAAACCGCTTCAATTTCTATTAGTAATATATTCACCCCCTACCTTTTAGAAATTGCCGAAAGTGGTGGATTAGAAAATGCTGTTCGTTTTGACAACGGTTTGAAAAATGGTTTGTACTTTTACCGCGGAATTTTAACCAACAAAGCAATTGCCGATTGGTTTGATATGTCTTATAGCGATATCAATTTATTGATTTTTTAAATTTAGATATAAAATTCTACTTTAATAAATACACATACCAAAACTCTAATCCCATAAAATGAAATTAACACACCGATTCGCCTATTTTTCAGGGGGGTTCTTATTAGGAATACTTTTATTGTTTTTTATTTTAAGCGGAAAAAAGACATCTTGTGATTATGGTCCAGAATCTCGGACATTAAAAAACATTCGCAACAAAGAACGAGCGTTTACTGAAGAAAGCTTGAGAGTCCTTCGCGAAAACAAAATGGACACTTCGGCTGTATCTAATTTATTAGTTGATGGAGATGTAATATTCTCTCAAAGTATCACCAATTTAGACTCCTGTAATCAATATGTAATTGAGAAGAAGTTTTCAGAGAAAACGCTAAAGATTAGAGTTGAAAATTGCAATAAAACGGCAACTGTTTCAAAAGCGGAAGTAATTCAGAAATAATAAAAACATAAAAAAAGCCTCTTAATTAAGAGGCTTTTTAATTTCTTAGAGGTTTCTACGCTCTTTTTCTTTTTTAAGTAAAGTAAGCTCCCTACTAGTTTGCCCAGCCACAGATGTGTTTTCTTCAGCACGACGAATCAAGTAAGGCATAACATCTTTTACAGGTCCGAATGGAATGTATTTTCCTACATTATATCCTTCAGCACCAAGATTAAATGAAATATGATCACTCATACCAAATAACTGACCGAACCAAACCCTGTCATCACTTTTAGAAATGCTTTTTTGTTTCATTATATCCATTGCAATATAAGTACTGGATTCATTATGAGTTCCAGCGAACAACTCGATATCATCTAGATTATCAAAAATGTATTTTAAAACATTATTGAAGTTATCATCGGTTGCTTTTTTACTTTCACAAATAGGCGTTTTATAACCTTTTTCAAGGGCGCGATCATTTTCTTTTTCCATATATGCGCCACGAACAACCTTAAACCCTAGCTTAAATCCTTTTTCTTTAGCGCGTTTATGCAATCCTTTTAGATAGTCTAATCTATCCCAACGATAGCATTGTAAAGTATTAAATATAATTGGTCGCTCCTTATTGTATTTCTCCATCATCTTTTCGCAAAGATCATCTGCTGCGTCTTGCATCCAAGATTCCTCAGCATCAATTAAAATACGAATATTACACTCGTGAGCCACCTTAGAAATTCTATCGTATCTAGACACGATATTATTCCATAGATCTTTCTCTTCATTTGTTAAAGCTTCTTTTTCTGTAAGCTTTTGCCAAATTTTGAACATTCCAAGACCCGTAGGTTTAAATACTGAAAAAGGCATTGCTTCCTTATTCTTGGCAAATTTTGTTAGTTCAATTACTTTTTTAGTAGTTGCTTCAAATTGCTCCTCTTCCTCTTTACCCTCTACAGAGTAATCAAGTACCGAAGACACACCCACCTCCTGCAGTCTATCCACCGTAGGCATACAGTCTAATTCATTCACACCACCACAAAAATGGTCGAATACTGTAGAACGTATTAACCCTTCTACAGGCAAGTTTATATTTAATGCAAACTTTGTAACCGCAGAACCTATTTTTACTAGAGGTTCGTTAGAAATCATTTTAAACAGGAAATAAGCGCGTTCTAGTTCTGAATCGCTTTTTAACTGAAATGCAGTTTCCGTATTATCGAAAAGAGAATTTGTTGACATAAAAGGGGAAATAAAGTGTACAAATATACTTAGATTTGAATTGTGTTTACACCATAAAATTCAAGAAATTAATGTCTACAAATAAAAAGGATAAAGAATTGATTTACAACAGCAAAGAAGCTTGGATAGCCTTGGATAATTTTATCAAGAAATCAAATCCTTCTAATCTCTTCATTCTAACCGACAAAAATACGCGCAAACACTGCATTCCTTACTTTTTAGAAAAGGCTATTTTTGAATTTACTCCTTATATTATTACGATACCAGCCGGAGAAAAGTATAAAAACATTTCTACCTGTGTGGATGTCTGGAATACACTTTCAGAAAATGGAGCCGATAGAAACAGCTTAATAATAAACCTTGGAGGTGGTGTGGTTACTGATTTAGGTGGTTTTGTGGCATCTACATATAATAGAGGTGTAAATTTTATTAATATACCTACTTCCCTACTCGCTATAGTTGATGCTTCAGTAGGAGGAAAAAACGGAATAGACTTAGGACATCTAAAAAATCAAATTGGAGTTATTAACTCTCCAGAATTGGTTATTATTGATACAGGGTTCTTAAAAACACTGCCTTCAGAGCACTTAACTTCCGGGATTGCTGAAATGTTGAAACACGGAGTTATACACAGTAAGGCATATTGGAATGAAGTTAAGAATATAAATGTGTACAATAAAGATGAGTTTGAAAAATTAATTTGGGGTTCTATAAACATTAAAAAAGAAGTTGTCTCGAAAGATCCTTTTGAAAAGGATTTAAGAAAAACTTTAAATTACGGCCATACACTTGGTCACGCAATAGAATCCTACTTTCTTGAAAGTTCAGAGAAAAAAACATTATTACATGGGGAAGCTATTGCGATAGGTATTATTTTAGCAACTTACATTTCATCGGAAACACATAATTTTCCAAAAAACACCTTAGAGGAAGTTTCTAAAAGCATTTTAAATTATTTTTCAAAGGTAGAATTCACTAATATGGACATTGAAAACATCATTAAATTGCTGGTGTTTGACAAGAAAAACAGAAACGGAAAGGTTCTTTTTGTACTTTTAGAGAACATTGGTGCATATCAAACCAATTGCACTGTTAACAATGAATTGATTTACAAAGCTTTCGAGTACTATAAAAATTTGTAAAAAAATTCTTTAAAACATTTTTAAGTAATCATATTTTAAATAGTTTTATCCCATAATTTAAAGATTAAAAATTACATGAAGCGCATAATTGTAGATTACCGAAAGTTGACCCCCGAGATACTTTCTTTATTAGTTGAAAAATACCCTGACGGGTATGATGATGACCATGTTATTACCTTTAAAAACGCAAAAAACGAATTAGTTGAAGCGGTTGAGGTAAGAACAGAGGATGCCATATATCTGGTAAAAGTAAGCTCTCGACTTGAAGTGTCCATGGCTAATTTTGATGAAGACGATTACGAAGAAGCAGACTTCAACGAACCAATTAGCGAAATGTTAGAGAAGCGAAAAATGGATGAGGAGGAGTAATCCTTTTTAGAATATATTTATAAAAAAAGAGGCTCAATAAAGCCTCTTTTTTCTTTATAGACAATGCTCATTTCTTCGCATTATTTTTTAAGGCTAAGGCTTTTTTTTTATCTTCCTCAACTTTACGTTTATATTCTCTTAGTTCCTGCATTTCTAATTCGTATGATAGCGTTGCATTTTCAGTGGGTTCAATTTTAATGTTCTTATAAAGCGCCCAGTTGACAGTAAATTCAGCACCAAAAAATAATATTAAACAAGTATAATACACCCATAATAAAACCAAAACAACACTTCCTGCAGCACCATAAACTGAAGCTGGATCTGACTCTGAAAAGTAAAATCCTATTAAGTATTTTCCTACTAAGAATAACAAGGAAGTCATAAACGCACCAATTAGATTGGTTTTCCACTTAACTTTTACATCTGGAAGTAATGTGAAAATTGATGCAAATAAAGAGGTTATTATAACTTGCGAAATAACAAAATTCAGCAGTTTTATAAAAAATGTAGAAAACTCGTCAAAATAGTTCCCAATAAAATCACTTAATGCATTTACAGCCGTACTTAATACCAATGATATTAATAACAATAAACCTATAATTAGCACCATTCCAAAAGAAACTGCTCTTCGTTTTAAGGTATCTAAAATGTTATTTTTTAGAGCGCGAACACTCCAAATATTATTTAAAGCTTTTTGAAGCTGAAAAAACACTCCGGTAGCACCAAAAATAAGAACTCCTACACCAAAGATTATAAATAGTAGAGAACTTTCGGATAATGCTGAATTTATTATCATCGTTTGAATTAGCTCTGCACTTCCTTTTCCTATTAAGCCACTTATTTCTTCTGTAATTTTTCCCTCTACCGCTTCTCGACCGAAAAATAAGCCTGCAAAATGAACAGTAATAATAAGTAGGGAAGGCAGAGAGAATAATGCATAGTAAGCGATAATTGCACTTTTAGCCCAAGGATCATTTTTGTCCCAACTTAAATAAGTATTCTTTAAGAGTTTGAAAAGCTTCATATTCAATTGTTGTTTTTTATAAATTTAGAAAAACTTAAGTAATTTCAACTCCTTACTTTTTGAAATAAAAAAAAACCTTTACCAAACGGTAAAGGTTTTAATACAGTTTATTAAATAAGGTTACATCTCATTAAAGATAGAGTGTAACATTCTCTTCTTATCATTAATGCTTTCTTCCATAGAAATCATTGTTTCTGTACGACTTACACCTTCGATATCGTCAATTTCGTAGATAATTTCTTTTGCATGAGCTGTATCTCTTGCTCTAATTTTACAGAAAATATTGAATTTTCCTGTAGTTACGTGAGCAACTGTGATAAATGGAATTTCACTAATGCGTTCTAAAACAAATTGTGTTTGTGAGGTTTTGAAAATAAAGATTCCAACATAAGCAATGAAAGAGTATCCCAGTTTTTGATAATCTACTTGTAATGAAGAACCTGTGATTATTCCTGCATCTTCCATTTTCTTAACTCTAACATGCACAGTACCTGCAGATATTTCAAGCTTCTTAGCGATATCTGTGAAAGGAATACGTGTATTGTCAATTAATAGATCTAGTATTTTGTGATCCGTTTCGTCTAATTTGAATTTACCCATTTTCGTATATTTTTTTCGCGAAATTAGGTAGTTTTACCTTATTATGGAAGCTTTTTTTGAAAAAATATCATTAATTCATCACTTTTATCAAATAATTCTGAAATTTGAGTGCCAATTGTTAAATTTTGTTGGGTTTTTGTTAAAATATTTTTGTTTTTTATATTTTTCTCTTTATGTCCTTTACGGTTTTCCAAATCGCCAAATGCATCAATTATAGCCTCAAAACGAATTTTATCACCTTTAAGCACTTCTTTATACTGAATTGCGATATCAATGGATTTCTCTTCGGTTTCGATTTTTACATTTCTTAAAATAATGTCATTATAATTTTTTTGATTTTCACCGATTTTAAAGTAATCCTCATAGTCAATAAGTTCCTTTTCATTACCAATAATATCGAATAATGATAAAAGCGCATAAAATATAAACTCACGAGTTTTTTCTCTTTCATAATCTAACTCGAAGTGCCCCGCTTCAAAAAGTATAGTAGCAACACCAGCTTTTTGAAAAGTGTCACCTACACATGCTGCATTAAAGCTATCATCATACCTTCCCACCTGGCCAGGAATAATGTTTTGAAGATAATTATTCATCTTTACAATCTTCTCCATCGCCAATTTTCTTGCCTCTGTAAGAGATCTACTTTCATCTGCAGCAGGTGATAAGAAGGAAACAGTAGCCGGTTTTCCTGTATTTAAGCCAAAAATAGAACGTTGATCGTGCATATTAAGGCATAATTCAGGCTTTAGCTCACTGAAGAGCCTGTTAAGGCACTTACTTTCCTTTTGTGATAAGTTTTGTGCATCTCGATTTAAGTCAATGTCGTTTGCATTAACTCTTGTATAAGATTGCGCACCATCTGGATTTAAAATTGGGATTATATATAAGGTGTAACTACTTAAGAAATTTTCAATTTCAGTTTGATAAAAATGTTTTTGATTTATAAATTTTAAAAAATCAAATAAAGCTTTGGTTGTGGTAGATTCATTTCCGTGCATTTGCGACCAAACCAAAACAACTTTTTTTCCAGTTCCAATTTTCACAAGGGGGATATCTTGACCATTTTCTGACTGACCAACAACTGTAATATTGTAATCATTTTTATAAAATTCCAATAATGGATTAATGTGATTTAATGTAATATATCTACCACTTAAAGCACTTTCAAAATTGCGGGTATACCAATCTTTTAATTTCATAATAATTTTTGAAGTTTACAAAGTTAAACATTGCATTGTTTACAAAAGTAAACAAGAGAGTTAGTTACCATCTGCTACATTAGTAAACAAATTCCAGTCTTCTGCCCTCAATTACAGCCCACTGAAAATCAATTTTTTATATATTGAATTTAAAATATTTATAATCAAATAGTTATAGCCTTTTAATTAAACCTTTAATTTAATTAAAAATAAGGTTTATATACACATATTAGTTTAGTTTAAAATAATAGTTTACATTTGTAATAGTTATTTTGATGCGATATTTGTTACAATGGTAAACAGTAAAGATTTTGTAAAACGACTTGAAAAAATTCTGGAATATTACGGTATTTCAGCAACGGCTTTTGCTGAAAAAATGGATTTTAATCGCTCTACAATTTCCCATTTATTATCGGGTAGAAATAAGCCAAGTTTAGATTTTGTCATGAAATTATTGAAGGAATTTCCAGAAATTGAAATGAATTGGTTGCTCTATGGAAAAGGAAGCTTCCCTTCTACTTTAGAAAATTCTAAAGAGAAAGAAGAACAAAAACTTAAACCTTCAAATACGAGTGAGAAAAGTTTAGACCTATTTTCGACAACCACTTCGAATGATGAAAAGAAGAGTGTTTCATCAATAAAAAGTGTTGAGCAAAATCTTGACTCGGGAAAAGAGATTGATAAAATTGTGATATTTTATCGCGATGGAACTTTTAAAGCCTACCAAAACTAATTCATCTCAGTAATTTTTCGGAAATTCGCATAAAAAATTAAAAATGCGTTTTTATCTACTTTTATTACCGCTGTTTTTATTCAGTAGTTGTTATGAAAAAGAGCGTAACTGCTCAAATTTTAAAACAGGAACCTTTGAATTCGAAGCACTTTCAGGAACTGAGGTCTTTAAAACTACCATCACACGTAACGATTCTATAGAAATAGATTATTATGAAGGGAAAGCTGATACCTCCTCTATACGTTGGATAAACGATTGTGAATACGTACTACAAAAAATAAACCCTAAGAATCAAGCTGAAAAGAAAGCGATTCAAATTAAGATTTTAACTACAGATAAGGACACCTACACTTTTGAGTTTAGAGAAGTAGGTAAAACGAGTTCTAGTAAGGCTACGGCACGAAAAGTTAGTCCTTAGCTCCCTTATTCTTAATGTAGCTGTTTTGCTCTTCTAGTAACTTTTCAATATTGGAAAGGAGTTGAATATTTTTAGGAGTTTCTACGGTTTTATCTTTAGGGTTTTCAGATTTCGTTTTAAAACGATTGATAAACTTTATTATCACAAAAATGGTAAAAGAGATTATTAGAAAGTCTATTAGAACCTCCATTAATTCTCCATAACCAATTGCAACTTCATCAGAAGCTTCAGAAGCTTCACGCAATACGTATTCCTTATCTGAAAGCTTTACTCCTTCCGTAAGTAAGGATAACGGAGGCATTACAACCTTTTTAACTATAGTGCTAACTACATTGTTAAAAGCAGTTCCTATAACGATACCAACCGCCATATCAATCATATTACCTTTGATGGCGAAGTTTTTAAATTCTTTTAAAAAACTCATTTTATGTTGTTTTTGGAAAGTGAAATAATAGAAATTTTTTTAAATAGTAGAAAAAGTACGCCGTTGTAATTTAAACACGCCCTGCTATCCTATCCTTAGCTAATTGGAGTACTGTATGAAATTGATCTTCTATATTGATATCAGAGTTATCAATTTCGATGGCATCTGAAGCTTTTTTAAGCGGGGAATCCTTACGAGTAGTATCAATGTTGTCTCTTTCTTCAATGTTCCTTAAAACATCCTTAAATTTAACAGAGTCGCCACGATCTGTAAGTTCTTTATATCTTCTTTCAGCTCTTTTTTCAGCTGAAGCATTCATAAATATCTTTAGTTCGGCATTTGGGAAAACTACGGTACCAATATCTCTACCATCCATTACTACTCCTTTCAACAAACCCATTTCTTGTTGTTGTGCCACTAATTTAGTGCGTACTTCTGGAATTGTTGCAATAGGACTTACAAACTCTGAAACTTCTAAATTTCGAATATCATTTTCCACATCTTTCCCATTTAAAAAAATATGTGCCTTACTCCAATCTGGTTTTTTTTTAAACTCTAATTGAATTGAAGGAAGTAATTTTTTAAGTTTTTCAATATCAAAATTTTCTTTTGATATTATTCCATTTTGCATTGCGAATAAGGTAACTGCTCGATACATCGCACCGCTATCAACATATATGTAGCCTAAGTAATCTGCAAGTTGTTTCGCAACTGTACTTTTACCTGTAGAAGAATAACCGTCAATAGCAATAGTAATTTTTTTCATTATTGAAGATCTAAATTTAATCCAAAGAAACTAGATGTAGCTGCAGCGCTATATTTGGAATATGAATAACTTAAGCGAAATTTATTAAGTTTAATACCAAAACCCGCACTTACTCCTGCAAATGCACGTTTATCTACAATACGAAGCTCTTCACCTCTTCTGAAATTATATCCCAACCTAATGTTAAACCCACTTTCTGGAAAAAGCTCGATTCCCACTATAGTATGTCTAAATGCATTGTCTAGGAAATTAATGTTTTCTTTTTGAACATTACCTTCAAGGTCGGTTTGTTCCCTAGCAGGGTTAGAAAAGGCTACATTCCATTGCTGCATATTTTCTAAAGTAAGATGCCATCGAATGGGAATATGCTCTAGCGTTTGAGATATTCCGAATATTAGCTCAAAAGGTAATGGTTCGTATTCTTCATGATAAGGGGTGATTTGTGTCCCCAAGTTTCTTGCAACTCCAGTAATTTGAAGGTCCCAATCTTCATAAACGTACATAAGTCCAATATCTACAGCAGCTCCAAATGACGAGTATTGCTCTAGTTTTGAAGATATAAGCTTTACATTTAATCCTACGTGAAAGTCGGTATAAGGAATATTTCTTGCGTGACCCAAAGAAAGAGCTACTTCACCACCACTAAAACTATTTGTTGGGGTTCCTGCTTCATCATATCCATCAAATTTCCCGTAATTTACATAGCTAACACCTGCGTGTAATACCTGAGTACGTCTGTCCCAAAGGTAGGCGTAGCTTGCTGTCCCATAATTTACATCACCAATATAGTTTGTGTAGTTTAGCGATAATTGATTGTCCATCTCTACATTAATAGTTGCAGGATTAAACAATGCTTGTGATGGGTCGTAATCGTAATTTGTAACAACTTTACCTCCTAGAGCGGCCATTCTTGGACTATTAACTAGATTCAGGAATTGATAAGTCGCCTTACCTCCCACCTGAGCTTCTAATAGCTGAGAAATTAATACAAAAATTACCAAGAAAACCTTTTGGGTCATAAGTGTGAGTTACCGTAACTAAAGTCTAAACGAATGCAAGTGTAATTTATTTTTGCAAAGAAAAGAAAACAAAGATGATTAATGCACATTTGCATAAAAACAAAAATACATTAATCATCTTTTATTAGGTTACCTTAAAGTGTTTTAGCGTTCTTTACTTTTTCATCTGTAAGTGCCAACTCTAAAACATCGCTCATATCTTTCACATAATGAAAGGTTAAGCCTTTTAAATATTCATCTTTTATTTCTTCAATATCTCGCCTATTGTCTTCACAAAGTAGAATTTCTTTAATTCTAGCGCGTTTGGCAGCAAGGATTTTTTCTTTAATTCCTCCAACAGGTAATACTTTACCTCGAAGCGTAATTTCTCCTGTCATTGCAATAGATTTCTTCACCTTTCTTTGTGTAAATAACGACACTAAAGAAGTAAGCATTGTAATTCCCGCACTTGGGCCATCTTTAGGAGTTGCTCCTTCTGGCACGTGAATATGAACATTGTATTTGTCAAAAATCTCTGGATCTATTCCTAGTTTTTCTGCATTAGACTTAATGTATTCTAATGCAATTGTAGCAGACTCCTTCATTACTTTCCCAAGGTTACCAGTCATATTTAATGCTCCTTTACCTTTTGAAAGTGCCGATTCTATAAATAATATATCACCACCTACACGAGTCCAAGCTAATCCGGTTACTACTCCTGCAACTTCGTTGTTTTCGTATTTGTCACGTTCCATTTTTGGAGCACCTAATACTTCAACAATTATTTCATTGCTTACTTTTACATCGTATTCTTCCTCCATTGCTATTTTCATAGCTGCATAACGCACCATTTTAGCAATTTGTTTCTCAAGACCACGAACCCCACTTTCACGAGTATAGCCTTCCACAATTTTTTCAAGTTGTGGTTTTGCGATTTTTAAAGAATCACTGGTTAATCCATGTTCTTTTAATTGCTTTGGCAATAAGTGTCTTTTAGCAATTTCAACTTTTTCTTCAACAGTATAACCAGTTACATTTATAATCTCCATCCTATCCAATAAAGCTGGCTGAATGGTGCTTAAACTGTTAGACGTAGCGATAAACATAACTTTTGAAAGGTCGTAGCCTAACTCTAAGAAGTTATCGTAAAACGCATTGTTTTGCTCCGGATCAAGCACTTCAAGCATAGCTGATGAAGGATCTCCTTGATTACTTGCAGAAATCTTATCTATTTCGTCCAAAACAAAGACTGGGTTACTTGTTTCTGCCTTTTTTATACTTTGAATAATTCTTCCAGGCATAGCGCCTATGTAAGTTTTTCTATGACCTCGAATTTCTGCCTCATCACGTAGTCCTCCCAAACTCATTCTTACATATTTTCTACCTAGAGCTTCTGCTACCGATTTTCCTAAGGATGTTTTACCAACACCTGGAGGTCCGTAAAGGCAAAGAATTGGCGACTTCATATCGTTTCGAAGTTTCAAAACAGCGAGGTATTCAATAATACGTTTTTTAACATCGTCAAGACCATAGTGATCGCGATCGAGGATTTTTCTAGCTCTTTTTAAATCGAATTTATCTTTACTGTATATATTCCATGGAAGTTCAAGCAATAAGTCTAAGTAGTTACGCTGAATACTGAATTCGGCAACCTGCGGATTCATTCGTTGTAATTTAGAAAGTTCTTTTTGGAAGTGCTTGTTTACTTCTTCACTCCATTTTTTGTCTTTAGAACGTTCGCGAATTTCTTCGATTTCCTGCTCCATAGAAGAACCTCCCAATTCCTCTTGGATGGTTTTCATTTGTTGCTGAAGAAAATACTCGCGTTGTTGCTGATTAATATCACTCTGAACCTTGCTTTGGATATCATTTCGCAACGACAACTTTTGAATTTCCATATTCATATATCGAAGCGTTTCCAAAGCGCGTTCTTTTAGATTGTTAATTTCTAAAAGCGCTTGTTTCTGTTCTACTTCAATATTTAAATTTGATGAAACAAAGTTTATAAGAAAGCTTGGGCTTTCTATGTTTTTAATTGCAAAAGAAGCTTCAGTTGGAATGTTAGGACTTTGCTTAATGATTTGCAAAGCCATTTCTTTAATGCTGTCGATAATAGCACTAAACTCATCGCTATCCTTCTCTGGTCTTGCTTCTGCTACTTCTCTAATTGTAGCCGTCATATAAGGTTCTGTAGTTATAACTTCAGCAACTTCAAAGCGTTTTTTACCTTGAATTATTACTGTAGTATTACCATCAGGCATTTTAAGAACACGAAGTATTTGAGCAACTGTACCAACGGTATTGATATCAGCCACACCTGGTTCTTCCTCATTTTCATCTTTTTGAGAAACTACACCTATTACCTTGTTTCCTTTGTTTGTTTCATTAATTAACTTAATAGATTTATCTCTTCCAGCAGTAATTGGAATTACAACTCCTGGAAACAACACTGTGTTTCTTAAAGGTAGAATAGGAAGTATTTCAGGAAGTTCCTCCTTGTGCATTGCGTCTTCGTCTTCAGCAGACATTAACGGAATGAACTCAGAATCTTCATGTAAATCTTGAAATGACAACTTGTCTATTGATGTGAATTTTGATTTAGCCATATATTGTATTAGGACATTGTGTCACTTTTAAAAGCAAACACAATTCTTATTATTGATTTTTTTTAACTTTTTTGCGCAAGAACCCTGAAAATCAAACTATCTCCAGTCTTCCACCTATAGTAATTCAAGAGTTGTGCCAGTCTATGATATAAGATTAGAAGTTCAAGCACAAAAATCACCAATAAAAAAGTCGTTTTTAAATATTATAAAAACGACTTTTAAAAAATATTATGTAGAAATTACTCTAATTCGAGATAGAAAGAACCCTCAGTAATATTGTAGATTGTAGGATCTACTTCATTTAAGTCCTTGGCTTTAAATGTAAAAATTCCCTGAATTGTATTTTCTTGATAGTTATAATTAGTAATTGTAAGCGTACCTGGATTTGATATAAAATCTATTGATGTACCTACTTCAGGAGTATAAGTCCCAACAATTTCATTTCCTTCAATTACTTCTGTACCCATTGCATAAGTACCCTCTGAAATAGTCGCAGGGAAGGTTAAAACCATACGTTGGCTTTCTATATTTGTAGTAATGGTTATTGTAGGATATTGGTTAACAACATCAGTAGTTACCTCAATATCTAAAGGATTATACGATGCATCTCCTATTTTTGCCTTAAATAAGTTATTACCCCCAGGCACTCCTTCAAAATGAGCAGTTAATCTACCTTCAGTAACTAGCACTTCATCACCAACTTGTCCTAATGGGTCATTTGCTCTAAAGGAGAAGTTAGCCTTTAAAATACCTAACTCTAAATCAAACTCTGTGATTGTTAGTGTTCCCGGGTTTGAAGTTAAAAACTCTGAACCACCACCAGCATTGTAAAGCCCAATTAAGTCTGTACCGTTTGATATATTCACCATATTGTGAGTTCCTATTCCTAAGGACTTTGGTATGTCTATTCGTATAGAAGTTCCTTCATCGTTAAATGCTTCAATCTTAAGCATTCTAGTATTTGCAACAATAGGTTCTGTAACAGAAATGCTATCAGCTATAAACCCAACTTCGTCAACTTTTGCGAAGAATTCATCTAATGGATTTCCGCCGTTTCCACCATTTCCACTTCCGCCGTCAACATAAGGAATGGCATTAAAGGTTCCTTTAGTAATATCAATGCTTTCTAAAACAGGATCTCCATTGCCATCTAAAACTGTTTCGCCATTACTATCCACTTTTACTCTAAACCCAACAAATTTAAAAGTTCCAGATATAGTTAACTCTTGAGTATTTATTTCAGTGATTTCAATTTCTCCAGAACCACCATTTGCTAATGATGAATTAAATGGCCTTTCATTTATAGAAGTATCATAGTAAGACCCTAGATTTTGATTTGCACTTAAATCAAAAACTCCTACAGCAGCATTAAATACCGTAAGTTTAATTTTTTCGCCAGTAACTTTTGTTCCAGTAATTACCAATTCATTTTCTGATGACAATGAAGCGTCTGTAGTGGCTGCTATAAATTGATTGCCATCCACTAAAGCTTTAAATTGGCCTATTTCAGCGTTTGTGTCATCATCTTGTGGAAAATCTCCAGTTAGAGGCTCGTCTTCACAGGCAATAAATTGAAAAGTAAGTAATGCCAAAAGTACAACTTTAAAAAAATTAATTTTCTTCATCCGGTAGGTTGTTTGGAATATAATAGAGACAAACTTAAACAAAAATTGTTTAAAAGTTTTTATTTCTTGGAACTCTTAAGAGTAAAATTACTCCTGTAACAAAAAATAAAACTAAAAATAAAATTGAGTTACGCATACTCCCAGTTATTTGGTCTATAAAACCATATATCATCATTCCTATTACGATACCAACTTTTTCAGCAACATCATAAAAACTAAAGTATGAAGTTGTATCCTTTGTTTCAGGTAAAAACTTTGAATATGTAGAGCGAGATAACGACTGAATTCCTCCCATTACCAAACCTACAACTCCGGCCGTAACATAAAACTGTGTCGGAGATTCTATAAAAAAGGCTACAACACAAATAAAAACCCAGATTATATTAATCGAAATTAACACAAAGATATTTCCATATTTTTCTGAAGCACGTGAGGTTAATGTAGCTCCACCTACTGCTACCAATTGAATTATAAGAATACTTACAATCAACCCCATTGTTTTATTATCATCGCCACCCCAAGCTATTTCCTGTTCTCCAAAATACGTGGCAACCAACATTACTGTTTGAACCGCCATACTATAAACAAAGAAGGCCGCTAAATATCTTTTAAGTTGAATATTTTCTGATAGGGAATTGTAAACACCTTTTAATTCTTTAAATCCATTTAAAAATATTTGGGCACTAACCTTTTTTCCACTTTTGTTACCTTTAGGAAGAAAATAAAAGGAATATTGACTGAAAACAATCCACCAAATCCCCACAGTTACAAAGGACCATTTCATAGCTTTCATACTTGCTTCACCGCCCTCTCCAAATCCAAAAAGCTCAGGTTTCATTACCATTGCCAAATTAAAAAGCAATAAAATAACACTTCCTACATATCCCATTGAATATCCTCTAGCACTAATTCTGTCCTGTTGTTCAGGAAATGCAACGTCTGGCAAATACGAATTGTAGAAAACTAAACTTCCCCAAAAGCCAATTAGTCCGAAGAAATAAAACAGCAGGCTAATGTAAATATTTTCAATACTAAAAAAATAAAGTCCCATGCAAGAAACAGACCCGAGATAACAGAAAAATTTCATAAAGCTCTTCTTATTACCTACATAATCGGCAATTCCTGAAAGTATGGGTGAAATTAAAGCGACAATTAAAAATGCTGCTGCAGTGGTGTAACTAATTAAAGGAGTGCTTCTGATAGCACCTCCTAAAACATTTACAGTCTCTACATTAGCAGATTTAAATAATGCTTGGTAGTATATAGGAAAAATTGCCGAGGCAATTACCAAACTATAAACCGAATTAGCCCAATCATAAAATGCCCAAGCATTCAAAAGTTTTTTACTTCCTTTAGGTAAATATGGCATAAAAAATATTCGGTTAAATTTATAAGTCGCTAAACTAATAAAAAAATCCCGCTACAAACGGGATTTTAATTAAGTTGAAATATTTTAAATACTAATTTTTAAAAGTTGTAACTCCAAATTTTCTGGCTTCTGCTTTTGCACTTGCAGCCCAACCTTTAATATTTTGAATTCTTGTAGTACTAGCAGGGTGAGTGCTTAAAAACTCTGGTGGTGCTCCTTGTGATTGAGCTTGCATACGCTCCCATAGTTGTGCAGCTGCCATAGGCTCGTATCCAGCAATTGCCATTAATATCAACCCAATATGATCTGCTTCTGTTTCGTGACTTCTACTAAAAGGAAGCATTACACCCAAATTACTTCCAAGACCATAAGCGGTATTAAAGATTTGTTGATTTTCAGGGTTATTAGCCAAGGCAACATTTCCTGCTACTGCTCCTAATTGTTGTAATTGTGCAGCACTCATACGCTGTTGTCCGTGGTTTGCCAAGGCATGAGCAACCTCGTGCCCCATTACTGCAGCAAGTCCAGCTTCGGTTTTAGTTACAGGAAGAATACCTGTATAAACTACAATTTTACCACCAGGCATACACCAAGCATTTACGTCTTTACTTTCAATAAGATTGTATTCCCAACGATAATCTGTTAGGTAACCTGCATAGCCATTTGCATTGAGATAACGCTCTGCTGCCGCAGCCATTTTTTGACCAACACTTTTAACCATATTAGCATCTGCCGTACCTTTAACAACTTTATTTTCAGATAAAAACTGATCGTATTGCTGAAAAGCCATTGGTAAAATTTGCGAATTTGGAACCAAAGCCAATGTTTGCTTTCCTGTAAATGGATTGGTGCTACAAGCAACAACCACTACTCCTAATAAGAGTGTTATAAGTGATTTTCTAAGTATCATAAATATAAGTGTTATGTTAAAGAGTTAAATTTAGATATATAAAATTGATTAATATTATAAAAAAATTCTAAAATTCAAATATTGTTCCACAAATGAAAATTTTATTGTTTCTTTAATATATGAAGACGTTTTAAGCCCTTATATTTATAGACTTTATAAAGTTGGAATGACTTTTGTAAACTTTGATATGAAATCTTAAAATATAGCATTATGAAAAATTTACTTCTCTTTTTAGCACTGTCTTCAACCATTTTATTTACTTCTTGTGAAGGCGATCCAGGACCTCCAGGACAAGACGGACAAGACTTTTTAGCTCAAGTTTTTGAAACAACCGTGGATTTCCAATATGAAAATGGAAATAACATATTTAGTTCACCATATATAGGTTTTCCTTTTACAGTTTATGAAAGTGATGTAGTTCTGGTTTATAGATATGAAGGTCAAGCTGGAATTGGTGGCGGTACTATGGCTGATGTTTGGAGCCCTTTACCACAAAACATATTTTATAACAATGGTGATATCATTCAGTATATTTTTACCAATACATTTGTAGATGTTCAAATGATTATTGAGGGTAATTTCGACCTTTCTACATTAAACGATGGGTCTGTATTAGATAATCAAACATTTCGAATTGCTGTTGTACCTGCAGAGTTTGCTAAAACAAATCCATCGATGGAGGATTTATTAGAACTTATGCAAATAGATGATTCTGAAGTTGAAAAAATCGAATTTTAAGATGAAGTTATTAAGTTCAATAATAATATTGACTTCATTACTTATTAGTTGTAATTCTCCTGCTCAAAAAAGTAAGGAGGAGCAACAAATTCCGTTTGAGGTAACAAAAACCGATGCCGAATGGAAAGCTCAACTTTCACCCCTAGCCTATAGTGTTTTGCGACAAGAAGCTACTGAACGTGCATTTTCTAGCGACTTGAACAACAACGATGAAGAAGGTGTTTATGTTTGTGCAGGTTGCGGAACAGCAGTTTTTAAAAGTGAACATAAATTTGATAGTGGTACAGGTTGGCCAAGTTTTGATAGAGAAATAAAAGGTAATGTTGCTTTTTCTACCGACAAAAAACTAGGCTATACACGAGTTGAAGAACATTGTGCTACCTGCGGTGGTCATTTAGGTCATGTGTTTAATGATGGTCCAAAAGAAACCACTGGTAAAAGACATTGAATTAACGGCGTTGCATTAAAATTTATTCCAAAAGATGAGTAATTCAAAAAAATATCCAATTAGTAAATCTGAAGCCGAATGGCGAAAAGAATTAGGTGACAAACGCTATCACATTCTACGCGAAAAAGGGACCGAATTTCCTCGAACTGGGGAATACAATCTGACATTTGAAGACGGAACCTATGTGTGTGGAGCTTGTAACACCCCACTTTTTGAAAGCAACAATAAGTTTGAAAGTAATTGTGGTTGGCCTTCTTTCGACGATTCTATTGAAGGGTCAACAGAATACGTAAAAGATACTACACTCGGAATGATTCGTACGGAAATACTCTGTGCTAGTTGTGGCAGCCATTTAGGACATATTTTTAATGATGGCCCTACTGCAACAGGTCAACGATATTGCGTTAATTCACTTTCATTAGACTTTAAAAAGAAATAAATACAAATAGCTATAAAGTAAAAGCTCCAAGTTTCAAAACAATAAATTTTGAAATTTGGAGCTTTAATATTTTATAATTTAATGAGTGAGAAACTTACTGCTTCATAAATGCTTCCCACGTAATTTTAAGTCCTTCAGAAACTGAATATAAAGGCTTGTAATTCATTAGATTATTTGCTTTTTCAATATTAGCAAGAGAATCTCTTACATCCCCTCTTCTTGGTGGTCCATAAGTTGCTTCAATTTCTTTTTCTGAAATACTTTTCAGCTTATCCCATAATTGATTTAAGCTTGTTCTTTCACCAAATGCAATATTAAAAACCTCGTTTACAGCTTTATCTTCAGCGAAAAATGCTCTAACATTTGCTTGAACAGCATTTTGAACAAATGTAAAGTCACGAGTCTGTTCACCATCGCCGTGCATAGTTG
Source organism: Aequorivita sp. 609 (assembly GCF_014212065.1). Lineage (NCBI taxonomy): Bacteria > Pseudomonadati > Bacteroidota > Flavobacteriia > Flavobacteriales > Flavobacteriaceae > Aequorivita > Aequorivita sp. 609. Next base: position 148,200 of record NZ_JACJVM010000003.1, on the reverse strand, counting down.
GAGATTTCCCATCTTTTAATGCCTGCATAAACAATGGAATTACCGCTGCATAAGCGCCTGTTGGACTTTGTTTTGGTCCAAAGACATTAAAATATCTCAACCCTATTGTTGGTGTGCCATAGGTTTTATAAAAAACGTCTGCGTATAATTCATTTACCAATTTAGTAACTGCATACGGAGAAAGTGGTTTTCCTATGTTATCTTCAATCTTGGGTAATGATTTACTATCACCATAAGTTGAACTAGAGGCTGCGTAAACTAATCTCTTTACTGTCTTACTTTCGTTCTGAGCAACCAACATATTAAGAAACCCTGAAACATTTACTTCATTGGAAGTAACAGGATCATTGATAGAACGAGGTACAGACCCTAGAGCAGCTTGATGAGAAACGTAATCTATCCCATCCATAGCATCTTTACAGGTTTGTAAATCACGGATATCTCCTTCAAGAAATTCAAAACGAGAGTCATCATTAAACTCTGCAAGATTATCTAAGGAACCTGTAGAAAGGTTGTCTAATACACGTACTTTTTTTGCGTTATTCTCTAACAAATAAGCTACAAGGTTCGAACCTATAAATCCTGCACCACCAGTAACTAAAAAGGAAAAAGAAGATAAGTCGTTATTGTGATATATGTTTTCTTTCATTATAAAGTGCCGTCAACGGTGTTTTTAGGATATAAAGACTTTACGTCAAATACCACACATGGTTCAGACATGTGATTTTTAATTTCAAAACTTCTAAACTCATTATGTGGAACAGCTACAACAACTGCGTTATAATCTTTTTGTAATTTAGAAGCATCAGTTATCATTGAAATTCCAAATTCCTTTTCAACTTCACTTGGATTAGCCCAAGGATCGTAAACATCAATATTTAAGTTATATTTTTCTAATTCAGTAATTACGTCTATAACTTTAGTATTTCTTATATCGGGACAGTTTTCTTTAAACGTTATACCCATAACCAAGATATTTCCGTTTTTAACTTTACATTCTTTACGAATCATAAGCTTTACAACTTCTTGGGCCACATATTGTCCCATTCCGTCATTCATACGACGTCCAGCTAGAATAATTTCAGGGTTATACCCTTCTTCTTGAGCCTTTTGTGCTAGATAATATGGATCTACACCTATACAATGCCCACCAACTAAACCTGGACTATATTTTAAGAAATTCCATTTTGTTCCTGCAGCTTCCAAAACATCGTTTGTATTAATATCTAATAGACGGAATATTTTAGACAACTCATTCACGAATGCTATATTGATATCACGTTGAGAGTTTTCAATAACTTTTGCAGCTTCCGCTACCTTAATAGACGATGCTAGATGTGTTCCAGCCGTGATTACAGAAGCGTATAACTCATCGATATATTTTGCTGATTCTGGTGTAGAACCTGATGTAACTTTCATAATTTTAGTTACAGTATGTTCTTTATCTCCCGGATTAATACGTTCTGGAGAATAACCAGCGTAAAAGTCCTTATTGAACTTCAATCCTGAATGTTCTTCCAAAATAGGAACACAAATATCTTCTGTAACCCCTGGATATACAGTAGACTCGTATATAACCACATCATCTTTTTTCAATATTTTCCCTACTGTTTCACTTGCGCGCTCTAGAGGAATTAAAACAGGTTGATTGTATTTATTTGTTGGAGTTGGTACGGTTACAATATATACAGTTGCACTTTCCATGTCAGCTGGATTATCTGTAACTGTTAACCCAATGCCGTCATTTTTGGATAAAACGTTTTTTAATGCTTCCGAAGAAAGTTCTAATGTAAGGTCTTCTCCGTTTTGTAATTGCGAAATGCGTTCTGCATTAATATCGAAACCTATTACTTTATATTTTTCAGCAAAGGCAGCAGCAAGTGGTAAACCTACATATCCAAGGCCAATAACAGCAATTGTGGGATTTTGAATCATTTACAATGTTTTAGTTATGATAAATTTTTAAGACTGCAAAATTAAAGGAAAAATTTAGATTAAGAGTTACTACCTCTTTAAAGTCTTCTTAATTCTTTCAGAAATTGAAGGCTTTTTGTCGTTTTCATGATATCCATCTACACCATAGCCATATGTATATCCGTAACCATACCCATATCCTTTTCCTGCTTTCTCAACATAGTCATTAAGTACAATACTTATATGTTTAATTTCACCAGACTTATACTTTTCATTTACAAATGTGAGCATGTTTTTATGAGTATAATTAAATCTTACAACATACAAAGTAGCATCCGCATATCTAATAAGCTCTAGGGAATCAGATACTAATCCTAAAGGTGGGGAGTCGATGATAATGTAGTCATACCTTTCTTTTAAAATTTCTATAAGACTCTCTAAAGGCGAATCGATTAACAACTCCGACGGGTTTGGTGGAATTGGACCTGAGGTTATAATATCTAGGTTTTCCAATTCTGTGTTTTGAATTATTTCATCAATTTCAGACTCACCTATAAGATAGTTAACCGCTCCTTTCTCATTATGTAAGTTAAAATCCCCATATATCTTAGGCTTTCTAAGGTCTAGCCCGAGTAAAACAGTTTTTTTGCCGCTTAGTGCAAAAACAGTAGCCATATTTATAGAGCAAAACGTTTTTCCTTCACCACTAATAGAACTTGTTATTAATACTGTTTTTGACCCTTTAATTCCTTGTTTTCTATAGATAAACTGTAAACTCGATCGCAAAGCTCTAAAAGCTTCAGCAATTGAGGATTTTGGTTTTGAAATTACCGCTAAATTCGATTTTATTGGATTGTTTCCAATAACTCCTAATACAGGAATTGGAGTTAATCGTTTTAATTCATCAATGCCATTTACTTTTGTATCTAGGAAAAAACGTGCAAATACTATCAAAAATGGAAATAGCAAGCCCAACAATGCTGCCATCATATAGTTGAGTTGTGTGTTTGGGCCAATTTTCCCACCACCAGTATCCTTGGCCGAATCGATTACCATAACATCACTAACGTTTGCCGCTTTTACCAGTCCTGCTTCACTTCTTTTTGCTAGAAAGAGATTGTAAGTACCTTGACTTAAGTTATAGCGTCTTTCAATTTTAAGTAAATCTTGTTGTTCTTTAGGCAACTTCCGGATTTTGCCTTCATTGCGACCTATTTCACCATTAATATATCTTAACTCCTCCTTTTTTAAACTTTTTGATGAACGAATATTTTCGAGTAAAACTGATTTTACTGCATCAATTTTTCGATCTATATCACTGAATATAGGTGCTCCTTCTTTAAATGAATATTGAAGTTTATTTCGTTCTTCCGCTAAATTTACAATTCTGCTTACACCACTTACAATACTCGCTTCAGAAATTCCTGCAACTGAAGGCGCCGGCACATCTCTATAGTCGGAACGACTAATAAGGTAACTTTCTAAAGTTTCGTAATAATTTAGCTCTCGATTAACTGATTCTTTACGCAAATCTAACTCACTTAATTTAGCAGTAATATCAGACCCTTCAGCTTCAAGATTAAAAATGGCATTTTTATTTTTAAATCTATTTAACTCATCTTCAACATTAGATAATTCTTCCGATTTTTGAGCTAGACTACTGTCAATAAACTTTATAGTTTTCGTTGCAAAAAGGTTCTTTCGTTCTAACATGTTTTCACTTAACACGCTCACAGATGTATTTAAATAATCTACTAAACGCATTTTGTTGTGACCTGTTAGCCTCATTTTCAACACCGAAGAACCTTTGCTTTCTGGTTCTACGCGAATGCCAAGATATCTTCTTACTACAGCATCAAAATCACCAAACGAAATATAGTATTTAACACCAGGGTTCACCCCTACTTCAGGGTTTGGCATAAATGTTCCATTAAAAAACGGAAGTTTAATATGAGTGCCTATTTTAAAGTTTTTCGAGAAACTACCTGGTGTAACTGCTATATTTTGTTTCTCCTTAGTAGTGTAGTCTTGCACTGTAATACTACCACTTTCAGGAAAAGTAGTGCTAAACTCAAAATTTACCGAGTCTTTAAAAATTATTTGAATTTGATGACCTAGCATTTGTGGGCCTACCGTGTCCACACTTACATAAAATGGCGTTTGTTGATAAGCATCTATCTGCTCGTATTTTCCATCTTTAAGATAGTTGGTATAATATTGTAATCGCTCAACTACTTTTTCATTATGAGATCTTGATTTTAAAGTAATTATAGCCGTATTTACCTTATCTGTAGTCCCTCCCCAATTAAAAGTAAGGCTTGTATTAGATGTGAAAAATGGATTCTGATCGTCTTTGATAGAAATTACATTATCTATTAAATAAATTGGCTGTTTCCGGATATTTACAAAATAGGCTATTGTGAATCCAATTGCTAACGAAATTAAAAACAAAGGCCAGTGACGCAATAGTCGTATTAAAAATCCTTTGAAATCAAAAGTAGCGTGAGATTCGTTTATTTCAAATTCGTCGTTCATAACTTATAATCTGGTAAAAAGTAAAATAGTAGTTATCAACGCCGAGGTAATGGATACAATTGTTGTAAATGACTGTAACCCCGTTGTACCTGTTCCAATAGACTTTTGTGGCAGTGGATTAACCAAAATTAAATCGTTGGGTTTAATAAAATAATAATCCGAGCTCATTGCATCAATAGAAGTTAAATCGATATGATGTACTTTTTGTCCTGCGGGATACTGCCTTATTATTACAACATCACTTTTATCGCCAGTCATTAAAATATCACCACTATTTGCGATTGCTTCCATAATACTTACTTGGTCGCGATAAATGATATTTGAACCAGGTCTTCCTATTTCTCCATTAATGGTATAACGAATACCAGCTAATTTTACAGTTACAAAAACATTGGCTTCTGCTTTAAAGTAATCTTTTAACAGTCTATCCTCGAGCTTTTCACGCACTTCTTCGATTGTATAACCTAATACATTTATTTCTCCAAGACTTGGAATTCGAATGTTACCATGGTCGTTTACTACAAAACCATCATAGTACAATTTTTCCTCACCAGTTGCATTGGGATTAGCATCACTTATGGGATTAAATATACCCACTGTTTCTTGATCTAAAGCTTTTACGCGAATACTTAATAGATCATTAATCTGCAGCCTGTAAGGTTCTGGTCTTTTACGTAAAATTGAAAGGGTGTCTGTTTTCGACTGATTTTCCTGTAAATAGGTAAGTTGCTTTGTAGAAATACATGAACTAGTACAGATAACCAAAAATAAAAACAATAATATATATGTAAACTTCATAAAGAGCTTAGAGTGTTGATGAACAAATATAAACTAACACAATTAATAATGAAACATTATTACATTTATAACTAAAATAGGTGTTAATATCGAAACTGAAAGTTAATTACAACAGTATCTCATCAAAACAACCTTAAAAATAAAAAAGAATACTTAATATTCTTTTATTATCTTAGTTTGGCGTTTTATAGACTTGCAAATAATGAAACCCTATCTGCTATTTCATTACATTTGTGAAAAATTAAAATTGTGAATTATCTTTCAGTAGAAAATATATCTAAATCCTTTGGGATGCGGGTATTGTTTGAAAATATTTCCTTCGGAATTAACGAGGGACAAAAAATAGGTTTCGTAGCCAAAAATGGAACAGGAAAAACTTCCCTCCTAAATATTATCGCTGGAAATGACAAAGCCGATACCGGAAATGTTGTTTTTAGAAAAGGACTAAAAATTTCTTATCTCCCTCAAGAACCAGATTTAAATCCTGAGCTTACTGTAGAGCAAACTATTTTTTCTTCAGATAACCCTATTCTTAAAATAATAGAGCGATACGAACACGCAATAGAAAACCCTAACGATTCAGAAGCCTATCAAAAAGCTTTTGACGATATGGAAGCACATCAAGCTTGGGATTTCGAAACACGTTACAAACAAATCCTCTTTAAATTAAAGCTTGAAGATTTACACGCTAAAGTTGGCAAGCTTAGTGGCGGACAGAAAAAACGATTAGCACTGGCAAACGCTCTGCTTACCACACCTGACTTGCTAATAATGGATGAACCTACAAACCATTTGGATCTCGAAATGATTGAATGGTTAGAGAATCTATTTGCAAAGGAAAACTTCACCCTATTTATGGTTACGCACGATAGATATTTCTTGGAGCGCGTATGTAATGAAATAGTAGAACTTGATGAAGGAGTACTTTATAACTACAAAGGAAATTATAGCTACTATCTCGAAAAGCGTGATGCTAGAATAGAAAATGAAGCTACCGAAACTGGAAAAGCAAAACAACTATTCAAAAAAGAATTAGATTGGATGCGTCGTCAACCAAAAGCGCGAACAACTAAAAGCAAAAGTCGAATTGATGACTTTCACGATATAAAGGAACGTGCAAGCAAGCGAAGAAACGACCACCAAGTTCAACTTGAGCTAAATATGGAACGAATGGGAACTAAGGTTGTTGAGTTTCACAGTGTTTCAAAATCTTTTGGTGAAAAGAAAATTTTAGACAAGTTTGAATATAATTTTAACCGTGGTGAACGTGTAGGGATTATTGGAAAAAATGGAACTGGAAAATCTTCGTTCTTAAATATCCTTACAGGTGCCTTAAAACCAGATTCGGGGAAAGTTGTAATAGGAGAAACCGTTAAGTTTGGATATTACACCCAAGCAGGTATCAATATAAAAGAGGGTCAGAAGGTTATAGATGTTATTCGCGAATTCGGGGAGTATATTCCACTTAAAAAAGGAAGACAGATTTCAGCTTCGCAGTTATTAGAACGTTTTCTTTTCGATCCTAAGAAACAATACGATTATGTAGAAAAGCTTAGTGGCGGTGAAAGAAAACGTCTGTATTTATGTACGGTACTAATCAAAAACCCAAACTTTTTAATTCTGGATGAGCCCACAAACGATTTAGACATAGTTACTTTAAATGTTTTAGAAAGTTTTCTGTTAGATTTCCCTGGGTGTTTATTAGTGGTTTCCCACGATAGATACTTTATGGATAAGATTGTAGATCACCTTTTTGTGTTCCGTGGAAACGCAGAAGTCGAAGATTTCCCTGGAAATTATTCCGATTTTAGGACTTATGAAGACAGCAATATTCAAGAGAAGCGTGAGGCTAGTGAAGCAGCTACAAAAGTAAAAAAAGATTGGAAACAATCTTCAAGTCCTGCTAAACTAACGTATAACGAGCAAAAGGAATACAATAAACTTGAAAAGGAAATAGCGAATTTAGAGAACAGACGAGAAACGCTTCAAAATAAATTTGCAACAGAAAATTGGGATGGTGAAGAAATAGATAAGCAGTCTATTAAACTTCAGGAAATTATAGATGAAATAGATAAAAAAACTGAACGTTGGTTCGAGCTTTCCGCTAAACTTGAAAGTTAAAATAAATAATTAGGTGGTTGCTATGAAGAAATAGGTAACCAAATTTACTCTACTTCTTCATAGTCAACATACTCCCCTACTTTATTAGCGGTTCGAGAGTTTCGTGAGGGCATTTTATCGATACTTATATCTCCTTCACGTTGTTGATGAGAAGCTGCAGTTGAATTTGTATTAAAAAACTCTTCAAACTTTTGATTAGCTTTTTTAGAAATGTAACGCATTAAATAAGGAGTAGCGAGCCTAAATAAAAATTTAAGTCCGAAATATATCAATAGAACGATTAAAATCGTTTTAAGAAATGAAATCATAATAATCTAAATTGTCTCCAAAAATAAGGATTGGGGTGCAAAAAGACGAATATAGATTATTAAATAAATGGTAAAATCTTCTATCTTTGAATTTAAACCTGACTCACTATGCAAATAAAGCTTTTATTTACATTATTTATCACGATAATTATTAGTCAATATTCATTTGGCCAGTACACCGAAATGATAAATACCAATCGTCCAGGTGTATCACAAGGTGCTTTTGCTGTGGGTAAAAATGTACTTCAGTTTGAAGCAGGTATGAGCCTTGGAAAAGAAAAACACTCTCTTCTAAATACCGAAACTAATGGATTAAATATTGATTATTCTATCAGATATGGGTTTTGGAAAGAACGATTAGAAGTGAGCTTTATAGGAGATTTTCAGTCAAATAATATCACTTATACCAATTTTACACCCGAAGAAAAAAGAAGTGTCGCAAATTTTAAGAGTAATACGTTAGGCTTAAAATACCTTATTTACGACCCTTATCGTAAAAAAGTACTAGAAGGTCCAAATCTTTATAGCTGGAAAAAGAATAATAGATTTCAAGTAGAAGATTTAATTCCTGCTGTGGCACTCTATGTAGGTGCAAACTTTGATTATATAGATGAAGATGTTGTTAATCCTTTTGTACCCCCACGCGATAACACTATAAGCCCTAAGTTTGTATTATCCACCCAAAATAACTGGATTGGAGGTTGGGTATTTGTAACAAACTTAATTGTAGATCGTGTTACTACAGATTATCCTACCTACGGATATATCGTTACCCTTACACACGCTACCAACCGATATTTCTCTATCTTTCTAGAAAACCAAGGATTTAAAAGTGATTTCTACTCAGATCAACTAATACGTGGCGGAGCAGCAGTTTTAGTTAATAAAGATTTTCACGTAGACCTTTCGCTTACTTATAGCTTAAAAGACACTCCTTCTATGTTTTATGGTCGTGTTGGTGCAGCATATAGATTTGATATGCATAAACAAGATGAGTATTTGGAAGATGAAGCCAAAGACAAATTGAAATCTAAAAAGGATAAAAAGAAAGAGAAAAAAGAAAAGCGTTTAGACGACTTCACTCCTGATAATAACGGCTAAAAAATAGCATTAATCAATATGATTACTACTCAATTAATTTCCTCAAAAAGTGATCTTAAAAAATTTGTCACTTTTCCATTTAAACTATATAAAGACTGTAAGCATTGGGTTCCTCCTCTTATTAAAGATGAAATGGAAACGCTAGATAAGGCTAAAAATCCTGTTTTTAAAAATGCAGAATCTTGGTATTACCTTGCTTATAAGAACAACAAAGTTGTTGGACGTATAGCCGTAATTTTAAACCATCTTGAAGTTAACGAACAAGGAAAAAAGAAAATCCGATTCGGTTGGCTTGATATGGTAGACGATATTGAAGTTACCAAAGCGCTATTGGAAAGAGTTTATGAAAAAGGCAGAGAGCACAACTTAGAATACACCGAGGGGCCAGTTGGTTTCAGCAATATGGAAAAAGCTGGAATACTAACAATGGGGTTTGATGAAATGAACACCATGATTACTTGGTATCACTACCCCTATTATGCCGAACATTTTGAAAAACTAGGCTTTGAAAAACAAGCGACTTGGGTAGAATATAGGTTAAGAATCCCAGAAACAATTTTTGAAAAAGTTGCTAAGTTTTCGAAAATTGTACGTGATCGATATAAGCTTTCGGTAATTCGTTTTAAGGATAAAAAAGAAATTTTACCTTATGTAGATGAGATGTTTGGATTATTGAATAAAACCTATAATACGCTTCAAACATTTGTACCCATTCAACAATATCAAATAGATTATTACAAAAAAAAGTATTTCAACTTTATTCATCCAGATTACATTTGTTGTATTAAGGATGAAACTGGAAAACTAATTGCCTTTTCAATAGTAATGCCTTCATTTTCTAAAGCCTTGAAAAAAGCCAATGGAAAGCTTTTTCCATTTGGTTGGACTCATATATTGAAAGCTCAGAAAAAGAATGATACCGCTGCATTTTACTTAATTGGAATTGATCCAGAATACCAAGGTAAGGGGGTTACAGCCATTATTTTCGAAGAAATGCAAAATTTATTTAATTCAAAAGGAATTCATACCGTTGAAACAAATCCTGAATTAAAAGAAAATACTGCTGTACAATTACTTTGGAAAGACTATTCACCAGAGCAGCATAAGGAACGAAGTACTTTTAAGAAAAACCTATAACCTTCTTCTAAAAAATTAAGTCAGTAAATAATCGATGATTCAATTATTTTCTGACTTTTTTATTTTTACAAAGGGAGTTTTAGACCTTGTGAATGACGTTACTAAAACTCTTCTTTTTTATGCTTATTAAATATTTTACTAGTAAATCGTGGTAATGTAACAGTTGTCTTTGCCGTATTTATAAAATAAACTCCGGTTAATAACACTGCAGCTGCGATTAAAGACTGCGAGGTTATTTCTTCATCTAAAAAATACCATCCTAAAAATAAAGCTATAAGAGGATTCACATAGGTAGATGTAGCAACTTTATCTGGGGAAACAGATTTTAATAAATAATTGAAAGATGTAAAAGCTACAATACTTCCAAAAATTATTAATAATACCATACTCCATTGTACTTGCATACTCCATTCGTTTGGTGCGAGCCAAGCTTCTCCAAAAGCCAAACTGGCTATTGCAAGTGTAATTCCACCCGTAAACATCTGATACCCTGTATTTACAAAGAAGTTTTTAGGAAACTCTGCTTTTCCCACAAATAAGCTACCAAATGCCCAACTAAGCATACAGGCAAAAATCATTATCATTCCAACTATTGAACCTTCTTGAGTTACTATCTGTTGTTGAGTAACCAATAGTGTTATCCCTAGTATACCAAGCCCCACCCCAATAAGAGACATGAGTTTAATCTTTTTTCCTTGTAAAATTCTCATTAAAAAAAGGACAACCAAGGGCTGAGCAGAAATTTCCAATGCAGCAAAACCACTATCTACGTATTTTAATGCCCAAACAATTACTCCATTTCCAAAGGAAAGAAAAAGAAATCCAACGATAATGGTATTTAATAGTTGTTTACGCGTTATAGCAAGACTTTTACCCATTGCCTTAGCAATTATGAAGATAAGTACACCTGCAGTTGTAAAGCGAATGGAAGCTAAAAAAAACGGAGATAGCTCAGTAACAGCTACTTTATTAAGCATATACGTAGAACCCCAAATAACATATATGGAGAAAAACGCTAAAATTATTAAAATCGGATTACGGGATTCTGAGTTCAAGTTAATCGAGGATTCGTAATTAGTATTCTGTTATCAGTTAAAATTAATTATGGGTGAGTTGGATTTTTCCTTTTAGAATTTACTCAAAACTTACTATTTCGATAAATAGTTATAGCTTATTTACGTTTATTCCTCTTGTTATAATTTTTATCACCTCTAGTTTTAGGTTTTTTATATTTCTGCTTAATTATTCGTTTGTACGAACCTCCTAAGTTTTCTTTTCTGTTTTTCTCCTTTTTTTCGTGAAATGCAGGTCCAACCTCTTCTATATTATTGGGGTTGTTTATTTCTAAAACCTTAGGTTGCTCCTCGTAGGTTAACTGCTTTGATATTTCAACTTCTTCAGGAAAATTTAATTCAGTAATCTTCAAATCCATCAAATTCTCAATGGCTTGTTTCGCTTCATTTTCATCTTCCGTATAAAGCAATATTGACGTTCCCTTCTGCTCCGCTCGACCAGTTCTTCCTATACGGTGCATATAGTTTTCTGGATACAATGGTGTGTCGAAATTTATAACGTGTGAAACCTTATCTAAATCAAGCCCACGCGCCATAACATCTGTAGTCACAAGAATACGCGTCTTTTCGTCATTAAAGTTTTCTATAGAACGCAGCCTGTAATTCTGTGTTTTATTTGAATGGATTACGGCTACTTCACTTCCAAAAAATTCATCTAAAATATCGAAAAGTAAATCGGCACTCTTCTTATTAGGAACAAAAACAAGTACTTTCTTAAAATCTTTTTCATCCTGAAGGATGTGCTTTAGCAAATTCGCTTTGGTGTAAAAGTTCTTAACTTTATATGCGTATTGTGAAATATTATCTAAAGGAGTTCCACTTACCGAAACCGAAACAGTAGTTGGCGCAATAAAGAAATCGTGAATAAATACATTCACATCATCTGTCATTGTTGCAGAAAACATAATATTTTGACGCTTGTTTGGAAGCAGTTCCAAAATATTGGTAAGCTGAAAACGGAAACCTAAATCAAGCATAACATCTACTTCATCTATCACCATTTTTTTAACCGATTTAAGCTGTAATGCTCGGCTAATCACTAAATCGTACAATCGTCCTGGAGTAGCAACTATTATATCTGCACCTTCGGCAACAGCTTCTTTTTGTCTGTTTATGTTTGTACCGCCATAAACTCCAATCACACGTACAGAAGAGTATTTACCAAACTTTTCAATTTCTTCAACAACCTGTATTACTAGTTCACGCGTGGGAACCATTACTAAAACACGTGGATGTATATCCTTCGAGAATTTCAATTCTTGAAGAATAGGCAGCATATACGCAAAAGTCTTTCCAGTACCTGTTTGAGCAATACCCACCATGTCTGTACCAGACAAAATAACCGAATACGATTGTGCCTGAATAGGTGTAGGTTTTTCAAAGCCTAAATCGTCTATTGCGAATTGTAGTTGTTTATTTAGGTTAAAGTCGTTAAAAGATTCCATTTTAATAGTTTGGCGCAAAGGTAGTGCTTAAGAGCGTCCTATAACCACAGTTATTTTATTTATTATTCATTTTTTTACAAACTAAGTAAATTTTCTTTTCCTTATTTTTGAAAAGTTGAATTCTAAAATTACTTAATAATCGGAACTTCAAAAAATCACAGCACTAAAGAGAATCTTCAAGTTGTATATGAAGACAATCACCTAATAGTTATAAACAAACGTCCTGGCGATATCGTTCAAGGAGATAAAACCGGAGATATGCCTCTTTCCGAAGTGGTAAAAGAATATATCGCAGAAAAGTATAATAAACCTGGAGCGGTATATTTGGGTGTTGTTCATCGATTAGACAGACCTACAAGCGGAATTGTTTTATTTGCTAAAACATCAAAAGCACTAACCCGCTTAAATAAACTGTTTGCCAAAAGAGAAACTCAAAAAATATACTGGGCACTTGTGAAAAACGCTCCACCAAAAACGGAAGATACTTTAATTCATTTTTTGAAGCGAAATCCTAAACAAAACAAGTCTTATGCTCACATAAAAGAAGTTCCAGAAAGTAAAAAAGCTATTCTTCATTATAAATTAATTCAGAAGCTAGACAATTATTACTTATTAGAAATTGAGTTAGAAACTGGTAGACATCATCAAATTCGTTCACAACTTTCTTCTATTGGTTGCCCGATAAAAGGGGATTTAAAATACGGTTTCGACAGAAGTAATCCCGATGGAAGCATTCATCTACACGCAAGAAAACTAACTTTAGTTCATCCCGTACAAAAAGAAGAATTCACATTTGAAGCCCCTACTCCCACTGATGTGCTTTGGGATGTTTGTAAATAGTTTAGAGCTCCAAAATATTTGAACTCAGAATTATTCTTACTATTTATGAAGCGTATTTAAAGCAAGAATAGCAAAGCTTCCTAACCAATGTCCACCTTCGTAACTATCCCCCACCAAATTAGGATAAGAATAGGCTAAGTGCTCATTAGCTACATTTTTAAGGTGTTTGTATTTTGGATAATCCCGAGCTAAGGCATAGAAAACCCACGCTCTACTGAAGTTTAAGCCGTCTAGATGAACTAATTTTCCATCAGTTCTATCACTTACTTCTCCTACTTTTAATTGATAATTTTCATTAGCCAATTCTGGCAAAAATGCATCTATCCAATTCAAAAACTCATCTTTAGAAAGTACGCGTTGCATAATATCTATCTCTTCTAAGCAAGGAGACAAAAAATCAAAGCCGCTAGGCTCCCAAGTAATAGGACAATCTATATCATTTAAATAAAAGTCTTTAGCTCGTTTTTCTATAAGTTGTTTCAACTCATCATCCCCTATTGTTTTAGCATAATCGTAAGCAAAGGTTAACCCAAAAGCGGTATTCGAGTGTTCTCCTACTCTAATTGGGTAATTTAATTTCGGCAGAAACTCTTTATACCTAGTAATAATAATATCAGCTAGTGGTTTTAAGTTTTCTTCAAGTTGTCGAGCCGTAGGATCATCCCAGTTATGTAATTCTTCCGCAAGTTTTAATAACCAAGCCCAGCCATAGGTTCTTTCGAAGGAACTGTTGATAGGCTTTTTAAAATACTCAACCTCTGTAGCTACATTTTCTGCAGTAATCTTCTCTTGTAGAATATTCTTTACCTCTTCGGCTTTGTCCATATCTGGAAATTGCTTTAAAAGTGTAACCATCGACCAATAACCATGTACAGCACTATGCCAATCAAAGCAGCCATAAAAAATTGGATGTACCTTAATAGGTTCTACTAAATCTGCTTCACTTTCTAAAACTTCACCAGGCTTATAAGGATATTCTGTAGCAACACAATGTAAAGGAAGTTCAATTAATTTGTTCGCTTCAGCTAGTGTAAATGATGGATCTTCAAATTTTTCCATTGATATAACTTCTGTTTTAGAAATTTCAGAATTTTTATTTGAGGGGTTATTACAACTAATTACTATTGAAGCTGAAAAAATATATAGCAAGTGATTTTTCATAAATAAGAAAGTTTAGTGCAAGATAAATAGATTATACCTAGCATATAAACATTTCCATCAATTAGCTGAAAATTACTTTAAAATAAAATCACCTAATCAATTGATTTAATCCCTATTACTACGTACTACTAAAACCTTATGTTCAAGAAACGAACCAACAATCAAAATCTAGACTTTAGTAAAATTAAATAAAAAAAATAGCATAATCACTCAGTCATCTTTTACCCAAACCAACCATCTCTATCCAAACTTCTATACTGAATTGCCTCAGAAATATGGTTGCCGTTTATTCTTTCAGAAGCTTCTAAATCGGCAATAGTTCTTGCTACTTTTAAAATTCGATCGTAAGCTCGAGCGGATAGATTTAATTTTTCCATTGCTGTTTTTAACAGCCCTAAAGAATCTTCATCTAGTTTACAAAACTGACGTATTTGCTTTACTCCCATTTGCGCATTGTAGTGGATATTATCGAAATCAGAAAAGCGTTGAGACTGAATTTTCCTGGCATTAGTAACTCTCTCTCGAATAACCACACTTGCTTCACCACGGCGTTCTTCGCTAAGTTTTTCAAATGGAACTGGAGTAACCTCAATATGTATATCGATTCTATCTAATAACGGACCTGAAATCTTACTCAAATAACGCTGCATTTCGGCTGGTGAGGACATCACAGGGGCATCAGGATCATTAAAATACCCGCCTGGACTAGGATTCATACTAGCTACCAACATAAAGCTTGAGGGGTAGGTAACTGTAAATTTTGCTCGAGAGATAGTCACTTCTCGATCTTCTAAAGGTTGCCGCATTACTTCGAGAACTCCACGTTTAAACTCAGGAAGTTCATCTAAAAATAACACTCCATTATGAGCAAGACTTATTTCTCCAGGTTGTGGATATTGCCCACCTCCTACAAGGGCTACATCCGAAATAGTATGATGAGGACTGCGAAAAGGTCTAGAAGTCATAATCCCACCTTTTTCCATAGTTCGCCCAGCTACACTGTGTATTTTAGTGGTTTCGAGACTTTCTTGAAGTGTCATAGGAGGCAATACACTTGGCAATCGTTTGGCTAGCATAGTTTTTCCAGAACCTGGTGGGCCTATTAAAATAATGTTATGTCCTCCAGCAGCAGCGATTTCCATACAGCGTTTAATAGATTCTTGACCTTTTACATCAGCAAAGTCGTATTCTGGGTGTTCTAGATGATTATAGAACTCAGCTTCCATATCCACTATAGTTTTTTCTAATGGAATATCTTCATTGAAATAATCGATTACTTCTTTAATGTTATCGATTCCATAGACGTTCAAACCTTCAACAATAGCTGCTTCTTTTGCGTTTTGATTTGGTAAAATAATCCCTTTAAAACCTTCTTCTTTTGCTTTAATAGCTATTGGTAGTGCTCCTCGAATTGGTTGTAAATTGCCATCCAAGGACAACTCTCCCATTATTATAAAATCTGAAAGTGCATTCCGTTCTTGTATCTGTTCTGTAGCGATAAGTATTCCCATAGCCAAAGTTAGGTCGTAAGCCGAACCTTCTTTTCTTAAATCTGCTGGCGACATATTGAGAATTAACTTCTTTCCTGGAATTTTATATCCATTATTTTGAAGCGCTGCTGCAATTCTATAATTACTTTCACGAATAGCGTTGTCTGGTAGTCCAACTAAATGGTAACCAACTCCTTTATCTACATTAACTTCAACAGTTATTGTAGTAGCTTCTACACCAAAAACGGCACTTCCGTAAACTTTTGTGAGCATATGCTTAAGGTTTTAAAATAGATTTTTAAGTAAGATAATAAAAATCTTTAAAACCCTCACAATTAAAAACTTACAACCATAAAAAGTGTGTGAGTTTGGAAATAGAATCCTTTATTTTTTTTTAAATTAAGAGTCTAATAATTTTTTAATCAAATTTTGAGTGGATGGATTTTTAACTTCAGTAGCATTTTTATTCTCTATAGAACTTAGAGTTCCCTTAGCAACAGTTTTGCCTAATTCAACGCCCCATTGATCGTAACTGAAGATATTCCAAATAATCCCCTGAACAAAAAGCTTGTGCTCATACATCGCAATAAGTTTTCCCAGACTGTTTGGAGTAAGTTTCTTGATTAAAATTGAATTTGTAGGTTTATTTCCTTCGAAAAATTTAAAAGGCTTTTCAACCTCTTTATTATATGTACCCTCCCACAATGCCTCAGTTTGAGCAAGATAATTAGCCATTAAAATATTGTGGTTTTTAAAATTACCAAGTAAAGGCTTTGAAAATCCAATAAAATCGGTAGGAATAAGTTTGGTACCTTGGTGTAAAAGTTGGAAGTATGCGTGTTGTGAGTTACTACCTACATTCCCCCAAACTATTGTTCCAGTTTGGTAGTTAATCTTGTCCCCGTTTCTGTCAATATTCTTCCCATTGCTTTCCATTATAGCCTGTTGAAGGTAAGGAACAAGTTTATTTAGATATTGAGAATATGCTACAACTGCTTCACTTTCTACTTTAAAAAAGTTATTGTACCATATTGACAATAAAGCAAGTACTACAGGAATGTTTTTGTCGAATTCTTCATTTTTAAAATGGTCATCCATTTCTGAAGCCCCCTTTAAAATAGCCTCAAAATTATGATAACCAACAGCGCAACAAATAGAAAGTCCTACGGAACTCCATAGAGAAAAACGACCTCCTACCCAATCCCACATTGGAAAAATATTATCTTCTGAAATTCCAAAATCTATTGCACCTTTTATATTAGCAGAAACCGCTACAAAGTGACTTTGAATATTTTCTTCAACGGCACTTCTTAAAAACCAATCTCGGACAACTGTAGCGTTTACGATAGTTTCTTGAGTTGTGAAACTTTTAGAAACAACTATAAATAATGTGGTTTCAGGATTTAGTTTTTTTAAGACTTCCTCTACATCATCCCCATCGATATTCGCAATAAAGTGAATATTTAAGTGATTTCTATAAAATTGAAGTGCTTCAATAACCATTTCCGGGCCCAAATGACTGCCTCCAATTCCAATATTTACAACATCTGTTATCGGTTTTCCTGAAAATCCTTTATGCTTTCCACTTATTATTTCTTCTGAAAAATCCTTCATTTTTTGAAGTGTACTAGCCACTTCAGGTTTAAGATTATTTAAATCTCTAAGCGCTGTGTGAAGAACTGCTCTACCTTCTGTTTGGTTTATAGGTTTTCCGGAAAATTGTTGGATTATAGCTTCTTTTAAACCTACCTCTTCTGCTAGGTTAAGTAAAAGTGAAATTGTTTTGTCTGTAACCCTATTTTTAGAGTAGTCTACATAAAAGTCCTTCCATTCTATTTTAAAACGGCCTGCACGAGTAGTTTCTTTAAAAAAAACATCCTGCATTTGCTTATTTTTTATTTCTTGAATATGGGTTTCAAGGGCTTTCCAAGCATTTGTTTTTGTAGGATTTATCGCAGGTAAGGGCATTTTATAGGTGATTGGTGTTTTTACTTAATTCTATTTTTATAATACGCTATTAATCCATCGATTGGTCGTTGTACGATATTTCCCAATTCAAGATTGTATTCGTCAAAACATTCTTTAATTATTTGTTCTGAAAAATGTGCTATTGAACCAACAAAATGTATTGGCACTTCTCTTGCATTTTCAAAACTTAGAATACGACATTCTATAAAATTTGAAATTCCTTCTTTTATAAGAGCGTAAAAATATGAGTTTATTTTGTCCTTACCTAAATCATTTCCCTCTATGTTATTGTTTTGAGAAGAAGAACTAAAAATGAATTGGGCAAATGAAGCCAAATATGTGTTCGGATTTGCTTTTTTATATAAATTCATCTTGATGTCGTCCGCATTCAAATTGAAGTTTTTTTCAAATTCTGATGCAATTTCGACAGGCATTCTATTGTAATAGTAGTCTCTAATCAATCTTTTCCCAAAATAATTACCACTAGCTTCATCCATTAAAATATAGCCTAAAGCAGGAATATGTGAGTGGATTACTTTTCCGTCGAAGTAACAGCTATTACTGCCAGTACCTAGAATACATACAATTCCAGGTACTGAAGTAGCAGAATAAACCGCAGCAGTTAAATCTTCTGAAACACTTACAGTTGCATTTACAAAAAGCTCTTCTAAAACTTCCTTTAAAATACTTCTAGGAGTTATGGTACCACAACCTGCTCCATAGAAGTGAAGTGTTTCCACTTGGGAAAATACATTTTTTAAGGCTTCGTTAGAAGAAATTCGAAACAGAAGTTCTTCTTTAGGCACAACCGTTGGATTTAAACCTAAAGTTGTAGTTTTAAAGAGTACATTTCCTGAATTATCTAGCAGGACCCAATCGCATTTTGTCGAGCCACCATCAGTTATGAGGGTCATAGTTTATAGCGTTGCAATATGAACTGTCAAATCTACTAATTTTGACGAATACCCATATTCATTATCGTACCAAGCTACTAATTTGAAAAAATTGTCGTTTAACGCAATCCCAGCATTAGCATCAAAAGTGCAAATATATGGGTCTGAAACAAAATCCTGAGACACCACTTCGTCTTCGGTGTAGTTTACAAGTCCTTTGTATTCATTCTCTGAAGCATTTTTGAAAAGTTGTTTTATGGCTTCGTAGTTTGTAGATTTTTTGGTGCGAAAAGTTAAATCTACCACAGAAACATCAGTAGTTGGAACGCGAAAAGCCATCCCTGTTAATTTCCCTTCAAGTTCTGGGATTACTTTAGTAACAGCTATTGCAGCACCTGTAGTTGTTGGAATAATATTGTTTAAGGCATTTCTTCCAATACGATAGTTTTTCTTTGAGGCACTATCTACCGTTGATTGTGAAGTAGTTACTGCGTGTACAGTAGTCATAAGGGCTTCTTCAATTCCGTATTCGTCATTGATGATTTTCGCTAATGGCGCCAAGCAATTTGTTGTACAAGATGCATTTGAAATGATTGTATCTGTAGCTTTTACACTTTTGTGATTCACTCCCATCACAAACATAGGTGCAGTTTTGGAAGGTGCAGAAATAACCACTTTTTTTGCTCCAGCTTTAATATGAGCAGAAGCTGAATCTACTTCTTTAAAAATCCCAGTACAATCCATAATAATTTCGGCTCCTACCTCATTCCATTTTAAATTTTCAGGATTCTTTTCAGCAGTAACTCGAATCTTTTTGCCATTTATAACTAGGTAATTGTTATCTACGGTTATAGTTCCCGGAAATTTTCCATGTACTGAATCGTATTTTAATAAATAAGCCAAATGCTCTATATCTAGTAAATCATTAACAGCAACTACCTCGATATCATTTCTTTTTGATGCTGCTCTTAAAACCAAACGACCGATACGGCCTAATCCATTTATTCCTGTTTTTATCATAGTTTTTTTATTTAATATAAAATTAATTTAGCGAATTTGTTTAGTTTTTAAAAATAGAATGCGAGAAAGTAATACTTATATAGAGATAACATCTGCCACACGTACAAGACTTACGTCAAATTGATTACTAGATTTAATTGCTTCAGCAAAAGGAATTAATTTTACTTTATTATGAACAATCCCTACCATTACATTAGATTCACCATTTAAAAGTGCGTCTACAGCTCCCACTCCTAATCTACTTGCCAAAACACGATCGTAACAACTTGGCGCTCCACCACGTTGAATATGCCCTAAGACAGAAACTCTTACTTCGTAATCCTTCAAGTTTTTCTCGATATTTTCTGCTAATTCAAATATATTTTTCCCTATTTGATCCCCTTCAGAAACTACCACAATACTAGATGTTTTACCAGATTTTTTACTTCTATCTAACGATTCTAACAAACGTTCTAATCCCATATCTTGTTCAGGAATCAATATTTCTTCAGCACCGGCGCCGATTCCCGCGTTAAGAGCAATATCTCCCGCATCACGTCCCATAACTTCCACCAAAAAAAGTCGATTATGAGAATTAGCGGTATCTCGAATTTTATCAATAGCCTCTACAACTGTATTTAAAGCTGTATCGTAACCAATTGTATAATCTGTTCCATTAATATCGTTATCTATAGTTCCAGGGATACCAACAATTGGAAAGTCAAATTCTTTTTGAAATGCTGTAGCACCTTTAAATGTTCCATCGCCTCCTATAACTACTAGAGCATTAATATTTTCATTTGTGAGATTATCGTAGGCTTTTTTTCTACCTTCAGAATTTTTAAACTCATTACATCGTGCAGATTTTAAAAAAGTTCCACCACGATTAATAATGTTTTTAACCGATCTTGCATTTAACTCCTTAAAATCTGCTTCTATCAATCCTTGAAATCCACGGTAAATACCTACACATTTAACACCTTGATATTCGCAAGCACGGACAACTGCTCTAATTGCAGCATTCATCCCTGGAGAATCTCCACCACTTGTTAACACTCCTATTTTCATCGAATTTTTCATAATTGGAAAGTTACAATTTATGTTTACAATATGTAATGATTAATGTCAGAAACAAAAATACGTGTTAGTACGTATATAAAATTACAATAACGTGCTGTATATTTGAATCATAGAATTAGTGGATAATGCACATTGATTATATTTTTTGTGGGGATAGAAAATATTCAAAGTGCAAATAAAGTTTACTAAAGTTAGGTTTGTTAGAAAATCTCGACCACAAGTCGAGATTTTCGCTTTTTAGGCACTTAGGTAACGTAAGTAATTTTAATAATTTTCTCTGTTTTTTGAGTTACTTTATAGGTGTCATCCATTCTTTTTCCTACAACCCAAACTACTTCATTTTTATCTACAAGAACCCAAATTTTCTCCTTTTCGGTTGCTGAAAGCTTTTCATCTTTAAAAAATTTACTCAATTTCTTAGATCCACCCATTCCAAAAGGCTTGAAACTATCTCCTTTCCTCCATTTTCTTAAATTCAATGGAAAGTTCAATTTTTCGGCATCTAAATAAATAGTATTCTTTTCTGTTTCACCAATAGCCATAGATTGCTCAATTTCTAACTTAATTGGTGCGCTTATTCCCTCTTCAGTAACTAAGTATTCCTCATCGATGGGATTTATAACAACTTCAGTAAGAATCAATTCATCGCGATTTTTTAAAAGTCTATGAGTTTTAGATAGAACTTGTTTGCCTGTTTGAGCATCTAACAAGTTGGAAACATCATTCCATTCGGTAAAACCAAAATCCTTAAGCAATTCGTATAATAACTCTTCAGTATGGGGTAACTCCCGGAGTTTTTGGATATTTAAATGGTATGAATCAGATTTTTTGGAAATAACAAGTTTGTACACCAATGACATATAATCGTCTATCAAGTTTTGAGATGCGATTAGGTTGTCTTGTGTCTTTTTAAAGTTTTTAAGGAGGTTTTCATTCGTTTCTTTAAATTGAGGAATAACTTCGAGCCTCAATTTATTTCTAAGATAATCCGTTTTTTGATTGGTACTATCTTCTCGCCATTTAAGCTTATTTGCTTCAGCGTAATCCACTATTTCTTCTCTTGAAAAATTCAATAATGGCCTTACTACTTTCTGATTCTTTTTTGGAATTCCTGTAAGTCCGTTTAGGCCTGTTCCTCTAGAAAGATTTATAAAAAAAGTTTCTAAATCGTCATCTAGATGATGAGCTGTTAGTAGATAATCGTAACTAAAATTGGATAAAATCTCTTCAAACCAATTATATCGCAAAGTTCTGGCTGCCATTTGGGTTGAAACCTTTTGTTCATCCGCATACTTATGAGTGTCAAATGTTTCAGAAAAAATAGGTACATCTAAATTTTCAGCTAGTGCGACTACAAATTGCTCATCGCCATCACTTTCTTCTCCTCTGAGTGAAAAATTACAGTGCGCAAGAGCGATTTCAAGATTTAGATTTTTGATTAAGTGCGTTAAAACCACACTATCTACTCCTCCACTACAAGCAATAAGACTTTTTTTCCCTTTTAAGAATGAAAAGTTTTCCTCGATATGTTTTTTGAAGTTAGTTAGCACTTAAATGAATAAAAATAGATTAATAATTATACCTGCTATTACTGCTATTCCAAAGCTCAACATAGTACCAATAAGCACATATTCTGTTTTTAACGTTTCATCATTTCTATAGCGTAGAATTGATTTTGCAGCAATCAAAAACCCTACTGCCGAATATTGTGAAACGATGATAAATGTTAGCGTCAAAATTCTTTCTAACACCCCAATTACTTTTCCTGCATTGGGCATTTCATTATCGCTAGAGACCTGTATATCTGTTACTTTAAACACTTCTCTAATAAATATATTCGCAGGTTTTAAACACACCAAGTATCCTGCTATTATTAATAGGTATTTAAAATCTATAAAGGTGTTTACAAAGGGATCTATTCCTTGCCATTTATCAAACAAAAGAACTACTACTGTTAAAATTATTAAGTGTAAAGCCTGATCTATGAAAAAAGCGTATCTACCTAAATATTTACTGTTATTAAGATGGTGTTTAAATCCATCAATTAAGAAATGAGTTACTGTTATTATTGCTGCAGCCCAAACAAACTCAACTTGTAATGAAAATAGCCATGATAATACAAAGCACACTAAAGCGTGCCAATACAAAAACGAACTTTTAAAGCCTATTGTGTTTTTTTGTTTAGCTAATTTATTAGTTTGAAAAAAGTAATCCAAACACAAATGCGCTATAAATTGGAGGAGCAATAATTCCTTTATTCCCATAGTGTTTTAGTTTGTAACTATCATTTTATAGTAATTTACAGCTTCTTCAATTGCATTCCAACCTACACTGGTCGAGTGTTGATTTACTGCAGACTGCCCAATACCTAAACGTTTTGCAATATCATCTTCCTGATTATTCATCAGCTTTAAATATAAAACCTCACATTGTCTAGATGTTGCTTTACTTATTAACACGTCTAAAAGTGCTAGTAAAGGTTGGAAATTTTTATTTAAAGACTCGTCTTTTGAGGCAAAAAACAAGGTGTTTTTTATAACGATTCGCTCCTTATTATAGGTCGTTTCTCCACTTATTTCGCGTCCTGATAAGTAAATAGCATCACCATCAATAATTCCATTTTTAGGACTATATCTACTCAATTCACCATAACCTATAGCAAGGCGAATTCCGTGTATCTTAAATTGTTTTACTCTACTGTCGGATGTTTTGTAGGTTTTAACTTCAATTGGAATTGCTTTCACAAAACTCTTTATAGCTAAAGCCACTTGTAATCCTTCCGATGCATTTGGCACTACACATTCTATATAGTCGCCTTTAATAATACGACCATATACATTAAATTCTTTCTTTAAATCTTTTAGAAGATTCTTTAATTTTTCCTCTACAAGTTTGCGATCTTCCCCTGTTAAACTAGTAGAAGATATGATGTCGCCAGATATAACCGAATATTTCATTCATTATAAATTTATTCAAATATACAAATTTATTAGCTATAATACTAATAAGTATATTTTATAAGCTAAAACACTAATAAATAAAACTTATCAGTTAAAAAGCTAATAAACTAAGATTATAAGCGAGGGTTAAGAACTAAGCGCATTGCTTTTGCTTTCAGCAGACACTCTTCGTATTCATTTTCTGGGATAGAATTTATTGTAATCGCACTTCCTACCGAAAAGCTAACGTACTTTTCAATAGAATTATATAAAATACTACGAATAACAACGTTAAAATCGAAATCGCCTGAAGGTGTAAAATAGCCTATGGCACCACTATATAATCCACGTTTAGCATCTTCTGTACTTTCAATAATTTGCATGGCAGAAATTTTTGGTGCGCCTGTCATGCTTCCCATTGGGAATGTATTTTTTAAAATATCTACACTAGCCGTTTCTGAACTCACTTGACAGGAAATTGTAGAAATCATTTGATGCACTTGTTCAAATGTATAAATAGCGCATAACTCTTCTACCTTTACACTACCCTTCTGAGCTATTCGAGATAAATCATTACGCACAAGGTCTGTAATCATTATATTTTCACTGCGTTCTTTAGGATCATTTTGAAGTTGTTTTATCATATTCAAATCATTAACTTCATTGTCTAGACGCTTAGCCGTTCCTTTAATAGGTTGTGAGACTATAGTATTTCCGCTTCTTTTGATATATCGTTCTGGAGAAGCTGAAAGTGCATGTAATTCATTCAGTTTCAAAAAGACGGAAAATGGTGGTTTTGAAATTTTATTGAGTTCAATAAAGGTATTTAAGGGGTCTATTTCAGTATTTTCAGAATAAAACTCTTTACATAGGTTTGCTTCATAAATATCTCCTCTTTTTATGTGCTCTAAAAATTTATCTACCTTTTCGATATAATTAGCTTTAGTTGTACGAGCTTTAATATCCAAAGCCTTATGAGGATTAGTGTTTTTGGATGAATGTAGAAATTCTGAAATTTCCTTCCAATCAGATTCTAATTCATCATCGACCATATTTAAATAATGAACCTCAACATTTTCTTCAGTAAAAAGAAAAAGCTTTTTAGGTTGAAAAAAATATAGGTCAGGAAAATGTAAGCCATCAAAGTTATTGGATTGAAGCGGCTCTACATCATTTTTAAGGTCGTAAGAAAGGTAACCAAAAATCCAATCGAGAGTTGTGGTTTGATACTCTTTTAGTTTATCAAATGCATTATAAGCATCGGTTTTTATCGCCGTAAATGCGTCAACTGCAAGTATAGCTTGATAGCTTTCGTGAGCTTGTTTATAGCTGTTTGAGTCTAACCATACAACCTCATCATATTGCTGCGCCCATTGAAGGAAGCTTTGTTTAGATGCTTCGGTTAAAGAAAAAGAAAGTTTCTTAACAGTCCGCATTAAATTTCAATTTGATGTACAAAGTTTTGAATAACGTCTATAAAACCTAAAAGTAAAATTTCATTGGTAATGGTGTTTTCCTGTTCTGAAAAATTTTCAGAATAAGATGGGAAACTAAAGCTCTCAACTACATTTGCCCCAAAGCGAGGAAGTGTATTTTTTGTGTAATCCAAAGCTGAAGCTGCTCCGCGTTTGCCATTAGAAGTACTCATTAACAATACTTTTTTTCCTTCTAGAAACTTTCTATCTAAACGGGATAACCAATCTAACGTATTTTTAAAATAAGCCGAAATATTTCCGTTATGTTCATTTACTGATATTACGAGAGCATCAGACTCTTGTATCTTGTTGTTAAGCATTTTTAAATTAACAGGATAACCTTTTTCGCGTTCAAGGTCTACGCCAAACATTGGCAGATCATAATCTGTTAATTTAATAATTTCAGTATTGTGATTTGGGATGTGAGTTGCAGCAAAGCTTACAAGTTTATGGTTAATAGATGTACTGCTATTACTACCTGCTAGGAAAAGAATTTTACTCATTCTATAAGTTTATTTGGGCGACAAAGTTATTGAAAAAAACCCGCGTCAAACAAGTTTGACACGGGTTCTTAACTATTGAAATTATAAATTTTTATTGCTTCACTATTCGTTTAACAATACTTGTGTTTTGGGTGTTAATTTTCATAAAGTACATTCCTGCAGCTAGATTCTCCATTGAAATAGAAGTTTCTGCACCAGACTTACTTAAATCGATGTTTTTAACAACACTTCCTTTAACATCAGTTATCACAGCATTAACAAGCTGCTCAGATGTTTTATTAGCCAATGTAATATAACCAAAAGTAGGGTTTGGATAAAGTGCAATATTATTAAAGAACTCATTTTCATCTACACCTAAAGTATCTTCTACTGTAACTGTAAAAGTACAAGTGCTTTCATTTCCTGAAGCATCTGTAGCAGTTAACGTAATAGTTGTAACCCCAGCATCTACCATAGTTCCTACAGCAGGATTTTGTGTAATAGTAGGAGTTAAACTACAGTTATCTGTTACTACTGCGTCGGCTGTATAATCAGGTAATGTAAACTGAGTACCTGGGTGTACCTCAACTTCCACATCGGCAGGGCAAGTAATAACTGGCGCTTCAGTTTCTGCAGTAATTTCAGTTAAAGTTCTTAATGCTTGGCATCCTGTTGGGCCAATATTAATATCAGAATTAGGAACTCCAAAATCTGAAGGCTCGCATATTCCAGACCAATCAGCTGCTGAATCTGTATCTCCGTGTCTTCTAAACGAATCAGAACCACAATCATTGATAAAGCCAGCACCTGCACCACTCCAATCTAAATCGGAAGCAGTAATGTTAAAACCAGCAATTGTTAAGTTGAGGTTTGAAATTTGAGAAGCACTAAAGCCCCAAAAAACAGAATCTACAACGTTTCCGTCGGGATCAATAATTATAATCCATCCAGTACCAGAATTACCCCACCAAATATTATTACCCCAATAATCAGATCCACTTTCATCACTAAATACTCTTACAGAATTTTCATCCATGTGGAATAGTGGTCTTACAATTGAATTAACTGTGTTTATGTTTGTATATGGTTGATCACTAACTGCAACTTTATATCCTACATAATCTGTAGCTACTCCAATATTTTGAATTTCAAATCTATCTGGAGTCTCAACGCTTATTTCAGAAATAACCAATTTAGATAATAATCCTGGTTCACTTTCTTGTGCATATACATTGCTATCGTCTGTTGGTGTGAATGTATAAGTTGTTCCTTCGTGTAAAAAGTTTCCTCCTGTTGGAGCGTCAAACCATCTAATGATGTTTGAAGAATCATTAGGAGTTGCAGTTACAGTAACTTCTTCACCAATACAAACGTTTGTTGCTCCTACAGTAGTTGGTCCATCAGGAACTGAAAGAACTTCAATAGTATCAGTGTCAGACGATGCGACTGTACAATTACTAGCTTGAACAGTATAAGTAACTGTATGAACTCCAACACCAGCTGCAATAGGATCGAAGCTGAATGTTGAACCATCGCCGTTATCTGTTACACCTGGTCCGCTATAGACACCACCTCTTGGGGCACCACCAGTTAAATCAGTCATCACATTTGAAGAAACACATACTTCTTCTAAAACGCTTAATGAAGCACTTGAAGGAGGTGTATCAAAAGCTTGAGTTCCATCACTTCTACTTCCTGAAGATCCTTGGTCTGCACTATAACCTAAACCTCTTTTTGCGAAAGCTTCCCATAACAAGCACTCATTTGCACCGCCATATATAGCTTGATCTGCTGCAATAATAGCATCACGACCGTCAACAAACCCTGGGCTACAAGGTTGTAACTTCAATCCTTCTGTTACAATAGCCATAGCCATAATATTTCCTGCGTCTTGGTTTACGTCACCAGTAAAATTGTATGGATTCGGATCGTAACCATGTTCATCGATTAATGCCCAAGTTACTTCCCATAACATTTGTGCCCATACAGAACCTACTCCGTGTGGTACAGCCGCTGTTTTAATAAAATCATAAGTTTGAGGATTCACACTCATATCAGTACTATAAGGATAATCTCTAATACCTCCCCCGTTTGGTCCTTGACCAAATAAGTATGTTCCTACAGCTCTAGGGTCTGTACTTACATCACCTGGAGAAATTGTTAGTAAAGCTCCAAAAAAGTCACTCCAACCTTCTCCCATTTGTTCTGAATTCTGCAAACACCCTGCAGCAGATGGACCACCAGTTAATCTATTTGAAATACCATGTCCGTATTCGTGTATTACAACTAATGAATCGTAATCGCCATCTTTATCACCACAAATGTACATTTGCATTGTTGGGTTACCTCCATCTGGTGGAGTTCCGAAGTTTGCATTACAAGTACCTGAACCATCTTGTGCTTCAGCATTTACTGAGTCGCCACCAATACCGCCATTACCGTAGTTATTTTCTTGAAAGTTTCCACTTTCTTCATCAAAACCGTACATATACATTACGTCGTGAATGATGTTGTTTAAATAAAACAAATTAGTAATTGCAGCATCTTCATATTGGTTAGAGCTTGAATAAGTTTGACTAAAAGGATATCCTGTAAAATCTAAATTTGGCCCACCGTTTGGCTGATATCCTGGGTTATTGCCGTCTTCGTAAGCATTTGCATTATTACCGCGTGTAACTGTATATTCTGCTCCAGGAACTCCATCAGTATCGTGCCATCCGTAAGGAGAAGCAACAGGATGTGCTGGTTGAACTTCTATTGATCTGTTTCCAAAATATGGACTCTCAATAGGTAAAGCGAATGCCTCATAACATTCAGTACAGTTAGTATTAGTAGATTTCGCTACTAATTCTGAATAGTTAGGCACGTCAAATAAATTGGTGTTAAAGTTCACTTCTTTCACGTCATTACTATGGTCGTGATCAAAATTACAACTAACCATCCAATCTGTTTTATCTAAAACTTTACCAGTAGTAGCATCAACTCTTAAACTCCACCAGTTTTGTTGGCTTTTCTCTTGAATTGAAATATCCCAAGATAATACCAAATGATTGTCATCGGTAATAGCATACACGAGTTTTGCAGGGATAGGACTTAAAGAAATACCTCCATCACTTAATAGTGTTTCTTTAGAAGCACCTTTAGCTTTATCTAATACGGTTAAAGACTCATTAAGCGTAAAACCTAATTGCATTGCTGCAGCCTGAACTGCTTGTGAAGCTGTTAATCCTGGTTGTGTATTTCCAAATAATTTTTCGGAAGTACTTTTAATAAATTTACTGTCTTGTGAAATAACAGCACCATTTGGTAAAGTATGAATTCCAGAATCGGTACCGTAAATCTCGATATCGTTTAATAATTGTCTGAAATAAACGTGTTGAATTCCACTTGTACGACTTTTAGATTCGTCTGTAACTTGCCATTGAAGATCTTCAGGTAGTAATTCTCCTTTCTCAACAAATTGATTCAGTTGGTCGGAAATAGTCTTTGAAAAATCCTGAGCAATCATACTGCCTGAAAACAAACAGACGGCTGCCAGAAATAAATTTCTTGTAACTTTTTTCATGTTTTTTTGGGGGTTGATTTTAATTAATATGTATAAATTGTACTATTTGTGCTTGTAAAGCTATTAAAAAATAGTTCTATTACAACCTTTACATTAGCATCCCTATTTATTTAACATTTTTAAACAAGAGTTTTTATACTTAATTATGTTTCGACAATATGAGTACTTTTACAGAAATTAAATTATCATCTAAATGAACGAGAATACAGCTTCTGATATCAAAAAATCAAAACCACGCAATCTACCGGCTATTTTAGGATGGGCTGCTGCTATATTTTTTATGGGAGGAATTTTGTGGATGCTTAAACAAAATAACGATTTGAATAAAGCTCTACAAACTGCTACTGTTCAGAATACAGTTTTAAAAACCAAAAATTCTGAAACAGAAAATCAATTAAAAGAAAGTAATAAGGTTCTTGAAATTTTTAGTGCTAAAGATGTTCAAACTTATACATTAGCAGGTAACCAAGCTGTAGCACCTACCGCTTTTGCTAAGGTATATCTAAACCAAAAAGAAGGAAATGCTTATGTAGATATTAAAAACCTACCTACACCTCCTAATGGGAAGGCTTATCAAGTTTGGACACTCAAAATGGAACCCTTTTCCGCAACAAGCATTGGTTTAATCAACCTTCAAAACAACGTTGCTGATGGAATATATAAATTTTCAGATCTTTCTTTATCTGAAGCTATTGGTATAACTTTAGAAGAAGAAGGCGGTAGTGAAACACCTAATCTTTCGCAATTGTACACATTAGGAACTATAGCTAAGTAATAACATTTCTATTTTATAAAACAAAAAAAGAGAACTACTTGAGTTCTCTTTTTTTGTTTTACAATAGTTCTATTAAAATGGCGGAGCCAAATAAGGAAAGCTATTGGAGAATTGGGCATCATTGGAAGGTACTCCATCATCAGTTAATCCTGGATTCTCTGTACCATCGGCACCTCCATAAATTAATTGAAGTGTTGTATTCATCACATCTTCCCCTAAGGCTCTTCCTGTTAAAATATCAACACCGTTTGAATAAGTATTTTCTCCTGTTTCAGCTAACCATAATACATCGTTTGACAACAAAGTAGAAAAAGCAGTTGCGTCTAATCCCCATACGTTTGTTGTATAATTTGGGTTTAATAACAACAATTTACTTTCCATCATACTCTGAAATTCAACTTGCATTTTTGAAGGTACCGTTACATTGTAAGTATCTCTATAACCTAATGTTCCAAACATTGTATTTATAGATGGCCTTCCCATTTGGTCTTCCTGAATGTAAACACCACTAAAGTCTAAACCACTTTCATCACAAGGGTCACACATACTTCCACCGCAGTCTATTCCAGTTTCATCCCCATTCTTTATACCATCGGAACAAGTAGCATTAATAATAATATTATCGTCGTCGTCTTTACATTGGGTGAATAATAATAAGGAACCTAATGCAGCAAAGAGCGTTATATATTTTAAAGTTTTCATGTTTATTGTTTTGTTGATTAACACGTTTTAAATCTTTCTTTTAGACTCTACCCAAACATTATACATTGGAGTATCAGGTGAAAATTGATTTACCCCTACTGTACCACCTGGAAGCATTGATTTTGGAAGTTCAATTACTACACTTAAAACATTTTTTCCTGCGTAATAATCTGTTCCTTGAGAACTGAATTCTGTTGCATCGCCTGCTAGAATACTGTTGTACTTATTTAGATCAAAAAAGAAAGGATCTTCACGAGGTCCTGCAAATAGTTTTATTCCATCTATTTCAGCAACTTCAATATCATCTATAGTAGAAATTTTTACGCTTCTTCTTGTGCTTGAGGTTAAAATAGTACTTCTTAATCCTTCATCCCCCGTATACTCAGGAACTGCTGGACCAAAGAAATGCATAGAATCTCCACGCTTAATAGCTTGAATAACTAAATCTTCTTTAAGGTCGTTATCCTTGTCTATATTAAACTCTATTAGCACAGATTCGTCAAAAACAGCTTGCTCGGTAGCCTGTCCCGCTGGCAGTAATCCTTGAATATTAGCTACAAAAACAAAGTTATTATTGTTTTCACCTTGAAAGGCGTAAAAATCTGCTATATCTGCAGAAGATCCTTTTACCGATGGAGCATCCATGTGATCTGCCGACATCAAAAAAGCAGATAATGCAACCATTCCAAGGCCACCTATAACTGCAAAAAGTTTTGATTTTTTCATCTTTTTAGTAAGTTTTTATTAATTAATTTTACTTGTTCATTTTAACTTAGGTCTAAATGTACAATCTTGATTTTCAAAAATGCGATATTTTTTGGGAAACAAGAAAAAATCAAGGCTTGAACAGTCAAAAATAACTATAATTAATTCGATGAACCCTTCAGCACCCGATTGGATACTAAAATTCTTAAATCTATTTGAAAAGGAGGAGCTTGTTGATGCTTTTAAGAACAACCATCAATTTTATGAAGCTTTAAAGCAAACAGGGTTTATTTATGGTGTTACTGTTTCTGTTATTCCGAAAAAATCTCTTGGACATTTAAAATACACTAAAGAAGAGCTTACTAAAATTAATCTCTTCCATACTTTACTTTTTCAATATTTTCAAAACAACGAAAATGGCAATTACGACGATGCCATAAAAAGTATTCTAACGTTTTATAATCATTTAGAAAAAGGGAAAACAGGATTTTTTCAAATGTTTTCTATAGCACAAAGTCCGTCAAATACTTTAGAACATATACTAACAGCGCGATTACAGTCGGTTAATACTATTTTAAAGAAGAATACAATTTCTTTACTCACCCACGCCCTACTCTACCTTGATGTTCTTGCATTTAAACATTGGCAAAAAGATCCTAGTTCAGTGAAATCTTATTATCGTGAATTAGAATCCACTACCTTAACTGCTTGTTTTTACACCTTAGTTTCTAAAAAAGAAAAAACAAAATACGATAAGTTATTAGTAGAGTTTTTTGAATCATCATCAGATTATATAATAGATTATAGTGAAGGTGGCGCGGCTACTTTTTTAGAGAGTTTAAACTACCTCAACAGTGATAAAAACTCATTAGAAAAACAGTTTATCTTAGACTTATGTTGCCTTACTGTTTGGGAAGATCTTACAATGGATATCTCTGAACATCAGTTTTTACAACAATTATTAGTCACCTTGAATTTTTCTGAAAACGATTTAGAAGGAAGTCTTTTATCTCTTAAAAATTTTGCAGAAAAATACACGGAAAAAATTCTACTTTTTGAATATTCACACCCTGTAAAGCAATTCTACAAACAATCCTCTGCAACGGTTAAATTACTAATTCTTAGAAATAAAGATAGACTTGCTAGAGAACTTGAGGAAAGTGGTGAATTAGTTGTTTTACTTGGACATTCAACAATTCGTGATCTAACAGCAGAAGAAAAGTATAAAGTGAAAGAGCAGTTATTAGACATTTGTAAGTCTATACCTTCACTCACTATTTTTCTCTTACCGGGAGGAAGCTTGCTATTACCGCTATTAGTTAAATTTATTCCGAAGCTATTACCGTCTTCTTTTCAGGAGAATAGAATTAAATAAGTTTTGGATTTTACTCCAACCAAAGTTTAAAGTCTTTCACCCGCTCACGTGCCACAACAACTTCTTGTTCTTTATAGCTATTTAACTTCAATTGAAGTCTAGAGTTTGTATAAGATATTATATCCTTGATTGAGTTTATATTTATTATATATTTTCGGCTAATTCTGAAAAAAAGTTCTGGCGAAAGTTCTTGTTCAAGCTGTTCTAAAGTTGTTTCTAAAAGATAATCTCGCCCATCTACAGTGTGTGCATAAGTTCCTTTATTTTCAGAATAAAAACACTCTATCTCATCTACCAAAATCATTTTGATATGCTGCCCTATTTTGGTTGTAAAACGTTTTTTATACTCGCGTTCAACTGGATTGACAAGAAGCTTTTTAATATCCTCAAAATTGATTTGTAGATTTTTATTTGAAGGTTTTAAAAACATGTATTTTTTAACGGCAGCTTGTAACTCTTCTTCATCTATAGGTTTTAGTAAATAATCTATGCTATTAAGCTTAAAAGCCTGCAAAGCATATTCATCAAAAGCTGTGGTGAAAATTATCGCACTGTTAACCTCAACAATGTCAAATATTTCAAAAGAAAGTCCATCACTTAATTGAATGTCTAAAAAAATTAAATCTGGATGTTTGTTAGTCTTAAACCATTCTACTGCTTCTTCAACACTGTGTAGCATTTCACTTACATTTACATCTTGTTTCGCTAACATACGTTGAAGATAACGAGCAGACGGTTTTTCATCTTCAATAATTATTACATTCATATAGTTTCGTAAAATTGTGTGGATAATTGTAGCGTTTTCATTTACGTGTTTTCACTCTAAAATTACTTAGCCACCTTTGAAAATTAGTTTTATTTATTATTTTAATTTTGATTGATGCTAATTGAAAATTAACTTGCTATTGCTCTTCTAAAAACTGTTTAATTTTCTTTTCTTCCCATCGTTTCAATAACACGTTATTAAATTTAAATTCAAAGAATACATAAATTGCATGTGATACTAGACCTATACCCCAGAAAAAAGCAATTGCGTAATTACTCCAATGTTTGAAATCTAATGGTTTGCTGTTAAATACATTAGCAGAAAAGAGAAGGATTATGATATTAACCATTACAAAAACTAAAAGGTGACTATAGAATCCTTTTAAAGTTTCAACTTTTTTCTTTGCTCGTAAATAGGATAAACTTTTCTTGACCTCCATTTTTAATATGATTAAAACTCGCTTTTATTTTCTCGTCTTTTCTCTTCTTCCATATACTGCTTAATCTTACGATTCTCCCAGTCTTTACCCATAAATGGTGCCCATTTAAATACTTTTATAGCTTGGAAAAAAATTCCGATTCCCCATCCAAAAGCAGCCCATAAAAACCAAGGATTTTTAAATTCGTTTACATAATAATTTAGTCCCGCTAAGGCACAAATGAAAATAACATACATCGCAACATTAGTGTAAAACTTTTTCATTTCCTCTACACGACGTTTTGCCTTGATATATTTATAATCTTCTTTATTTATTTCCATAACTGTAATTTTAAACCTTATCTTAAAAGTACCGAATATTGAGCTCGCTATAAAGAGAAAAACACCGAAGCGTCAATATTAGGCGACGAATTGTATTTTATTCATCTTTACTCATTAGTTCACGAATTTTTCTTTCTTCCCAAGACTTGCTAAAAAACGGATTGTATTTAAATGTTTCTGATGCGTGACCTATTACTCCAAATCCCCATCCAAAAATTGGAAATAACGCCCAAGGAAATCCTGCATGTGAAATTATATTTAAGTAAATAAGTACTGGAATAAAAAACACGAAAATAGCTAAATGCACATAAAACCATTTTAGCTTCTCCACTCGCTTTTGAGCTTGTTTAAATTTCTTTTCTGAAATATATATTTTTGATGAATTCATAACTTCAAAGTTTTCTGTTAATATTGGTATTGCAACACTAAACTCCTCTTGATTTTTACTAATAGTAACGGGTTGCTTAGTAAGAAGCGCATACCTTTCTCGAATGTTTCGCAGCCCCAAACCTGTGCTTTGTTTTAAAACTTGCTTAGGCTGAATGTTATTGGTTATCATTAAAACCCCATCTTTTTCTGTTATAGTAATATGAAGTTTTTTCGATGGCATAACTTGATTGTGTTTTACAGCATTTTCCAACAGTAATTGCAGCGATAATGGCACCACCTTCGCTTGCGAATTTTTTAAATGTTGTGGTGTATTAAAAATGATGCTATCCTCAAATCTCACTGCTAAAAGAGACATGTAGAGTTCGGCAAACTTTAGTTCTTCTTCTAGGGTAACCAGCTCTTTATTCTTTTGTTCTAGAACATAGCGATATACTTTTGAAAGCGAAGTTGTAAAACGAGTAGCTGCTTCTGGATTTTCTTCAATTAAACTAGTAAGTACGTTCAGGCTATTAAAGAGAAAATGAGGATCTAATTGATTTTTTAGAGCATCGAACTTTGCTGATGCTGTTCCAGCAATTAATTTTTGTTCGGTTACAATGGATTGCTGTTTATTTCGATAGTAATAAAAAGAATAAAATATTGCAGTAATTACTACAGAAATAATGAATGAGAGATAATAGTAATCAATCTTTTCAGAAGAAATAAATACTGAAAAATCTTTTCCTTCTATTCCTACTTGTGTTATTATTCGAATAACAAATAGCGCTACTAATGTAACTAAAACACCTCCTAAAAGCCCTTTTAAAAGGTTTTTAGTTTTAAAGACTTGATTGGGAAATGTCTTGAGTAAAAACCCAAAATAGTATGCATTAGCCAAATATAGAATTACAGAATATAATTGGTTGTACGAAAAAGCAATTAGCAGCTGACGACCATTTTTAAAGAAATGTCCATTTATATGTTGAATTATCACAAGAATGATAAACACAATAGTCCCTACAAAAAATGCTTTCCCTATGTCTTTAAAAATGCGCATTGAATGATTATTTTAAAAATTATACACAAGAATATCAGTTAATTAATAATCTTGAAATTAGGAAAAGTTTTACTTACAGCTTTCTGCAACAATTTGCTTTGCTCTTTCTTCACCATAGGTTGGGTAGAACTCTCCTTCGGGTTTAAAAGTAGCAAAAAGTTCTATCGCTCGCTGAAGGTCTTTGCAGTAAGTATCTATTGTTTGATTAAAATATTTCGCACTTCCTATATCCCACTCAGCTTTAGCCAAGATCATTCTTGGATTTTCTGGAGCGATAGCTAAAGCCTGATTGTAAAGCGCCGCCGCTTTTGGAGAATAAGTCATTCCGTATTGCTGCCCATCAAAAACTATCCAGGCGGTATACAACTGTGCTTGCAGCACTAATAATTCAGGATTACCTTTTGATATAGCTGTAGCATCATTTATAAAATTCTGTGCTTTGTCTAGTTGTGCTTTCAACTTCGCTGCGTCTTTTTCTGTGAAACTATTTATAACATTTATTTGAGCTACATAATAAGGCGGCAGCCATTTGTCTGTTTCTGCTGTTGCAATTCTTTCAAACATATTGGCTGCTTCCCAAGATTTATCTTCCTGCCAAATCTTAAATGCTTTTTGCATACCTTGTTGGTATTTGGTTGGTTCCGAAACTTCTGATGAAGTTGTTTGAGCCTCTACCTGCATAAAAAAAGCAGTTAAGACTATACTTAAGTAAGTGAGTACGTTTTGCATAATTGATATTTTAGTTTTGGTTTAAAGTTTGATTATTATTCAAATTTCATTTAATACTTCTATTATTTAAAAATGAAACAACCGAAATGTAGATTACATTGACTGAATTGTAATATTAAACTCCTACAGATTATCTAGTTGATTATTTTTCCCGTCTTCACTAATAGTCCAAAAGAAACCAACAAAAAAGAATTGATCTGCTGCTGGAAGTAATTTCCTTCTAGCAAAATTCCCATTGGCATCAGGAGTATTTGCGTACTGATATCCATTCACATTTTTAAAAGCGAAAGCATTGTTTATGGAGAAATAAAGTATCTTTTGTTGCGATAATAAATACGCCCAGTTTAAACTTACACTGTTATAATCTCTTGTTTTTTTCTGAAGAAAGCCAGGCGAATTTAAATCGGTGTAAGTTCTACCACTGCCGTATTGATAGCTAAATCCTATCTGACTTTTCCAATCGTCAATCCAATATTTTGCAACAACCGAAAGATTATGTGTATTTGCAAAGTTTGGTGTGGCCTTAATTGGGTAGTATTTATATTTTCTTTCGGTATCCAAATATGAATAGCTTACCCAATAATCTACATTCTTTATACTTTCGTTATCACGCCAGAAAACATCCAATCCTTGGGCATAGCCATTTCCTGTATTATCAAATAAACTATTTACATCGGGAATGGTTTCGTTGTATGTTACAAGCTTATTGTATTGCTTTCTGTACAACTCAGCACGAAATATTCTATTGTTTGCAGCATATTGATAATTCAGTATGTAGTGTTGGGTGTGTTGAGCTTCTACGTCTGTAGTAAACTTTAAAATTTCATTATCTGGTTGTTGAAAGAAATCTCCATAAGCTAATGAAAGCTGACTATTTTTACCTGTTTTAAAAGCAAATGATACTCTAGGTGAAACTGTAACTTCCTTAAACAATTCACTATACTCCCCACGAGCACCTAGTTTTAATGCAAGTTTTCGTGAGAAAATGATATCTGCTTCGGTGAAAAAGGCAGACACATTATTTTTAAACCCAATATTTGCTGAAAAATCAGACGCATTATATTTTTCATCAAAATCGGTAAGAAACTGTTCCACACCAAAATTCAGTTTGAAATAATTACTAAAACGTTTGTTGAGTTTTAATTTTAAATGTGCCGAATTTTCAACATCCTTTATATGTGCTTTATCGATGTTTACCTTTGTATTTGCGTATGTATAACTCCCACCTCCAAAAATTGACCAACCTTTATTAAGTTTTTCAGAGTAACTAGCATTAGTATAGAAGTTCTTATTATTCAACTTAAAATACAAGCCTTCTGCTAGATTAATATCTTCTTGTGTTAGTTCAAAATTTGAAGAGTCGAAAGCGCCATAAACCTTTAATAATCCGTCTCCAATTTTTTGTCTAAAAACAGCCTCTCCAGAAGCTGTTTCAAAGGGTTTTTCCCAAGTGTTTCTATCAGGAAGCACAGCAATGTAAGGAGCAAGATTTATATAAGATGTATTCAGACTCAATGATGAATTATTCCACTTCTCGGTGTGTCCTACCCCTCCACCAACACTCATAATAGCAATATTTGTCTTTTCCTGTACAGGTTCGTCTATGGTATTCAATAGTAAGACTGAGGATAACGCTTGTCCGTATTCTGCAGAATAACCTCCAGTAGAAAATGTTATGCCATCAAACAAAAAGGGACTGTATCTTCCGCGAGTTGGGATGTTATTGGTTGTAGGGCTATAGGGTGTAAAAACTCGAATACCATCAATAAAGATTTGCGTTTCACCTGCATCTCCACCACGGACAAAAAGGCGTCCATCCTCAGCAACGGTTGTAGTTCCTGGAAGCGTTTGTAATGCTCCTACAAAATCACCAACCGCACTTGCGGTTGTTACTATATCCATCGGCTTTAAAACAGAAATTTTACTATTATCACCCGCTGAAAAGGAGCCTGCAGAAATTGTTACTGTTTCTAAAGAATTTACATCGTCACGCAGAACAACTTTAAGATTTTTTAGTTTCGAAACGTCATCAATCATTGTAAATGTTTCAAATGAAACATAGGATACAGTTAAGGTTTGTACTCCAGTTTCGGTAGTTTCAAATGTGAAATTTCCATTTTGATCTGATGTAGTACCATCATAAGTTCCGGTTAAATAAACATTTGCCCCAAATATTGGAACACCTTTTTTATCGGTTACTATTCCCGAAATTTTACTCTGTGCAAAAAAGGAAAATGGAAAGAGAATTATTAGAAAAAAAACTACTGAAACTTTCATCTAATGGTGGATTTTGATTTACGGTTCAAAGATGAATTTTCCACACGGCATTTCTGAATAAAACAATCTGAACTGTAAAAAAACATAGCTCAATTGTAATTCAAATTTCTTTTTAGATTTTAAAAATTCACATTAAATTGATAATCAACACACAAGCTACGAATTATCCTTAAAACGTTTATAATTAATACTTTATTCTATTTTGTAAAATTCAAATTTCTGATATGGTTGTTTTGCTTCTATCATCCATAGTCCGAACAAAAAAAGAATTATTGTATCTTCGGTTTAAATCAATCTTAAAATGACAGATTCAGAAAAAGTAGATATTTTCATCCATAAACAGACAAAGTGGAAAGATAAGCTTCAACTTCTACGCAGTGTTATTCAACAAACCGAATTGAAGGAAGAAGTGAAATGGGGCAAACCAACTTACACCCTTAATGGAAAATTAGTAGTTGCTATGGCTGATTTCAAAAATCATTTAGCACTTTGGTTTCATCAAGGTGTGTTTTTAAAGGATGAAGCTAAAACCCTTATTAATGCCCAAGAAGGAGTAACTAAAGCCTTAAGGCAATGGCGTTTTAAACAAGATGATGAAATTAATCCCAAACTCATTTTACAATATGTAGAAGAAGCAATTGAAAACGCTAAGGCCGGTAAAGAAATAAAGCCTGTTAAGAAAAAAAATGTTTCAATACCTCTTTTACTTAAAAGCGCATTGGCAACTGACAAAGTCTTAAAAGAAAGCTTTAACAAACTAACCCCTGGTAGGCAAAGAGAATATGCTGAATATATCGGTGAAGCTAAACGAGAAGCAACCCAACTGAAACGCCTAGATAAGTCTAGTGAATTAATTAAAAAAGGCGTTGGATTACACGATAAATATAAAAATTGC
This sequence comes from Aequorivita sp. 609, assembly GCF_014212065.1. Lineage (NCBI taxonomy): Bacteria > Pseudomonadati > Bacteroidota > Flavobacteriia > Flavobacteriales > Flavobacteriaceae > Aequorivita > Aequorivita sp. 609. The sequence goes on along the minus strand of NZ_JACJVM010000003.1, from coordinate 108,467 downwards.
TAAGAAAATAACTCCTAATCTAATTAATTATGAAAACAGATACTTACACCAAGACTATTTTAACAATCATCGCAATTTGTTTAACTTTTAACGTAGTGAAAGATTTGAATCTAATTCCTTCTGCTTATGCTAACAAAAGCAAAGAAATTGAACCTATAAATAATGTAATGGATGTACGTTTAGTGGACATTAATACTTACGACCAACTTAATGTCAATCTAAAGAGCATTGACACTTACGATGAAATGAAAGTAAATATAAAAAAGGTTGAAACCTCAAATGCATTAGATGTGAATATAAAAGAAGTTGGAGGGAGATGGATAACAAGTGGAAGCCCGATTCCTGTAAAAGTTAAGTAATTCTTTAAAGTTATTTTATTTTTTGAAAGGCCTAATAATTAATCTGGCAGCTTTATCGTAATTGATATAACTGTAGGTCCAATTAAAAAAAGTTACCACTCTATTTCTAAAGCCAACTAAAAACCACAAGTGAACAAACATCCATAAAAACCAGGCTATTGCACCTCCAAAGTGTAATTTCCCTATATCTACAACTGCCTTGTTTCTTCCAACGGTAGCCATAGTCCCTTTGTCGTTATATTTAAAAGGTTTCATATTTTTGCCATTCAGCATTTTTTTAAAATTATCTCCCAAGTTCTTTCCTTGTTGGATTGCGGGTTGGGCTACTTGGGGATGACCTTTAGGAAAGTCTTTGGTCTCCATTAATGCTATATCTCCTAAGGCATAAATGTTTTCAAAACCTTCAACCTTATTAAATTCGTCTACCTTATACCTATTTGCTTTTTCAATTAAAGCTTTTCCATCAATACCTTTTATTAATGCTCCAGTTACCCCTGCAGCCCATATAAATGTTGCAGTTTCAAAGGTTTTTCCATCTTTTGTAGTTACCGTTTTCCCATCATAACTACTAATAAAAGTTTCTAAATGAAGTTCAACACCAAGTTTTTCTAAAAATTTTTGTGCTTTCTTTGAAACCTGTTTACTCATTGGTGGCAATACCCTATCCTGCCCTTCAATAAGGTGAACATTCATTTCTTTTTCGTCTATATCGGGATAATCGAACTCCAAAATACCTTTTCTAAATTCGGCTAAAGCTCCTGCTAACTCAACACCCGTAGGACCAGCACCAGCAATCACAAAATTTAGCAGCCGTTTTCTTTCTTTTTCATCCGTAGTAATATCGGCTTTCTCAATATTTTGTAGCATCAAACTTCGGATATTTAAAGCTTGAGGAACTGCCTTCATCGGCATACTGTTTTCAGCTATACTATCATTCCCAAAATAATTTGTGCGCGTACCAGTCGCAATTATTAAGTAATCATAAGTTAGACTACCTATAGAGGTGTAGATAGTATTTTCTTCAGTATTAATACGTTCGACCTCAGCCAATCTAAAGTGAAAATCAAGATTTTTCCTAAAAATTTTCCGAAGTGGATATGCTATAGAGTCTGGTTCAAGACCAGCTGTAGAAACTTGATACAACAATGGCTGAAAAGTATGGTAGTTATGTCTGTCAAAAAGTACAATTTGTAGATTTTCATTCCTAAGCTTTTTTATAAAGGAAACTCCAGCAAATCCGCCTCCTATCACAATTATACGCTGCTTTTTGGTTTTAGGAATATTCATAGTTTTAATTTTTATTAAAGTTACAAATTGTTAGGATGCTTCATTTAATTTTTATGACTTTTGTAACAAAGCTAAACTAGCATATACTAACCTATTACCAACAAAATAACTTTGAACAAAGAGCTGGAACATAGTTTTGTCACTCAAATCGAGGAAAATCAAAACATTGTACATAAAATTTGCAGGTTATACACCAACGACAGTGAAGCGCACAACGATCTGTTTCAGGAAATAACCATTCAATTATGGCGTGCATATCCAAAGTTTAGAGGAGATAGTAAGTTTAGCACTTGGATGTACAGAGTTGCTCTAAATACAGCAATTACACTTTATAGAAAATCGAAAAGAACCATAAAAACACAAGATTTTGAAGGAGTTAGTTTTAAAATTTCTTCCGAACCTTATGACGATACTACCGAACAACAACTAAAATTAATGTATCGTGCTGTTAAAGATTTAAACGATATAGACAAAGCGCTTGTCTTTCTTTACTTAGAAGACAAGAATTACAAAGAAATTTCCGAAACACTAGGTATTAGTGAGGTAAATGCAAGAGTGAAGATGAACAGAATAAAAGGAAAATTAAAAAACATTTTAAATCCGTAGATTATAATGGATGAATTAGAACTTTTAAAAAAACAATGGCAAAGCCGCGAGCAGGATTTGCCACATTTGAGTTTTAACGATATTTATAAAATGTTGTTGAAAAGGTCATCTTCCATTGTGAAGTGGATTTTCTATATCAGTATCGCTGAAATTATTTTTTGGACAATTTTATCATTCTTAGTACCAGAATCGAACACTAAGTTTAATAATGATATTGGGATTAACAATACCCTTATTGTTGTAAACATCCTCAACTATTCAGTATTTGGAGTATTTATCTATTTGTTTTATAAAAATTATCGAAAAATATCGATAACCGACTCTGTTAAGGAGCTGATGCAGAATATTTTACGCGCACGTAAAACTGTGAAGTACTTTGTAATTTACAATGTAACTGCTACAGCATTATTACTTATCTGTGTTAATTTTTATTACTACCTAAACCAAGATATAGTTTTCAAATATATGGTTGAAGATTTTGGTTTAAGTAATGTTACTCAAGAAAAGTTTATGAGTATGTTTTTTTTAAGCCAAATATTAATTGGAACCGTACTGATAGTACTAATACTATTATTCTACAGAATTATTTATGGTATCTTAATGAAAAGATTATACAAGAATTATAAAGAGTTAGAAAAAATAGAATTATAAAAATATCTACCTAAAACTTCTCTTAATAGCGCCACTGTCTTTCCTTGTTAAGTTCTTCTTCACTCTGAATTTCTTCAGAAGGAATCACTTTAAGAAATGAAGGATGTTGCTCTATAGCGTACTCTAATTTCTCTACTATTTCTTGAATGGTATCGTTTTCATAATCGAATTCTAAAGGTTTTTTAATATCCATACTTTGAAGGATACCACGCTTTTTAATCCGAAGTCCTTTTTTATCAAAAGACCTTCTAAAACCATCAATTACAATAGGAACTACTACTGGTTTGTTCTTTTTTATAATGTGTGCTGTACCGCGACGAATAGGCTTCCAAGGCTTTGTTGTTCCCTGTGGAAAAGTAATAACCCAACCATCATTTAGCGCTTTTGTGATGTTGCTAACATCACTCATTTTTACTTGTTTATTTACTTCCTTTCCTTTTTCACGCCAAGTTCTTTCAATACTAATCGATCCGGCATAAGCAAGAATCTTAGGCAGTAATCCAGCCTTCATCGTTTCTTTTGCTGCAACAAAATAAATATTGAGTTTAGGACGCCATAAATAACCAACGTTTTTAATACTATCCTCTCTTCCGCTTAAACTAGCATTAAAGACGTGAAGCATGGCTGCAACATCGGCAAAATATGTTTGGTGATTACTTACAAAGAGGACATTAGTATCTGGAAGATCTTTTATAATCTCACTTCCATGAATTTTTAGCTCATTAAACCCTTTAAAACGTCTATGAGTTAAAACTCCAGCTATGCGTATAAGCCAAAGTTTAAAAAAAATTATATGCCCGAATGGGTTCTTTTTAAAAAGACTCATTTATCAGTTCAGTTTCGTTAAATGCAAACAATGAATAATTGCAGAAAACAGTTGATAGACTGTTTACTTTTATACTGCAATACACTTATTAACAATCAAGTTGATTAAACGCAAATATACTAAAATATGCTTTTATAGAGCTTTTTTAAGCATTTCTCGCACCTCATTGAGCATCATTGCAGTAGCACCCCATACTATATAACCATTTAGATTAAAAGCTGGCACACTTATGCTTGTAGCGTAAGAAGTGGATAGTGTTTGAGTAATTATATTTTCATCATTCATAAAATCGTGTAAAGTTACTTCAATCAAAGCTTCAACCTCTTTTTCTTCAGCTACAAATTTTGGAGGCTCCGTTGTAATTCCTAAGAATGGTTGCACAAAAAAATTACTCGGAGGAATATAAATTTCTGTAAGTTCTTTTAATACCGAAATAGTATTTCTAGAAACTCCAACCTCCTCTTCTGTTTCGCGAAGTGCAGCATCTTGCAACGAATTGTCTACAGCTTCAAGCTTTCCACCAGGAAAACCTACTTGTGCAGAATGCACCCCCTTATAAGTCTTCCGAAGTATTAGTATTAAACGTGTTTCTAACGTTTCTGTAGGATAAAACAACGACATTACTCCGGCTTTTTTTGCAGTATTTTTAAGTCTAGCGGTTTCTTTTAGCTCCTTTAATCGCTCTTCAGGCGCCATTTTAAACTGCACTGCTTCACCTGGAAGTTCCATTTTTCTTACTTTTACAATTCGTTTTTCAAACTCACGGAAATTCATTTATAAAATACCTATTAATTATTAAACTACGAAGATGAATAATTTGAACATTACATCTTCAATTTTATCAAATATTTAATTAAATGAAAAAGAAATTTATTGTCTACTTCGCCTATCTAGCTATTGGCTGTGTAATATTTGCAAGTTGTGAAGATAAGAAAAAGACAACTGAAACTGTAGTTGAAACTAAAACCAAAAAAGAGGTTGAAGTTGAAGATGAAACTAAAGTTGAAAATGATAAAAAGAATGATTATCCAAAAATAACAAATGAAAACGTAGTTGAGTTTTTAACCGAATACGGAAAAACCAATCCTGAAACGAAGGTTTTAATCACAAGTAGATATGGTGACATTGTAATTGAGCTGTATAAAGACACTCCCTTACATCGAGCAAATTTCATTTATTTAGTAAAGCAAAAGTATTTTGATGAAACCTTTTTTCATCGTGTGGTTCCTAATTTTATAATTCAGGCTGGAAATAGTGATTTAGTTTCTACACCTCGTAAACGAGCTGCCATAGGCAACGAGTATTTACTACCCGCAGAAATTATTCCTGGTAGAATTCACCAATATGGAACTGTTTCTGGAGCTAAAGAATACCGTGAAAATCCTGACCACAGAACAGCGCCTTATGAGTTTTTTATATTCCACGGCCCTAAGTCTTCAACCTCACATTTAAATGGAAAGTACACCGTTTTTGGAAACGTTATTAAAGGGATGGATGTAGTGGAAAAAATTTCAAATGTAAAAGCAGACGATGGCGATTGGCCATTAGAAAACATTTATATTTCTGCGAAGGTTGTTGAATAATCGTCAAAGATTTATTTAATTATAATATATAGCAAGATTGTGAATATAAGACCCCAACGGGGTCGAAAGCTAAACAAAACATATACTCTATAAACATATGAACCTTACGGGTTCTTTTTAATAATTAATAATCATTAGTGCCAGATTCTCTAAAAAAACAAAGGAAATCAGTTTAAATCCCGAAGGGATTACATATTTATAACAATAGGTTTCAAAAAAACACTCGACCCAAACGGCGTCGAGAGCTAAACAAAACATATATTTTATAAACATTTGAACCTTACGGGCTCTTTATAATAATTAATAATCCTTGGTTCCAAATTCTTTAAAAAACAAAGGTAATCAGTTTAAATCCCGAAGGGATTACATATTTATAACAATAGGTTTCAAAAAAACACTCGACCCTAACGGGGTCGAATACACCCGCCTTACATATTTATAGAAATTTAAACTATAAGGTATCTGAATTTTAGGCAAGAGTTTCAAATTGAGAAAAAAACAAGGTTTTATAAGTCTGCTTATTCACGCCGGCAATCAAGTTAAAACCCGAAAAGATTATATAATTATGACAAACAGCAAGATCGTGAATATAACAACCCAACGGCGTCGAGAGCTAAACAAAACATATATTTTATAAACATTTGAACCTTACGGGCTCTTTATAATAATTAATAATCCTTGGTTCCAAATTCTTTAAAAAATAAAGGTAATCAGTTTAAATCCCGAAGGGATTACATATTTATAACAATAGGTTTCAAAAAACACTCGACCCTAACGGGGTCGAAAGCTAAACAAAACATATACTCTATAAACATATGAACCTTACGGGGTCTTTATAATAATTAATAATCATTAGTGCCAAGTTCTTTAAAGAACAAAGGAAATCAGTTCAAATCCCGAAGGGATTACATATTTATAACAATAGGTTTCAAAAAGAAACACTCGACCCCAACGGGGTCGAATACACCCGCCTTACATATTTATAGAAATTTTAACTATAAGGTATCTGAATTTTAGGCAAGAGTTTCAAATTGAGAAAAAAAACAAGGTTTTATAAGTCTGCTTATTCACGCCGGCAATCAAGTTAAAACCCGAAAAGATTATATAATTATGACAAACAGCAAGATCGTGAATATAACAACCCAACGGCGTCGAAAGCTAAACAAAACATATACTCTATAAACATATGAACCTTACGGGGTCTTTATAATAATTAATAATCATTAGTGCCAAGTTCTTTAAAGAACAAAGGAAATCAGTTCAAATCCCGAAGGGATTACATATTTATAACAATAGGTTTCAAAAAAAAACACTCGACCCCCAACGGAGTCGAAAGCTAAACAAAACATATACTCTATAAACATATGAACCTTACGGGGTCTTTATAATAATTAATAATCATTAGTGCCAAGTTCTTTAAAGAACAAAGGAAATCAGTTTAAATCCCGAAGGGATTACATATTTATAACAATAGGTTTCAAAAAAAAACACTCGACCCAAACGGGGTCGAATACACCCGCCTTACATATTTATAGAAATTTTAAATATAAGGTATCTGAATTTTAGGCAAGAGTTTCAAATTGAGAAAAAAACAAGGTTTTATAAGTCTGCTTATTCACGCCGGCAATCAAGTTAAAACCCGAAAAGGTTATATAATTATGACAAACAGCAAGATCGTGAATATAACAACCCAACGGCGTCGAGAGCTAAACAAAACATATATTTTATAAACATTTGAACCTTATGGGCTCTTTATAATAATTAATAATACTTGGTTCCAAATTCTTTAAAAAACAAAGGTAATCAGTTTAAATCCCGAAGGGATTACATATTTATAACAATAGGTTTCAAAAAAACACTCGACCCAAACGGGGTCGAATACAATCGCCATAAATATTTTCTACAAACACCTGAACAACTTGGAGCTAATAATCAATCCATTTAAAAAGATAATCTTCTTTAAAATCAACGTTAAATTTCTTCATAAATAAAACATATTCCTCCCGAAATGATAATTTTTTATGATGTTCCTTCTGTCTTTGAATATATGCAATTACATTATCTAACGCAGAATGGCTATAAGAAAAAGCACCATATCCTTCTTGCCATTCAAATTTATATTTGATAAATCTTTTTTCGTTTATAAACTTATTAGAAGATTTTTTGATTTCTCTTACTAAATCAGATAGACAACAAGATGGTTTCATTCCAATCAAAAAATGAATATGATCATGAACCCCATTAATAGCCAGCATTTTTTGATTTTTGTTTTGTACTATTCCTGTAATGTATTTATATAATTCATCTTCCCAAGACGGCAATATCAAACAGTTTCTACCTTTTACGGCAAAAACAACCTGAATATAAATTTGAGAAAAAGTCCCGGCCCCCATGGAATTAAATTTACTTTTTAAAAATACATCATTTAGTTTAATTCCGAAATATTCAATAGCTTAAATTAAAGATAACACCTTAAAATCGTGACTATTAGAATTAATCACTACAATTAACCTTTTTTCTAAAAACATTTGAACCTTTAGTGTTAGAAATAATATTATGAAAACTAATTCTTAAAAATTCATTTTTATAATTACTGTCAATCATTTGAATAAGTATTATTTTAAACACTTGTGCCAATTATAAAAACACATGATTAACTAAAAAAGCTTTACTTAAAATAAATCCCAAAGGATTAAATATTTATAAACCACCGTAAAAGCATAAAAATACGACCCCAACGGGGTCGGATACCATTACTAACCATATTTCTATAAACATTGGAACCCCAAGGGTTCTTAATCAGAAATTTTAATTGGTACTAAACCCAAATTTTGAAGAAAAATAACGTCAACTATTTGCACGTCTAATCAATGTAAATGCAGTTTATTTAAATCCCAAAGGGATACTATATTTATAATAATAGGTTCCAAAAAAATCACGCGACCCCAACGGGGTCGAATATCATTTCTAACATTTTTCTATAAACATTGGAACCCCAAGGGTTCTTAATCAGAAATTTTAATTGGTACTGAACCCAAATTTTGAAGAAAAATAACGTCAACTATTTACACATCTAATCAATGAAAAATGCAGTTTATTTAAATCCCAAAGGGATTAAATATTTATAAACCTCCGTAAAAGCATAAGAATACGACCCCAACGGGGTCGGATACCATTATTAACCATATTTCTATAAACATTCGAACCGCAAGGGTTTTTAATCAGAAATTTTAATTGGTACTAAACCCAATTTTTGAAGAAAAATAACGTCAACTATTTACACATCTAATTAATGAAAAATGCAGTTTATTTAAATCCCAAAGGATTAAATATTTATAAACCTCCGTAAAAGCATAAGAATACGACCCCAACGGGGTCGGATACCATTACTAACCATATTTCTATAAACATTAGAACCCCAAGGGTTCTTAATCAGAAATTTTAATTAGTACTGAACCCAAATTTTGAAGAAAAATAACGTCAAGTATTGAACTCGTTTAATCAATGAAAAATGCAGTTTATTTAAATCCCAAAGGGATAATATATTTATAATAATAGGTTCCAAAAAAATCACGCGACCCCAACGGGGTCGAATATCATTTCTAACATTTTTCTATAAACATTCCAACCACAAGGATTCTTAATAAGAAATTTTAATTGGCACTAAATCCAAGTTTTGAAGAAAAATAACGTCAACTATTTACACATCTAATCAATGAAAAATGCAGTTTATTTAAATCCCAAAGGGATAATATATTTATAATAATAGGTTCCAAAAAAATCACGCGACCCCAACGGGGTCGGATACCATTACTAACCATATTTCTATAAACATTAGAACCCCAAGGGTTCTTAATCAGAAATTTTAATTGGTACTGAACCCAAATTTTGAAGAAAAATAACGTCAACTATTTACACGTCTAATCAATGTAAATGCAGTTTATTCAAATCCCAAAGGGATTAAATATTTATAAACCTCCGTAAAAGCATAAGAATACGACCCCAACGGGGTCGGATACCATTACTAACCATATTTCTATAAACATTGGAACCCCAAGGGTTCTTAATCAGAAATTTTAATTGGTACTAAACCCAAATTTTGAAGAAAAATAACGTCAACTATTTACACATCTAATCAATGAAAAATGCAGTTTATTTAAATCCCAAAGGGATAATATATTTATAATAATAGGTTCCAAAAAAATCACACGACCCCAACGGGGTCGAATATCATTTCTAACATTTTTCTATAAACATTCCAACCACAAGGATTCTTAATCAGAAATTTTAATTAATACTAAACCCAAATTTTGAAGAAAAATAACGTCAAGTATTGAACTCGTTTATTAAATTAAAAATGGAGTTTATTCAAATCTCGATTGAAATATACAATTATAAAAACCGCGAAAGCCCTACCTAACGGAGTCAAATACCTATAAGTTAATTTATCCTAACCTTATTGCTGCTCCAACTCTTCCTTTGTATAGATGTTGGGTAATGAAAGTCTAAAGTATACTGCCAGCAAACGAACTATAAAAACGATCGAACCTGATATTATTACAATAAAGTCTAAAGGAATTACCGTTTTCAACAATATAAAATAAACAACCCCTCCTATAATACAGGCAGTTGCGTAAATTTCTTTTCTAAAAATAATTGGGATTTCATTACATAGAATATCTCGCAATACTCCACCAAAACATGCTGTCATTGTTCCTAAGGAAATACATATAATTGGAGAAAAACCTGCAGCTATACCTTTTTCTACACCTACAATTGTATAAAGTGCTATCCCTATCGTATCGAATAAGAACAAAGATCTTCGAATATAACCTAGTCTTTTTCTAAAAATTACTGAAAAAACTGTAGCTCCAAAAATTACATACACATAAGTTAAGTCTACCATCCAAGCAATTGGAGCGCCTATTAAAACGTCTCGCAATGTTCCCCCACCTACGGCTGCAACGAAAGCAATTATTAAAATCCCAAATGGATCTAGCCTTTTATGAAGTGCTGTAAGCACCCCAGAAATTGCAAAGGCCAATGTTCCTATTATATCTAAAACTAATATTAAACTCACATGTTTTGTGTAAAGTGGTTATAATCTTTTAGTACGGTATCAATATACTGTTTATCGTATAAATCTGATGATGTTCCTAATACGCTTTCAACTTTATTTCGAAGTAATTTCAAGGTATTGAAATCATTAGATTTTAATGCAATAATATAGGTTTCTTTTATTAGTCTCACATCCTTATCTGTAAGATCAGTAACATTCAAGAACTTTGGATGATAGTTGTCCTCAATTTCTTCTAAAATTGTATGACTAATATTTACTTTATTTTTTGTGCTTATCACGACAGTTCCGGCAGCATGGTCTCCAACTCGTTGTCGCTTGTCTGAAAAAATAATAGATAATAAACCAATTGAACCCAAAAATATCCATAAATCCACCAATCTGAGCATCCATAGAATCAGGTAATCACTCCAATGAGCAGGACTACCATCAACCTTTACAACCTTAGTTTTCATTGCCATCTTCCCTACTGTTCTACCATCAAAAAGGATATGCATGTACAAAGAATAAAACATTACTGGTAAAAACAATAGTTGTTGTAGCCCAAATACAGTCCATTGATCACTAAATGCCATATGCATTGCATTTGTAATTAACTCTATAATATAGAAATACACAAAAAATAGAAAGATATCTATCAAAAAAGCTAGAATCCTCTCACCTACACTTACAATCTTGTAGTCTAGATTTACGTTTTGAGAAGTATTTATTTCTAGGTTTGCCATTTAAAAGCAAGTGGTTATATTTATCAAAAAATTAAAAGATGCGCGAGGCAGCATTCGTCAAGCAAAATAAGGCAAAATGGATTGCATTTGAAAAAGCAATTACACTTAATTCAAAAATAAATCCAGATCAGCTTGCCGACGACTATATTCAGCTTACAAACGACCTTGCTTATGCGCAGACATATTACCCTGATAGCAAAACACTTCAGTATTTAAATTCATTAGCTTCACAAGCTCATCAAAAGATTTATAAAAATAAAAAAGAATCCAAAAATCGGCTTGTAAGTTTTTGGAAGGACGAGTTTCCTTTATTCTTTTACCAGCACCACCGAATGCTATTTTATTCGTTTTTACTATTTGCAGTAGCAACGGCTATTGGAGTGATTTCAGCAGTAAACGACGATTCTTTTGTTCGACTAATCCTCGGGGATTCCTATGTAAACGAAACAATAAATAATATTGAAAAAGGCGATCCTACTGCTATTTACAAAAGCGGAAGCGAGATAGGCACGTTTTTAGGAATAACCATCAATAATATTCGGGTTGCGTTTTTGGCTTATGCATTCGGAGTTATCACCTCGGTGGGAACTGCGTATGTGCTGTTTAGCAATGGCGTAATGCTAGGAGCTTTTTTTACTTTTTTCTATAACCGAGATTTACTCTTTGAAGCGTCAAAAAACATTTGGCTCCACGGAACTATTGAAATTTCTGTAATCGTTATTGCTGGATGCGCAGGAATGGTAATGGGAAATAGCATACTTTTCCCAAAAACGTATTCGAGGAAAATTTCATTTTTAAAGGGTGCAAAAGACGGACTTAAAATCGTGGTTAGCACCATACCCTTTTTTATTATAGCTGGATTTATTGAAGGCTTTATTACACGTTATAGCAATATGCCTGTATGGTTAGCATTGACAATTATTTTCTTGTCTTTGATTCTGATTATTTACTATTACATTATATATCCAATTATCCTACATAAAACAAATGCTAAAAAAATACATACCGCTTAAACAACAACGAGATGTAGGTGAAATTATAACTACTTACTTCGATTTTTTTAAACAGAACTTTAAACCCTTTTTAAATATTTTCATTAGTTATAATGGAATATTTATTCTTGGTTTTTTAGGAGTGAGCTACTTGATGGTTACAGGCTTTGTAGGAAGTCTTTCATCCAACACAATTGGGTCTGACTCTTCAATTTATAACATCTATATAGCGCTTGGAGCTCTTGGTTTCCTTTTTCTATTTCTACTTACAGCAATTTTAAACTACAGTTTAGCCGCTGTTTATATTATTCAATATGAAGGAAATAAAGGAAAAGAAGTTGTAAAAAGAAAAGTTTGGGAGGTAGTAAAAGGTAACCTGGGGAAAATTATACTCTTCATTGTAATAATGATGTTGATGTATCTAGTTCTAGTAATCGTAGGTGTAATTATTTCTTTTATCCCTTTATTGGGTACACTCGCTTATTATCTTATGATTCTAGGTTTTACCAGTTGGAGTGGACTTTCTTTTATGGCGTTAATTAACGACAATCGAGAGGTCACTGATGCCTTTGGTGAGGGTTGGAAATTATTAAAACTGTATTTCTGGAAATGTGTATTATCAAATTTAATAATTAGTATTCTCCTTAGCTTACTAATGATGGTTGTACTTATTATCCCAGGTGTTTTAATTAGCGTTTACGCATTTCATTCCCTAGATTCAGGTGTAGATTTAGCAAATTCGGCTCTAGCTAATGTTGTTTGGACAATTGCCCTATCTATTGTACTCATATTATATACACTTAATCAATCAATGCTTCAATTTATAAACGGTATTTTATATTATTCCCTTCACGAAGAAACCTACAATGAAGCAACTCGCGAACGTATAGATCAAATTGGAGCAAGTGAATAGATTTATTTTCATATCATTTTTTTTACTGAATTCATTTGCCGCAACTGCATTTGTAAAAGATTCTCTATCCGTAATTGTCGAAAATGAAAATGTTGTCCGAAAGCAATTTTCTGAAGGCTTATCTGATAAATATTCAGGCAGAGATTTTGATTATGATAAAATTGAAGGAGAAGCCGAGAATTATTTAGGCCGTGCAATCAATTGGTTTTTCAAAACTCTAGGCGAAATTTTTGGATTTGAACTTTCACCTGAAATGTTCGAGCTTATAAAGAATTTCATCTATGGATTATTGATATTTTTTGCTATTTATATTGTTGTTAAATTACTAGTTGGTAATAATGCTTCTTCATTATTCAGTAGAAAAAAGCAAGTAATAGCACCATTAAATATTAAAGAGCAGCATATTGAAAACGTCGATCTTGATAGCTATATAAAAAATGCTCTTCAGGAAGAAAATTACCGACTGGCAATCCGATATATGTACTTAAAATCTTTAAAACTGCTTTCACAAAATAATATTATCGATTGGCACTATGAAAAAACCAACAGCGACTATTACCGAGAGATTGAAAATCAAGGACTAAAAGAAGATTTTAAAAAAGCATCCTACCTATACGACAATATTTGGTATGGAGAGTTTGCACTTAACAAAACTGGATTTTTAAGTGCCCAAAGAGATTTTGAACGTTTAAATCAAAACTTAAATAATGCTAGATAAACGTTCAAAAAGAGTACTATGGATATTTGGGCTAACATTATTGTTAATCCTAATTACAGAAATTGTAAGGCCAAAACCTATCGATTGGAGACCGAGTTACACCTCAGTAGATAAAATCCCTTTTGGTAGTTTTGTGTTTTTTGAAGAAGCTACTTCGCTGTTTAAAGATTCAGAAATAGAAAATATTGACAAAGATCCTTACTCGTTTTTAGTCGATAGCACCTACAACAAAAACTCAGCATATATATTTATAAATGAAGAGTTGAACTTTGATAAAAGACAAACTCAAATATTATTAAAATACGTTGAAAAAGGAAATACAGTTTTTATTTCTTCACGTAGTTATGGGAATATTTTACAGGATACATTAAAAATTAATTTAAATACAAGCTACAGCGTTTTAGAAGAAGAGGTTACTCCAACATTCTTTTCACCTTCTTTAAAAGAAAAACAATTACCAAAATTTAAAAAGGGAATATTTAAAACTTCATTTACAGCAATAGACACCTTAAAAACCAAAGCTTTAGGTTACTATGATTCAAATAAAGATAAATTAGACGACTTAAACTTTATAAAAGTAAAATATGGCAACGGTGCTTTTTTACTTCATACTTTGCCTGAAGCTTTCACCAACTATTACCTCCTTAAAAACAACGAGCAATACGCTGCAAATTTGATATCGTATATTGAAGCAGAGCATATATATTTAGATGAATATTTAAAGTCGGGTCGAAAAATTGTTACTTCACCTATGCGATTTGTGTTAAATCAAGAACCCCTTACTTGGGCATACTACGTTTTAATTTGTGGGTTAATAATTTTCGTTCTTTTTAAAGGTAAACGTGAACAGCGCATTGTAGAAGTGATTGAACCACTAGAAAATACTTCAGTAGAATTCACCAAAACAATTGCCGATTTATATTTTCAGCATAAAGATTACAGCGATATAATTGCTAAAAAAATAAAGTACTTTTCAGAAACACTTCGAGCAAAATACTTTTTGAATACCAATGACATTACAGAAGATTTAATCAAGAAATTAGCTTTAAAAAGTGGAAACACTCTAGAAGACACTCAAAAATTGATGCATCTTATTAAAAACTTAAAAGCAAAAACTGTTCATAGCGAATCCGACTTGCTTGCGCTAAACAAACAAATAGAAGAATTTAGATTGTAAAACTATGGAAGATACACAAGAAAATCCGTTAGAGTTTAACTCGCGAATTGATTTAAAAAATTTACAGGAAGCCACCGAAAGAATAAAAACGGAACTGAGCAAAGTAATCGTTGGACAACACGATATGTTGGAAATGCTAATTATTTCGATACTTAGCAACGGTCACTCATTAATAGAAGGTGTGCCAGGAGTCGCAAAAACTTTAACTGCCAAGCTCTTAGCTAAAACAATGTCGGTAGACTTTAGTAGAATTCAGTTTACACCAGATTTAATGCCTAGTGATATTCTAGGTACTTCAATATTCAATGTAAAAACCAACGAGTTTGAATTTAAAAAGGGTCCTGTTTTTTCCAATATTATTTTAATTGATGAAATAAACCGTGCACCTGCTAAAACTCAAGCCGCCCTTTTTGAAGTAATGGAAGAACGTCAAGTTACTATGGACGGAAAAAAGTATGAAATGAATCCTCCTTTTTTGGTTTTCGCCACTCAAAACCCAGTAGAGCAAGAAGGAACATACGCGCTACCTGAAGCGCAATTAGACCGTTTTCTATTTAAAATAAATGTGCCCTACCCTAGTCTAGAAGAAGAAGTTCAAATTTTAGAAAACGAACACAGTCGTAAGGATAAGCTGGTTTTAGACAATATTTCACCCATACTTAATGCACAAGAAATCGCCGAGTATCAAGACACAATTAAGCAAATAATTATCGAGAGTAATTTACTTAAGTATATTGCCGCTATCGTTGATAATACGCGTTCTAACTCAAACTTATATCTAGGTGCATCGCCAAGAGCTTCTCTAGCAATTATGAATGCTTCCAAGGCACTTGCAGCTATAAACGGGCGTGATTTTGTTACTCCAGACGATATAAAGAAAATCGCTCCATCGGTACTTCGACATAGAATTATGCTTACCCCAGAGCGCGAAATGGAAGGAATTACAGCAGACAAAGTGGTGCAACAGATTATAGAAACTATTGAAATCCCAAGATAGTCTTAAGAACTATTTCACTAAATCTTACTAGCACAAAATGCCCTTTGTAAGTAAAATGAAAATAATAAAATAGAAACCCTGATTAAATTTATAAATTGAAGAAATTCCTTAAAAGCTTATACTTACAACAGCGATTTTTTATCGTGCTGTTCTCACTTGCAGTTTTGTTTGTGGGGGCGTATTTCTTTCCAGAATTGTTTGGTGTAATTAGGCTGTTTTTTTATTTGTTTATACTAGCAGTCATTTTTGATATTTTCTTACTTTATCGAAATAAAATTGGAATTCAAGCTGACCGAGTATTACCTGAAAAACTTTCCAATGGCGACGAAAATCCGATTGAAATAAAGATTATTAATCGATATCAATTTAAAGTTTCACTTAAAATTATTGATGAATTACCCGTACAATGGCAGATTCGTGACTTTAAAATTGAAGCGATATTAAATCCTTCTGAAGAGAAGATTTTCACCTATGAAGTTAGACCTACAGAGCGTGGCGAGTATCACTTCGGAAACTTGAATGTATTTACTTCATCGGTATTAGGACTAGTTGCACGAAAGCAGCAGTTTTCGGCAGAAGGTATGGTTCCTAATTACCCGTCGTTTCTTCAGCTTAAAAAATATGATTTTATAGCTTTTTCCAATAAACTAAAGTTGTTTGGCCTTAAAAAAATAAGGAGAATTGGCCACACTATGGAATTTGAACAAATTAAAGACTATAATATTGGAGACGACATTAGAAACATTAATTGGAAGGCTACTGCCAAGCGCAATAATCTAATGGTTAACCAATTTCAAGATGAAAAATCACAGCCAGTTTATTCTGTAATTGATAAGGGAAGGGTAATGAAAATGCCTTTTAACAATTTAAGCTTGTTAGATTACGCTATAAATTCGACTCTTGTAATTTCTAATATTGTATTAAAGAAGCACGATAAAGCTGGAATGTTCACTTTTTCAAGAAAAGTAAGTGATAGAGTTATAGCCCAACGTAGAAATGCGCAAATGCATTTAATTTTGGAAACACTTTACAATATAGAAACAGATTTTTCAGAAAGCGATTTTTCTCGTTTATATGTAGATGTAAAGCGACACATTAAGCAGCGAAGCCTTTTATTACTCTACACAAACTTTGAAACCATGGATGCGCTTCATCGGCAGTTGCCGTATCTACAGGCAATAAACAAAACGCATCTGTTGGTAGTTATTTTCTTTGAAAACACCGAATTAAAATCATTTTTAAATAAAGAAGCAAAAACCACGCATCAAATTTTTGAAAAGACAATTGCCGAAAAATTCATTTTTGAGAAGAAACTTATTGTAAATGAGCTTCACAAATACGGAATTCAATCAATTTTAACTTCACCTGAAAATCTTACGGTAAATACTATCAACAAATATTTAGAGATTAAAGCCCGAGGAATGATTTAATTGATAATTTCAATTTTGAATATTTATTCACTTCATTATAACTAAGCCTGCTATTATCTTAAGGTGGAAATAGAAATATTTGATAATAGATATATATTTGTATAAATAAAGTTAACGATGACAATCACTCAATTAAAATATGTCTTGGCTGTAGCAGAGAGCCAAAATTTTACAAAGGCCGCCGAAAAAACCTTTGTTACTCAGCCTACGCTTAGTATGCAGATTCAAAAATTGGAGGAGGAACTTGAAATTCAAATTTTTGATCGTACAAAAAAGCCGATTGAACTTACTTCTGTAGGTCAAAAAATTGTAGAACAAGCCCGAAATATCGTTAATGAATCTGAGCGAATGCAGGATGTTGTAGATCAGGAAAAGGGTTTTATTGGTGGTTCTTACAAACTTGGTATTATTCCTACTGTTATGCCAACCTTGTTGCCAATGTTTTTAAAAACATTTTCAACTCGTTATCCAAAGGTTCATTTAAAAATCGAGGAGTTGAATACAGATGAAATAATCACTAAAATTAATGATGGATATTTAGATGCGGCTATTGCTGCAACTCCTTTAAAACAGGAAAGAATCAAAGAACGCCCTATTTATTACGAGCCGTTTGTAGCCTACATCCCAGAAAATCACCGATTAGCATCTAAAGATACTATAGAAGCGAAAGATTTAGACATTGAAGATGTATTATTATTAGAAGATGGTCATTGTTTTAGAGATGGTATTATTAACCTGTGTAAAGCTTCGAAAAATGGTAGCTTCGAAAAATTTCAACTTGAAAGCGGTAGTTTTGAAACGCTTGTAAAACTTGCTGACGAAGGTTTAGGAATGACACTTCTACCCTATCTTCACACATTAGATGTTTCCCCTAATCAAACCAAAAATTTAAAATACTTTAAAGAACCATCTCCTGCTCGTGAGGTTAGTTTAATTTACAGTAAAAGTGAACTTAAAATGCAAATCACTAATGTTCTTTACGACGTTATTTCAGGTATAATTCGCGGTGCGATAGCATTTCAAGATGTTAAGATAATTAGTCCTTTAAAGAAATAATAAACAAACACTTCTAAACTAAAAAGTCCATTTGAAACTAATCAAATGGACCTTTTTGGCTATATAAAAACAATTAATTGTTGAAATAAATTCCACCAGGAACTATTCCTGTTTGAAAATCTTGTATTTGTTGATTTGTAGAAAGGTCATAAATATATAAAGAACCTTTACTAGCAAAATCACCTGCGTCGGTAGCGTAAAGCTTACCATTATTAGCTTGTAGTGCATAAAAGTATCCATCAATAATTTCTGTTCCTGGTAATGTTACTGATGAAGTATTTACTTTGTAAACTTTGCCATCTAAGCTGTATAATAAGTTATCACCATCAATTGTTAAATTACTTGGGTGTTGTGTTGTTTCAAAAGCAAAAGTTTCTGAAACCTGACCCGATGATAGGTCTATTTTCACTAACGAGCCTGCAGTTTCAGTTCCTGCATAACTAGGCATTCCTCCACAAAGTACATATAGATTGTTGTCTTTAACTACCATCGAATTTGGAACATCGCCTACAGTAATAGTACTCTCTACAGAAGTTCCAGAAATTACAGAAATTAAATTATTTTGTCCATAACCTCCTTGGTGAGCTACATATACTTTATTGTTGTGAGAAATCATTTTTTCTGGTCCAAATGCTACTGAAATATTTGCAGAAATTTCGTTAGCTCTCAAATCAACAACGGCAACATAATCGTCTGAGTTGTCGTTTGGATCTCCCCAGTTTGTAACGTATCCCTTATTCCCGTCTATACTTTCAAAAAATCGTGGATTAACAAGGCCTGTTGTAATAGAGTCTATAGCTTCAAAACTATAACGGTTAGCTACCATAATTTTATTCGAATTATTTACTACTATGTAAGCGTTTTCGTTGTTAAAACCCATTGATTGTACAATATTCCCAAGTTCTGTACCATTTACAGTTCTGTAAATATTTTGTGAAACAGTTGCATAATCATTAGATATATAAGTTATTGATCCGCTTCCATTCATAAATGGACCTTCGTTAGTAACTAGAACCCCATTCTCATATGCAGCAGGTTCGTAAACCGGCTGATTGTCATCATCACTACTACAAGCGACAAAAAATAATGTTGATAAAGCAATTAAGAGTGATCTTTTTATTGTTTTCATTTAGTTATATATTAAAGTTTAAAAATATTTCGATACTTCGTGAAGGCATTGGTCTATAGGCTACATTTTCATAATATTTATTGAAAACATTTTTTACTCGACCGCCTAGTTTTATATTCGGATTGAAAGGAAATGCGTAATCTGCACCCAGATTCAACAAAGAATACGCATCCACAACATCACTGTTATCGGTAGTTGTATAAGCTTCTCCATTAAACAATCCTTGTAAATAAATTGAAAGCTTTTTATAGCTATATGTTATTGATCCAGCTGCTTTGTTATAAGGTACGTAGATTAATTGTTTCTCTTTTTTTAAATCCTCAGCTTTAGTATAGGAATAGTGGGCATTCAAATATAAAATCTGTGATTTACCTACTTCCACAGTATAATCAAAAGTAACTTCAGCTCCAAAATTTCTAGTTTCACTTATATTTTCAGGTTCCCAAATACCACCACTTCTTGGCGTCCATTTTATTAAATCCTCAGATTTGATGTAATAAGCAGCAACATCAACATTTAGTTTTCCAAAAAAAAATTCTTGTCCAAGTTCTACTTGATATGAAGTTTCTGGTTTTAAGTCAATATTTCCACCAGCATACCAATAAAGGTCGTTAAATGTTGGGATTCTGTAGTTTTTAGAACCATTTATTCGAAGTGCATAAAAGTCGGAAACCTTATATTTTGCATCTGCTGAATACAGAATCGGATTGTCATATTCATTTAGAAACTCTTTTCTAATGTTTAATCCATAATTAAAATCATCCGAAACTTTATGATTTAACAATAAAACTGCAGCCAAGGTTCTACGGGAGTTATCGCCAACATTATCACCGTTTCCGTTTAATAAAGTGTATTCAGCTTTTCCGTTTAATCGAATATTATTTTTAAATAACACCTCTGTCTGCAATCCACCAATAAAGCTGTTTGCTTGTCCTTTGTCGTAATTTGATTTTTCACTATCTGGAATATACCTAAACTGTTCGTACAGGTGTGCGAAACTAGCTTTTGTATTAAATATTCCAATTTGTTTTTGTAACTGCCATAAATTTCTCGTTGTAATATCTTTATAAGCATCCTTTCCTATGGTATTTAAGCTACCTGAAAAGTTTCTATCGTTATACACGTACTCCGAATTCCAAGTAACAACACCATTTCTTATACGTCGAGCTTCATTTACTTTGGCCGAAAAACGTAAAAACTGCCCGTGTTTATTCATTTTATCCTTTCCTACATAGTAGTAATCATTTTCTGAACGTAAAAAATCTACACCTATATTTAGATAATGATTATCCCAAGTTTGAGTAGTATTTGCATTTGCAGCTATCGTAGAAAAGCTTCCGTAGCGCAATCCTACATTGGTTTTATTTGTCTTTTTAAAAGTATAAGTATTGTTTAGATGAATACTACCACCTACTGCTCCACTTCCATATTGAACTCCACCACCACCACTTCTGATTGATATATCATCGTAGTTTAAAGGAGAAATTACATTAAAATCAGTTTGACCTGTAAAAATTGAATTTATATTAATTCCATTCCAAATAACAGCTGTTTGTGACGCATTTGTTCCTCTAAAGGAAGGAGATGAAACCATCCCATATCCATTTTCTTTAAAATAGATTAAAGAGTTATATGTAAGGGTTTCAGTTAATGACGTAGCGTTTCGTTCAACAATCGAATCATTTACTTTTTCTATTTTGAATCCTTTAGAAAAGTGTACAAGTTTTGCGTCGGTAAGCAATACTTCAGGTAACTGCTGAATAGTATCCAATTGTGCCACAACTGAAGTTGAACACAAGAAAATAGCCAAGATGATATGGTAATGTAAATTTTTCATAATTCAACCTTTATCCCGAAAGTTTGATGATTTTATGTTATGAATCTGGCAGGTCTCCTGGCTTGTCTTTTGTGCTACCTTCCCATCCTAAAAATTATCAAGACAGTGGTTTTGAAGTATGCACGCCTCAAATTGTATCAAGGCCGACTCACAGTTGCGGGAACAGCATAGGATTATTGATTATTTTATAATGCCGAATTAAACATTCGAATAAAAAGCATTAAAATCGTTTACCTATTTCCCTTTTAAGAGCACTTTTAAATATGCTCACCAAAATTCGATGCAAAGATAGTCGTTAATTTCAGCGTTGAAAAGAAATTACTGTAAAGATTAAGGATTGGCATTTCTGAATAATATTTTAAAAAGTGAGCTATTGATTCTTTCTACAACTTTGTGATACCTTTGCGCATCTCAAAACCATTAAACAGCCAATAATGCCAAGTTTTAAAAATCATATTGTTTTATTCTTTTTCACTTTAGTATTTATCTCCTGTAAAAACGAAACTAAAGAAACTATAGAAAGTGTCTCAATTGAAGGCAAAAAACTGGAAGTAAAATACGCTAAGGGCTTTGAAATTGAAGCATTTGAAGGTTATAAGACAATTACTTTAAAAAATCCTTGGCCAGGAACAGATAAAACTTTCACCTATGCTTTAGTTGAGAGAAATGCCTCCCTTCCAAATCCAGAAAGCTATGATGCAGTGGTTGAAATTCCTATTAAGCAAATAGTTGTAACTTCTACTACTCACATTCCCTCCTTAGAAATGTTAGGAGAAATAAATTCTTTGATTGGTTTTCCTAATTTAAACTATATCTCTTCGGAAAAGACTAGAAACCGAATTGCAAACAATGAAATTAAGGAGTTGGGTAAAAACGAAGACATAAACACTGAAATCCTTATCGATCTTTCTCCCGATGCTGTTATTGGTTTTGCTGTTGATGGTAATAACTCTGCGTTTTCAACAATACAAAATGCAAGAATTCCTGTTCTTTATAATTCAGACTGGACAGAGGTTTCTCCTTTAGGAAAAGCTGAATGGATAAAGTTTTTTGGTGCACTTTACAACAAAGAAAAAGAAGCCGACAGCATTTTCAGTAAAATTGAATCGGAATATATTTCAGCTAAAAGTTTAGCTTCTGAAGCTAAAAATAAGCCTACCGTAATTAGTGGTGCTATGTACAAGGATGTTTGGTATATGCCACAGGGAAATAGTTGGGGAGCACAGTTTATAAGAGATGCTTACGGAGATTACCTCTGGATAGATTCTGAGGGAACTGGAAGCCTTTCTTTAAGTTTAGAATCGGTATTAGACAAAGGTATTGAAGCAGATGTTTGGATTGGTCCAGCGCAATTTAATTCTCTAGAAGAATTAAAAGAAGGCAGTAAAGCTTATACCCAATTCAAAGCCTATAGAACTGGGGAAGTATATTCCTATAGTATGAAAAAAGGTGAAAAGGGAGGTGTAATTTATTACGAATTAGCTCCAAATAGACCAGATTTAGTATTAAAGGATTTGATTAAAATTCTACACCCTGAAATGTTGCCAAATCATAAATTTCATTTTTTCGATAAACTAAATTAATGCAGACTTCGCCATCATATCGAATTCATTTTTTGGTAGTTCTACTAATACTGCTCGCTGCATTTTTGGTGAATTTGAGTATGGGTTCTGTTTCAATTCCACTTACAGAAATCATTTCGGTATTCGTTGGAAATGGCGCAACAAAAGCTACTTGGGAATATATACTAATTGATTATCGACTCCCAAAAGCATTTACCGCAATGCTAGCAGGAGGCGGATTAGCAATTTCAGGATTGTTGATGCAAACCTTGTTTAGAAATCCTCTAGCAGGTCCATTTGTTTTAGGTTTAAGCAGTGGAGCAAGCTTAGGAGTTGCTATTTTAATTTTAGGCGCAAGTGCATTTGGAGGCTTTTTTGGAACAATGTTACTAAGTCAGTGGAGCTTAGTTATCGCTTCTGCTTTAGGTAGCTTTTTAGTGTTGTTGGCTGTGCTAGCTGTAACATTTAGAATAAAGGATACTATGGCTATTTTAATTATCGGTCTTATGTTTGGGAGTGTAACTACTGCAGTAGTTTCGGTATTATCATACTTTAGTAATGCAGAGCAATTACAGCAGTATATATTTTGGTCGTTTGGCAGCTTAGGAAATCAATCTTGGCAAGGTGTAACTATATTAAGCATTTGTTTTTTAGCTGGGCTAATCTTAAGCATCATAAGTAGTAAGTCTTTAAACACACTATTATTAGGTGAAAACTATGCGAAAAGTATGGGAATTCACATTAAAAAAACAACCTTTATAATCATATTAGCAACAAGTATTTTGGCAGGTGGAATAACGGCTTTTGTTGGTCCGATTGCCTTTGTAGGTTTAGCAGTACCACATTTGGTGCGACAGTTTTATAAAACTTCAAATCACCTAATTTTACTTCCGGCTGTTTTACTTTGTGGGAGTTTGTTAATGTTAATCTGCGACACTATTGCTCAATTACCCTTTAGCGAGTTCACTTTACCAATTAATGCAATAACCTCATTAATAGGCGCTCCGGTGGTGATTTGGCTATTAGTTCGTAAACGAAAATTATTTTTTTAATGGCTTCAGTAGAAAAAAATATCATTTTAGAAGCTAAAAATCTTGCTGTTGGATACTCCAACAAAAAGAGCGATTCTGTTATTGCTAAAGAGATTAACTTTTCAATTAAAAAAGGTGAATTAGTCGGACTTGTAGGCGCAAATGGCATTGGAAAATCTACACTTTTACGTACATTAACTGGAATGCAAAACCCTTTAAAAGGCGATGTATTTCTGAATGAAAAACACATTAATAGCTATACTTCTTTTGAGCTTGCAACTGAATTAAGTGTTGTGTTAACTGAAGCTCCAGCCTCTAAAAATTTATCAGTTTTAGAAATGATTTCCCTAGGTAGGCAACCTTATACCAATTGGATTGGCACCCTAACAGGAGAAGATAAAAATGCCATAAATTTTGCTTTAGAAGCAACTGAAACCACAACTCTAGCCCATCGAAAATGTTTTGAACTAAGTGATGGACAGATGCAACGAGTGGCAATAGCTCGAGCTATAGCGCAGGATACACCTATAATAATTCTAGACGAACCAACCACACACCTCGACATCTATCATCGCGCTTATGTTCTTAAATTATTAAAGAAACTAGCTTCAGAAACCCTAAAAACGATATTCTTTTCTACCCACGAAATAGATTTGGCAATTCAGCTGACAGATAAAATGGTGGTAATGACAAAAGATGAAAACCATTTTGAAAGTCCGTGTAAACTAATTGAATCGGGGAAATTCGATGCATTATTTCCAAAAGAAACCATTGATTTTGATAGAGAAACAGGGCGTTTTATTATTAAAAGTTAATGATTTTTAATATTTCCGATTAGCTTTTAACTTCTTATCTTTATTCAAAATCAAAAAAAAACTGAAACATCGTTTTCATAATAACTTAATTCTACAAAATTGAACGAAACCCTTGTATTCTTATTTATTGCAGTAGCCTGTCTATTTATTGGAGCACTAATTGGTGGCTATTTTGCTCGTTTAAAAAACAAAGTTGAAACTAGTAAAATTGAAGAAAGACTTCAAAATGCTGAGAAGCTAGAAGATCAGTTAAACGAGAGGTTAAATACCCTTACTTCTGAGAAAGAAAATCTACAAAAAGAAAAAGAACAGCTGAACATTCAGCTATCTCGTCAAAGTGCAGAGTACGATGCACTTTATGCCGAATTGAATAAGGAAAAGGAACGTTTCAAAAACTTCGAGAAGGATTTTGAAGCTAAATTTTCAGTGTTAGCCGATAAAATTTTGATTGATAAAACCGAAAAATTCACTGAAGCCAACAAAGAAAATATTGAAGGAATACTAAAACCATTGAATCAAAAAATTAAGGAATTTGAAGAGAAAGTTGGGAAAAACAATATTGATTTTGTAAAAACACATGCAGAATTAGGGAAACAACTTCAAATACTTAATGAACAAAATATAAAAATAAGTCAAGAAGCCGATAACCTTACTAAAGCATTAAAAGGCGATTCGAAAATTCAGGGGAATTGGGGTGAAATGATTTTATCTAGGGTTTTAGAAGAGTCTGGTTTAGAGAAAGGTCGCGAATACACAATTCAAGATAGCCACGATAATCCAGAGGGTGGCAGATTGCAAACCGATGTTATCATTCATCTTCCCGATGGTAAGAAAATGATAATCGACAGTAAAGTTTCACTTACCGATTTTGAAAGATATGTTTCAGAAGAAGATGAAAAAATGAAACCTGTTTACCTTAAAAAACACATTGAGTCCATAAAAAAACACATCATTACCCTAAGCGAGAAAAAATATTATCACGCTATTAATGATAGCCCAGACACTATATTTATGTTTGTTCCTATTGAACCAGCATTTGCAATTGCAGTTGCCAATCAAAAAAATTTGTACCAAGAAGCTTTTAAACGAAAAGTTATGATTGTTACCCCTTCTACTCTATTAGCCGCTTTGCGATTAGTAGAAAACTTATGGGAGAACGACAACCAAAAGAAAAATACTCTTGAGATAGCAACAGAAGCCGGTAGACTTTATGATTCGTTTGTTAGTCTGTTAGAAGAGCTAAACAAGATAAAACGGCAATTAGGCACCGTTCAAGGCTCTTTTGACAATGCATTGGTAAAACTTGAGGGGAAAGGAAATTTAGTGAGAAGAGTTGAAAAGCTAAAAAAGCTTGGCGCGATTACAAGTAAAAATATTGATCAAAAATTATTGAAAAACTCTGAGGAATAAATAAGGCGGTAATGTTAAATAACACTATATTTTTTTGACAAATATCCTCTTTTAGTCCACACAAAATTTATGTACATTTATTGAATGAAAAAAATTCTATTCATAATTCTAGGAAGTCTAACGGCATTGTTTTTACTATACTTTGCATTTTTGTACTATGTACCGTATAGTGAAGGAACTCGTGCCGGAGAGTTAATAAAATTTAGCAATCGTGGTGTGGCAATAAAAACCTGGGAAGGTGAGATTAGCCAAGGTATAAGCGGCGCTCAGATATTTTCATTTTCTGTTTTAGATAAAGACAAAGAAGTTATTGAAAAGCTAAAAGAATATCAGGGCAGCTACGTTAAGGTAACCTATATCGAACGCTATGCTTCGTTTGCTATTTGGGGAGACACAAAATATTTCATTACGAAAGTAGAAAAAGAAAATTCGCCCCATTTTAACCGAAATTAAACTGAGGCGAATTTTAATTATTTAATCTTTAGTTGTCTATTTTTTAGCAATCTTCAAAGTTGTTTGCATACTTCCTGAAATTATTTTCAGAAAATAAAACCCACTGTTTAGTCTACTCATATCCACTTGAACGTAATTACTCCCTCCTTTTCCTTCAGAAATTAAGGATCCTAAAACATTGTAAATTTGATAACTATCTACTTTAAAAATTGAAGCAATAGTCAAATCTGTTTTTACTGGATTTGGATAAAAGTTCAGGTTTTTAATAAACTTATCTTCAGTTGAAAGTTTATTTACTACCGTTACCTTGCCGCGTAATGTCGAATTACCGTGACTTTGATATTCGGTTACACCCGTTTTATTGAAGGTATATGAAAATCGGCTTTTTGAATCGGTTAATAACCCACTATCAAATTCTTCACTTCCTCCGTAAATACTAGTAACACTTTTTTGAGAATTATCTTTCCAAGTCCACAAAACTGTATCACCAACTTCTATAGTAGGACTTGCAACAGATTCATTAATCCCTTGTCCCCATGGAATTTCCACAACATTCTGCGCAGTGAGAATGTTTACGGTTAAAAAAAATAAGAACAAAGTAATTTTCTTCATAAAAGTTTGACTTGACGGGTTAACAATCTAATTTAATCAAAAAAATTAACATAAAAAATAGATATTAAAGAAGAATACAGGTTCTATTTACTTAAATACATTTTTCTTCTTGCGTATAAATCGTAAAAAGCATCGTCTTTTAAGCTATCAATAAACAAGATACTCTCTCCTGTACTTTTCATTTCAGGCCCTAGTTGCTTATTTACATTCGGAAACTTATTAAAACTAAACACAGGTTGCTTAATAGCAAATCCTTCAAGTTTTGGGTTAAAGTCAAAATCAGTTACTTTATTATGACCTAGCATTACCTTAGTAGCATAGTTTACATAAGGTTCGCCGTAAGCCTTCGCAATAAATGGAACCGTTCTAGATGCACGTGGGTTTGCTTCAATAATATAAACTACATCATCTTTTATTGCAAACTGCACATTTATAAGTCCTACAGTCTTCAAAGATTTCGCAATTTTAATTGTGTGATCTTTTATTTGCTGTAACACAAATTCTCCAATATTAAACGGAGGCAATGTTGCGTTAGAATCTCCAGAGTGAACTCCACAAGGCTCTATATGCTCCATTATCCCTATAATATATACATTTTCACCATCACAGATTGCATCTGCTTCGGCTTCAATTGCACCATCTAAATAATGATCTAGAAGTAATTTATTATTTGGAATAGTACGAAGTAAATCTACAACGTGCTCTTCTAATTCTTGTTTATTGATTACAATTTTCATCCCTTGACCTCCTAACACGTAAGAAGGACGAATTAACAATGGGAAGTCGAGTTCATCAGCAAGTTTTAGCGCTTGATCTGTAGTTTCAGCTACTCCAAACCTTGGATAAGGAATATCATTTTCTTGTAAAAGTTTTGAGAAACTTCCACGATCTTCAGCCAAATCAAGTGATTGATATGTTGTTCCAATTATATTGATTCCATATCTGTCAAGTTTTTCAGCAAGTTTCAGTGCAGTTTGCCCACCTAACTGAACGATTACTCCTTCAGGTTTTTCATGACGAATAATATCGTAAATATGTTCCCAGAAAACTGGTTCGAAATACAATTTATCAGCAACGTCGAAATCTGTAGATACAGTTTCTGGGTTACAGTTAATCATTATTGTTTCATATCCACATTCTGCAGCAGCTAAAACACCATGCACACAGCAGTAATCAAATTCAATACCCTGCCCTATTCTATTTGGACCTGAACCAAGAACAATAATTTTCTTTTTGTCGGTTACTATACTGTCATTTTCAGCATAAGGCTTCTCGCCTTCACGTTGCATATCATTCTCAAAAGTTGAGTAATAGTAAGGAGTTTCAGCTTTAAATTCTGCCGCACAAGTATCTACTAATTTATAAACGCGTTGAATATTCATCTCCTCACGTTTTGTATAGATTTGGCTTTCTAAGCATTTCAACATATGAGCAATCTGACGATCCCCATAACCTTTTTGCTTAGCTTCCAATAACAGTTCTCTTGGAAGTGTATCTAAAGTGTAACTAGAAATTTCTTTTTCAAGCAAGAATAGCTCTTCATATTGACGAAGGAACCACATATCAATTTTAGTGATCTCGTGAATTCTACTTAATGGAATTCCAATTTGAATAGCGTCATAAATCACAAAAACACGATCCCAGCTAGCATTTTTCAACTTATCTAGAATCTGCTCGTAGTTGGTATATCCTTTTCCATCAGCTCCAATTCCGTTTCGTTTAATCTCAAGAGATTGGGTAGCTTTATGAAGTGCTTCTTGGAAAGATCGGCCAATACCCATAACTTCTCCAACAGATTTCATTTGAAGCCCTAGAGTACGGTCAGAACCTTCGAATTTATCGAAATTCCAACGTGGTATTTTCACAATTACATAATCTAAAGTAGGCTCAAATAAAGCTGAAGTAGATTTAGTAATCTGGTTGTTTAATTCGTCTAAGTGGTAACCAATCGCAAGTTTTGTAGCAATTTTAGCAATAGGATAACCTGTTGCTTTAGAAGCTAAGGCAGATGAACGTGAAACACGAGGGTTGATTTCAATTGCAATAATGTCCTCATCATTATCTGGGCTAACTGCAAACTGCACATTACAACCACCGGCAAAATCACCGATACTACGCATCATATGAATTGCCATATCACGCATTTTTTGGAAAGTGCGATCGTTTAGTGTCATTGCAGGTGCAACTGTAATAGAGTCACCCGTATGGATTCCCATTGGATCCATATTTTCAATTGTACAGATAATTACAACGTTGTCGTTATTATCACGTAACAATTCTAATTCGTATTCTTTCCAGCCTATTAAAGCTTTGTCTATCATTACCTCGTGAATTGGAGATATTTCTAGACCTTGCGATAATAGTTCGTCAAAATCTTCTTCTTTATGAACAATAGACGCTCCAGCCCCACCAAGAGTGTATGAAGCTCTAATAACTAAAGGAAAACCAAATTCCTGAGCTATTTCCTTACCTTCTAAATAAGAGGTTGCAGTGGCCTGTGGTGCCATACCAACACCAATCTTCTCCATCAATTCTCTAAACTGCTCTCTATCTTCAGTAATATTTATAGCGTCTATATCCACACCAATAAGTCTTACATTGAAATCCTTCCAAATTCCTTTTTCGTCGGCTTCAATACACAAGTTTAATGCTGTTTGCCCACCCATAGTTGGCAATACTGCATCAATTTGAGGATGCTCCTTTAGAATTTTTATAAGTGATTTTGTGGTAAGGGGTAGTAAATAAATATGATCGGCCATTGAAGGGTCGGTCATAATTGTGGCTGGGTTACTATTAATTAAAATAGTTTCTATACCATCTTCACGCAAAGAACGTAAGGCTTGCGAACCAGAGTAATCGAACTCACAAGCTTGTCCAATTACGATAGGCCCAGAACCAATAATTAAAACGGATTTAATGGAGGGATTTTTAGGCATTTTTTAAAAGGTTTTATTTAGTGCCGCAAAATTACGACGCTCTTGGGTATAAAAAAAGGTGTTGCTTAGATAAACAACACCTTTTTATTTATAACTTATAAACATTATTTTTTGTGACGGCCTTCTGATGAAACAGAAAGTTTCTTTCTGCCTTTCGCTCTGCGGGCAGCTAATACTTTTCTTCCGTTTACAGAAGCCATACGCTCTCTAAAACCGTGTTTGTTCTTTCTTTTTCTCTTTGATGGCTGAAATGTTCTTTTGCTCATTTTAATATGCTTTAACTTCTGTAATATTTTTTTTTAAATACCACTTTACTTAAAGTGGGCGTGTTTACCATAGCTTTTTATCTGCTTAGGCGGGTGCAAATATACAATCAATTTTTATTTTCCCAAATCTAAATATCAATTTATTTTTATTTGTTTTTCATACCTTTGTCGGCCTTTACAAATTCTCATAATTTCAACCAATGAAATCAATCTACTACTTAGTCTTTTTTTTAAGTTTTGTAAGCTTACACAATGTAGCTGCACAAGAAATAATCCAATACAACTTTAAAAAGGGAGATGTATTTATGATTGAGCAAAACGCTATTCAAAATATAACTCAAAATATTGACGATAACGAACACCTTATGACCAATACCTTATACGGAATTTTTAAGATGGAAGTTGTAAATGTTTTAGGTAGTAAATTTGTGTTGGATGTTAACTTTGAAACTTTCAAATTAAAAATAGACTCCAATCTATATGGTGTGTTAACGGATATTAACACTAGTATTCCTGCAAATGAGGACGATGTTGAAGCAAAAATTTTTGAGGGCTTAGTGGGACCAAAGTTTCAAATGATATTATTGCCAACCGGTGAAATAGAATCTATTACTGGAACTGAAAACCTTGTTGAAGGTATGATAAATAATGTTGAAGATATAGATGATTTCACCAAAGCAATGATGAGAAAAAGTGTTGAAAAGGAGTTTAACAACCACGATATGGTTGAAAGCATGCAACAGTTTACATTTATTTATCCTGAAAAGTCAGTAAAAACTAATGAAACTTGGGAAAACACTTACACTGGTGACTTTACAGCAAATAACACATGGAAGTTGATGAATTACTCAAAAACAAACATCAACCTTGAATCTGATGCGATAATTAAACTAAATACCACTGAGGATTCTGTAATTATGGAATTGTCTGGCAATCAAAAAACAAAAGCTATTACAAACACAGCTACTGGATTCATTGAAACGATGACCGTTACTCAGCAACTAGAAGGAGTGTCTATTGCTTTGGAAATGAATAACATAAAAATACCGACTACCCTAACATCTACGATAACTTACAAATCATTATAAAATGTTCAACAAAAACATAAAACTAGTTTTAGCTGCATTAATTATAGGAGCAGCAGTATGGCAATTTACAGAAACAAATATTGGAAATGGAATTATGCTTATTCTCCTCTCTTTAATATTCGTTTTTCTATATTTTAAAAATGAAATTATCCTACTTGCATTTCTTAGACTGCGTAAACAAGATTTTGCGGGTGCCAAAAGTTGGCTAGATAAAATTAAAAACCCTTCAAGCGCATTAGTTCCTAAACAAGAAGGCTACTACAACTACTTAAACGGGTTGATGGTTTCCCAAACCAATATGGTTGAGGCTGAAAAATACTTTAAAAGAGCTGAAACTTTAGGTCTAAATATGGACGCAGACATGGCAATGACAAAGTTGAATCTTGCTGGAATAGCGATGACAAAAAACCGCAAGAGAGACGCTGAAAAGCTCATGGAAGAAGCAAAAAGACTTGATAAACACAATATGCTAGACGATCAGATTAAAATGATGAAACAGCAAATGAAAAAAATGGGGCAGCCAAGACAACAATTTGGAGGCGGTCGTGGAAGAGGCGGAAGACGCTTCTAAACCCTCACAAGCAAACAAACTACTTTTAAGTTTTAACAATATAAATGAACTTAACTCAATTATATTGTTAAAACTTTATTTTTTCATTACCTTTAAGCAAAGCAAATGCTTATGGGTAGAAATCTACTATATCTCCTCTTTTTATTTTCTTTCATCGCACAATCACAGGTTGAGCAACACACCTATTTATCTGAAGCGATTGGAAAGAACATTAAAAAATACACGAAAAATTCTGAAAAAGCGTATTACGATCAGGATTTTAAACGTGCGGACTTCTTATTTGACTCCCTCATAAAGCACGTAGTTACCGGTAGCTATTTAGACAACTTTAAGGTTAGAAAATTATCGGGAAGGAAAACTCAACTTCATAAGTTCGAAAAACCAATGTTTTTAATGACTTATGCTTCTTGGTGTACACCTGGTTCAGGTGAAATCCCTGCATTGAATGAAATCGCTGAAGAAAACAAAAACACTATTGATTTTGTTATTCTGTTTTGGGATTCAAAAGAAAATGTCCGCAAGGTTGCAAAAGCGTACTCAAAAAATATAAACATCATATATATAGACGAAAAAGAAAACACGAACAAC
This sequence comes from Aequorivita sp. 609, assembly GCF_014212065.1. Classification (NCBI taxonomy): domain Bacteria; kingdom Pseudomonadati; phylum Bacteroidota; class Flavobacteriia; order Flavobacteriales; family Flavobacteriaceae; genus Aequorivita; species Aequorivita sp. 609. The sequence continues at coordinate 75,772 of NZ_JACJVM010000003.1, read as the reverse complement.
CATATTATTGAAGTAATGAAGCACAGTTTAGGCTTCCCTACTTCATTTTTTATGGACAAAAATAAACGCATAGTCGATGTTCGTAGAGGTACACTCCACCCCTACAATGAAAAATATGAGATTTCTTATCAACTAAATTTTAATTCATTCTTAAACGGAATTACCCTACTTAAAAATTTCAATATCGAAGATAATCAACAATTAGTGGTAAAAGAAAACCCGTAAAGTTATTTTACGGGTTCCTTTTAGTTTTCTACTTATTGATGTTATTGATAATAACCATTTTCGGGAATTTCAACAAAATATTCTTTTCCTGAAGCGTTTTTTAAATATGTATCTCTAAGCCAAGGATTGTGAATTTTCAAAATTTTATAATTAATACCATAAGGCTTAACCCATTCAGCCCAATCTTCAACTGGAGTATCAACCATTACTTTGTAAGTGGGAATCGTTTGATATAAATCCTTTTCTCTAAAATTGAATCCATACTTCTTAGGGTTACTCATAATTTCTTTGATAGCAATTATCCTAAACACATATCTACTCGTTTCATCGTTTAACAGCAAGTCGTAGTAACTAGTTTCTTTCTGTCTGTTAATTTGCTTATTCATTCCTCCTACACCTGCGTTATAAGATGCAGCTGCCATAGTCCAACTCCCAAAACGTTTTTTAGACTTTTTAAGGTATTCTGCTGCAACCATAGTAGCTTTTTCTAAATTGTAACGCTCATCCACGTAATCGTTAATTTCAAGTCCATATTCCAAACCCGTACCTTTCATAAAGTGCCAAATACCACTAGCGCCAGCAGGAGAACTCTTATACTCCAAAGCACTTTCAGCTACTGCTAAATATTTAAAGTCATCCGGTAATCCATACTTTTCCAATAATGGTTCAAGTAACGAGAAATACTTATTTGCTCTTTTAAAGAGCAACAAACCATTAGATTGCCAATATGCGTTCACAAGTAATTCTCTATCTATTCTTTCTCGAATATCAGGATTGTGTAAAGGAACTTCTTCTCCTGCAAAATCCAATTTTTCTGGAATTGGCAATGCATAAACATTGTAATCATTTATTATCTTTTTCTCTAAACCTTCATCTGTTTGAGCGTCTTGAACAGCATTGATACTAACAGCACTTACTGCTAAAATCACAACTCCTAAACCTATTTTACTAATCAATTTCATAATGTTATAATTTTCGTTAAAGATACTGAAATAAGAAACCTTCAGAAAATAAGAATCTATTATTCTTTAATAAGTTCGTAGAGTATTTTTGATATTTTTCTTGCTTTATTTAATATCATAATATGAGTTCCCCCCTTAATAATAATTGAGCCATTGATATATTTAATAGGAAACACAGGGTCTTTTTCACCGTGAATATGAATAATCCCTTCTCTTGCCTCTGTGTTATCCCACGTAATCATTTTTTCTAATGCCCAATCTAAATATCGCTTATCTCGAACGTGAAGATATTCTTGGTAAAGCGTTAATCGTTTTTTAGATTTTGGACCTACAGAGAGTTTTGTTAGATCATCTACACTTAACACTAAACTTGTAGGAATTAATTTATAAGCTTTTGTTAGACTAGCCAATTTCATTCTACGCGGAAGTTCTTTGCTTGTTTTAACACTAGATATTATTATTATTATTTTAGGAGTGTAGAAACTGCACATTTCTTGCACCACTACTCCTCCAAAAGAAACACCAATAAGAATCGCATCTGGCACTTTAATACGACTAGCCATCCTCTTAGCATAATCTGCTAGCGATTCCTCTTTCTCAGGAATAAGCCACTCCAATACGTGTGTTTCATAATTATCCGGAAATGTAAGGTTTTTGAAGATTTCGGCTCCAGCGGCCATTCCTGGAACAAAATAAATGTGATTTTTTTGATAACTCATAAGTCTTTTAAGAAGAAAATGGTAAAGCCCAAAGATATTTCGTAAATTTACACATACCAATTTATCATTCTTGCGAAGGATCTGTTAAACTAATTATATTTCTTACAATAGGTTACTTTGAAAACAACTCTAACCAACTTAAATAAGATTTTATTAAAACCTCATTCTATTCTGTGATTTGTGGTGGTAAAGATATTTAACAAACATAATAATTCTTGATATAATACTTAAATAACTCTGTATGACTGAAGATGTAGCAATTACCGACAACGAATTTTTAAGACAATTTGAACTTGAAATCGAAGGCAAAATGGCGCGTATTGAATACGCACTTCAAGACCGAAAAATATTCCTAACAAAATACGAAATGCCTCAAGAGTTAGAAGAAAAAGGGTATCGTGAAGTTTTTATTGAAGCTGTTTTTAAAGAAGTAAAAGACAGAGAAATAAGCTTAGTGCCTACAAGCCCTGAGATTGTTGGATTTATGCGTAAAAATCGTAGAAAATACAAATCATTACTTCCTGTAGGAATTAATATATAACCCGAATAAAAAAAGTTGCGCTAGCGTTTTAAAAATGCTAGCGCAACTCTTTTTATTATATTCCAATTTAGAAATTTAAATGTCTTAAAGTGTTGTATTTGCAACTTCATGTACAACATTCTCAAACCTCACTAATCCATCTTCATCAATTTGTGTTAGTGTGATTTCTTGTAATGTATTTACCAATTCAGGATTCCATGGTGCTTTTACTTTTACGTAGTTTTCAGTAAACCCATGAATATAGCCTTCTTTATTTTCTCCTTCAAAAAGTACGGTGTGCGTAGTCCCAAGCTGGCTTTCATAAAATGCTCTTCTCTTCTTAGCTGAAAGACCTCGCAACATTTTACTGCGCTTATTTCTCACCTTTTTAGGTACAACACCTTCCATTTCGGCAGCAGGAGTATTATCCCTTTCAGAATAAGTAAAAACGTGTAAATACGAGATATCCAATTCGTTTAGGAAGTGGTACGTTTCTAAAAATCGCTCATCTGTTTCTCCTGGGAAACCAACAATAACATCAACACCAATACAAGCATCTGGCATAACTTCGCGAATCTTTGACACTCTTTCAGTATATAACTCACGCATATACCTACGACGCATAAGCTTTAAAATATCATTGCTTCCACTTTGAAGCGGTATATGAAAATGAGGTACAAAAGTTCTCGATTTTGAAACAAACTCAATAGTTTCATTCTTAAGTAAGTTCGGCTCTATAGAAGAAATTCGCAGTCTTTCAATCCCTTCTACCTCATCTAATGCCTTTACGAGATCCAAAAATGTGTGTTCGTGTTTTTTATTTCCAAACTCACCTTTCCCGTAATCCCCAATATTTACTCCAGTTAAAACAATTTCTTTAATTCCTTGTTGTGAAATTTCAAAAGCATTCTTTAAAACGTTTTCTAAAGTATCACTTCTTGAAATCCCTCTAGCTAAAGGAATTGTACAATACGTACATTTATAATCACACCCATCTTGAACTTTCAAAAAAGCACGAGTTCTATCTCCAATAGAATAAGATCCCACATAAAAATCTGCCTCTTCAATTTCGCATGAATGCACTTCACCCGCACCCCTACTGCGCTCTGGGCGCGATAAAAGATCGTTTAAATATGATGTTAATTTAAACTTTTCAGTAGCCCCCAAAACCAAATCCACACCATCAACATCGGCCAATTCGTGTGGTTTAAGTTGTGCGTAACACCCTATCGCAGCAACAAATGCATCCGGATTAACTTTCTGCGCTTGTTTTACAATGGTTTTAAAACGCTTATCTGCATTTTCAGTTACACTACAAGTATTAATCACATAGATATCAGCTTTTTCTGAAAAATCTACACGTTCAAATCCTTCCCCTTCAAAACCTCTCGCAATAGTAGAAGTTTCGCTGAAATTTAATTTACAACCTAGGGTGTAGAAGGCGACTTTCTTATTTTTTTCCATCATGAAAATTATTACGGCAAATATACGGTATTCTGTTTTAATTAGTAGATGATGGATGCGGGGGTTGAAGGATGATTTTAGGTTTAATTGTGTACACAAAGCTGAGTTATATTTGCAAAAAGCAAGTTCATGAGCTTTAGATTTGAAAACCTTGATGTTTAGAAAAGAGCAATTACTTTAGGTGAAGAAAGGAACACAATAGCAGAAGCATTTGCAAAAAAGTGGATTTAAATCTTAAAATTGAATTAAAAAAAGCTGCAGACTCAGTCGCATTTAATACATCAGAAAATTCTATTCTTCAATCAAATCTTAAACACCACTTTGATTTCTCCCATTTTAATCCCAAAAAAAGGCAATAAACATCTATATTCGTGCATTCGTGGTGACATTTAGTTATGATTAGAGCTCTCTTATTTTTTACAATTATATTTTCAATTCTTTCTTGCCAAAATAAAGCAGAAACAGAACGTGATCATCTTGTATTTCGCTATAATGAACACGGAAACATTCCCACTTTAGATCCTGCTTTTGCTCGTAATCCGCAAGCAATTTGGCCAGATAATCAACTTTACAATGGCTTAGTACAACTAGATGATTCATTAAATATTAAACCCGACATTGCAAAGCGTTGGACTATTGACGATTCAACCAACACCTATATTTTCCACCTTCGTACAGATGTTTATTTTCATCAGAATAGAGCTTTTGCACAAGAAGGAACCCAAAATTCAAAGAGCTATACAAGAAAAGTAGTAGCTGAGGATTTTGTTTATAGCTTCGATAGACTGTTGGATGAAAGCGTTGCCTCTTCTGGAAGCTGGGTTATGAATAACGTAGAAAGTTATAAAGCTGAAAACGACTCAACCTTAATAATAAGTTTAAAAAAACCATTCCCTGCATTTCTGGGATTGCTTTCAATGCGCTATTGTTCTGTAGTCCCTAGAGAAGCTGTAGAATATTACGGAAACGAATTTAGAAGAAATCCTGTAGGCACCGGTCCTTTTCAATTTAAGATGTGGGAAGAAAATGTAAAATTAGTTTTTACTAAAAACCCGCTTTATTTCGAGCGTGATAAAAATGGAGAAAGACTCCCTTATCTTGAAGCTGTTGCAATTACATTTCTTCCCGATAAACAAAGTGAATTCTTGCAATTTGCTCAAGGTAAATTAGATTTTATCTCCGGTTTAGATGGAAGCTATAAAGATGAGTTATTAACTACCGAAGGAAAACTGCAGTCAAAATATAACGATATGGCTTATATGATTACGGGGCCATATTTAAATACAGAATACTTAGGTATTTTTCTAGGGAGCAAAACAACCGAAATACAAAACAAGGCCTTACGCCAAGCCATAAATTACGGTTTCGACCGTGAAAAAATGGTTACCTATTTACGAAACGGAATGGGTATTCCTGCCATTCACGGTTTTATCCCAAAAGGGCTACCAGGTTATGAAGAAATAAAAGGATATACTTACCAACCTGAAAAAGCAAAGCAATTAATAGAACAGTACAAAACAGAAACCGGCGATTCTAAACCTGAAATAACCATTGGTACAAACAGTCAATATCTGGATATATGTGAATACGTTCAACGGGAATTAGAGAGAATTGGGATAAGCGTAACCATAGATGTGATGCCTCCTTCCACCCTTAGACAAATGAGAAGCAGTGGAGAACTTGATATTTTCCGAGGTAGTTGGATTGCAGATTATCCTGATGCTGAAAACTATTTATCGCTTTTTTACAGCCAAAACTTCACACCTAATGGGCCAAATTATATGCACTTTAAAAATGAAGTGTACGATAGTCTTTATGTAAACTCACTTTCTGTTTCAAATATTGACGAACGCAAACTACTTTACACAAAAATGGACTCCATTATAGTTGAGGAAGCACCTGTAGTGCCGTTGTTCTACGATATGGCTGTACGTTTTGTAAATAATAAAGTTTCTGGTTTAGGCATTAATCCTCAGAACTTTTTAATTTTAAAAAAGGTCAAAAAAGAAAAGTAAATGGGATTTGGAAGTTCAGGGATGATTCAATCTATTCGCAATAATGCGAAGCAGCTCGTCAAACGAAAAAGTTACTTTGAAAAAGATGTTGATTCTAAAAGTTCTAACTCAAAGAAAATTGTAGATCATAAAAAAATGTCTCCTGCTCAGTTTGTGGCTTTTAAACAGCAATTAAAAGAAAACGAATTACGCCGCCAAAAACGGTTAATTGTGATCTTTGGCGGCGTAATGACTATAATATTAAGTGCAATTATTTACTTCTTATTTTATTATTAATCCTTTCTCCACTTTGCTGTTTCTTCAAATACGTGTTCTAATATTTTTTCATCTGTTTCAGTAAACTCAATATTTCTACGACTCATTACTACTTTAGCTACTTCAAAAGCTTTACTTGTTTTATAAGTTGTAAAACCACTGCTTCCACCCCAACTAAAACTTGGCACAAAATTTCGTGGAAATCCACTGCCAAAAATATTTGCACTTACACCTACAACAGTTCCTGTGTTAAACATTGTATTGATACCACATTTACTGTGATCCCCCATCATTAAACCACAAAATTGCAACCCTGTTTTTGCAAATCCTTCTGATTCGTAATTCCATAGACGAACTTCAGCGTAATTATTCTTTAAATTTGAATTATTAGTATCGGCACCTAAATTACACCACTCTCCTAAAACAGCATTACCTAAAAACCCGTCGTGACCTTTATTTGAAAAACCGAAAATTACTGAGTTACTCACCTCACCTCCCACTTTACTATGTGGACCTATAGTTGTATCTGAATATATTTTAGCGCCCATTTTTAAAGTCGCGTGTTCGCAAAGTGCAAAGGGACCACGAACTAACGAACCTTCCATGATTTCGGCTTCTTTACCTATATATATAGGACCATTAGATGCATTTAGTGTACAAAACTCAACTTTTGCTCCTTCTTCAATAAAAATATCCTCTGGATTTTTTGCCCAAACGCCATCCGGGATTGGTTGTGATTGTCTTCCTTCCGTTAGCATTTCAAAATCGCGTTTTATCGCTTCGCCATTTTTAGAAAAGATATCCCAAGTGTTTTCAATTCGTAACACATCCTTGTGCTCGTATTGGATAACGTCATAAGTATCAAAATCTACTTCTTGACCATCCGAAGTGAAAAAAGCAAGCGGTTCATCATCAAAAAATACGGCTTGATTCTCCTCTAAATTTTTAATAATATTCACTAAATTTTGTGAAGGCAGAAAAGAAGCGTTTATAAAAATGTTCTTGTCTAATTCTAGAAACGGATATTTATCTGAAAGATAATCTTCAGTTACTGTTGTTGTAGTAAAACCTAAATAATGCTCCCATTTTTCACGAATGGTTAAAATTCCAACTCGAATATCGGCTACTGGTCGGGTAAAAGTAAATGGTAAAAGCTGATTGCGGACGTTTCCGTCGAAAAGAATATAGTTCATTTTGATTTTAGATTTTCGATATTAGGTTTGCGATTCTTTAAAAATCGTAGCAGTAAAAATACAAAACCAATTTTACTTAAAAATCTGCAAGAGTCAATTAAATATAACAAATCAAAAAAGCCTTCGATTTCTCGAAGGCTTTTGTAAATTATCTATTTAGAGTGGATTGACTAATTTCAATAAATGATTCTGACCTGTATCAGCATCAATATTAAAATTGAATCGAAACCTACTCTTCAGTTTTTTCTGCTGCTTTTGCAGGTTTTTTAAACTTGTCGTATTTGTTTTTGAATTTATCAATACGTCCAGCAGTATCAATAAGTTTTGCTTTTCCTGTGTAGAAAGGGTGTGATGTACGTGAAATCTCCATTTTTACTAAAGGATATTCAACACCATCAACTTCAATAGTTTCTTTAGTATCAGCTGTTGACTTAGTAAGGAAAATTTCTTCGTTACTCATATCCTTAAAAGCAACTACTCTATAATTATCTGGGTGGATACCTTTTTTCATCTCTGTAAAATTATTTTTTATAAATGGACTCTTCCGACCTTTCGGAATTGAGTTTGCAAATTTAATCAATAATTAGAAAATAGCAACAAAATATTGCACTTTTTTAATTCACACTAAATTCAGTTGCAAATGTAACGTTTTACTATCTTTGTTTACTAACAAACCGAACCTTTTCTACCACCAATTTTGGTAGATTTTTAAACCAATTTATAATTATGGAAAATCAAACCGCATCATTAAAAAAAATCGCTCTTAACTTCGGGGTGCTTTTAGCTTTACTTTCAATCGTATTACAAGTTATATCGTTTGTTCTTGACGCACATATAGATAGACCTTGGTGGCTTACCATTCTACAATTAGTAATATCTATAGGTGTACTTGTTTACGGAATTAAAGCGTTTAAAAATGATAATGCTGGGTTTCTTACTATCGCTCAAGCTTTAAAAACAGGACTAGCAATTAGCCTTGTTGCAGGTATTATATCAGTTATCTTCAATTATATTTTCATCAATTATATAGATCCTGATTTTATCCAGAAAACATTAGATTTCTCTAGAGAGCAAATGATTACTGATTTCCCAAATATGACTCAGGAGCAAATGGAAAATAGTCTTGAAATTTCAGCTAAATTTATGACCCCTACTATTATGTCGGCGATGGGGATTTTAGCAACTTTGTTTTTCGGTTTCATAATATCGCTTGTTGCAGGTATGATTTTAAAGAAAAACCCACCACAACTTTAATTTACTGAATGAATATTTCCATAGTCATCCCACTTCTTAACGAAGAAGAGTCTCTTAATGAACTTTACCGCTGGATTACAACTGTAATGCAAGCAAATGGTTTCGCATACGAGCTAATTTTTATCGACGACGGAAGTACTGATGGTTCTTGGGATATAATCGAGAAAATTTCATCTGAAAATTCGGACGTAAAAGGTATTCGATTTCAAAAAAATTACGGAAAATCACAAGCGCTACACGCTGGTTTTGCTATGGCAAAAGGCGATGTAATAATCACCATGGATGCCGATTTACAAGATAGTCCTGAAGAAATTCCTGAATTATACAAAATGGTTACCGAAGAAGGTTTCGATTTAGTTTCAGGATGGAAAAAGAAACGCTACGATTCTGTAATTAGTAAGAATTTACCTTCAAAGCTATTTAATTATGCTGCTCGAAAAACTTCAGGCGTAAAGTTACACGACTTTAATTGCGGACTAAAAGCGTATAAAAAAGACGTTGTAAAAAGCATTGAGGTAACTGGAGAAATGCATCGTTATATTCCAGTTTTGGCTAAAAACGCAGGTTTTACTAAAATTTCAGAAAAACCAGTTATTCACCAAGCTCGTAAATACGGTACTACAAAGTTTGGCGCTGAACGTTTTATTCGTGGATTTTTAGACTTAATAACCATCTGGTTTTTATCTCGCTTCGGCAAACGCCCAATGCACCTATTTGGAGCTTGGGGGGCTTTAATGTTATTTATCGGGTTTTGTTTTGCGCTGTATTTAGGTATAGACAAGCTGTTCTTAAACCCGACTGGTAGATTAATAGCAGAACGTCCAGAGTTTTTTATAGCTTTAACCGCGATGGTGCTAGGCTCACAACTTTTCCTAGCAGGATTCTTAGGAGAGTTGATTCTTAGAAGCAAAAAAGAATCAAAAAACTATATAATTAAAGAAGTAATAAACACTTAATATTTGTTAAAGGACAAAGTACTTAGAGTATGGAGAGATCCAACTTTAAGTACTTTTTAACTTTAGCAGACTTTAGGCACTATATTTATGCCTATTTTTGCACTTTTAATTTAAGAAAATGATTTACGTAGATCCGAAAATTTTAGACCGCGTTAACCAGTGGCTCACCCCTTTTTTCGACGAGAAAACTCAACACGATATTAAAGAAATGATCGCAAACGATCCTGAGGGGTTGGAAGACAGTTTCTACAAGAACCTTGAGTTCGGAACTGGTGGAATGCGAGGCATTATGGGGCTTGGCGACAATAGAATTAATAAGTATACCCTAGGGAAAAACACTCAAGGTCTTTCTAACTACCTAAAAGAAAAATTCCCTAACCAAGATATAAAAGTAGCAATTGCATACGATTGCAGACACAATAGTAAAACATTTGCAAAAGTTGTTGCTAATGTTTTTTCGGCAAATGGAATAAAAGTTTTCCTTTTTTCAGACTTACGCCCTACTCCAGAGCTTTCATTCGCAGTAAAACACCTAGGATGTCAAGCAGGAATTGTACTTACCGCTTCACACAACCCACCAGAATACAACGGATATAAAGTGTATTGGGAAGATGGCGGGCAATTAGTACCACCTCAAGACGGAGAAATTATTTCTGAAATTAATTCCCTTAAATACGAAGACATAAAGTTTGAAGCAAATGAAGGTTTGATTCAGAATATAGATTCAGAAGTTGATGAAGCTTTCGCCAAGGCATCTGTTGAAAACGGAACTTTTAATACTTCAGAAGAAGCACGTAAAAACCTGAAAATCGTTTTCACTTCACTTCACGGAACTTCAATCACGATGATTCCAAAGGTTTTGAAACAAGCTGGCTATAACAATGTATTAATTGTTGAAGAGCAGGCAGAGCCAAATGGAGATTTCCCTACAGTAAAATCACCAAACCCTGAAGAACCTGCAGCCTTAAAAATGGCTTTGGAACTCGCTGAAAAAGAAAATGCAGATATTGTTATCGGAACAGACCCAGATTGTGATCGATTAGGGATTGCAGTTAGAAATAGCAATAACGAAATGGTTCTTTTAAACGGAAACCAAACAATGGTTTTAATGACGCATTTCCTTATTGAACAGTGGCAAAAAGCAGGAAAACTGAACGGAAATCAGTTTGTAGCTTCTACGATAGTTTCCACTCCAATGGTTGAAAAAATCGCTAATCACTACAACGTGAAATATCTTGAAGGTCTAACAGGCTTTAAATGGATAGCAAAAATGATTAAAGACAATCCTGAGTTAGAATTTATTGGCGGCGGGGAAGAAAGTTTTGGGTATTTAGTTGGCGATTTTGTTCGCGATAAAGATGCTGTTACCGCTACTCTTTTAGCTTGTGAAATTGCAGCCCAGAAAAAACACGCTGGCAACAGTATGTTTCAATACCTCAATGACGTTTACAACCAATTTGGAAATTATCGCGAACATTTAATTTCTCTTACAAAAAAAGGTAAACAAGGTGCTGAGGAGATTTCAAATATGATGAAAGAACTCCGCGCTAATCCATTTAAGGAAATTGCCGGAAGTAAGGTTTTGAGAATGGATGATGTTTCTAAAAATGAAACTACAGACTGCATCAAAAATGAAACTTCAACATTAAATCTTCCAAAATCTAATGTATTAATTTTCTATACTGAAGACGGAAGTAAAATTGCAGCAAGACCAAGTGGTACTGAACCAAAAATAAAGTTCTACATTAGCGTAAATACTTCAGAGAAAGAAAATTTTGAAGGGATTCTTAAAAAGAAAATAGAGGCTATTGCAGCACAACTAAACATTAGTTAATGAATTATTTCAAAAAAATACTGCGTTACGCCTACCCTTACAAGAAATATGCATTCCTCAATATATTTTTCAACATATTGTATGCGTTATTTAGTACACTTTCATTTGTAGCATTAATCCCAGTTTTAGAAATTATTTTTAGCAACCAACGTACACTTGGCCCAAAGCCAGTTTACGAAGGCATTACCAATTTAAAAGATTATTCGCAGGAATACCTTAATTACTTTATTATAGAAAGTATAAACAATCTAGGAGAGTTTAAGGTGCTAATGTATATGGTAGGAATTATCATTTCGCTATTCTTATTGAAGAACTTAAGCAACTACTTAGCTTTGTTTTACGCAACCTTTCTTCGGAATGGGGTATTAAAAGATCTAAGAAATGCTCTTTACAGTAAAGTTGTAAGTTTTCCTTTGGCGTTTTATTCTGAAAAAAGAAAAGGTGACACTATATCTAGATTAAGTGGTGATGTAGATGAAGTTAAAAACTCCGTTCTTTCAGTATTAGAAATGATTGTGAGAGAACCACTAACCATTATTGCATCGCTAATATTTATGCTTTTTATTAGTGCCAAACTTACCCTTTTCGTTTTCTTGTTTTTACCTATTTCAGGATTTTTCATTTCAAAAGTTGGAAAAACATTAAAGAAAAAGTCCTTAAAAGTTCAACAAGAACAAGGTGTTTTCCTTTCTATTTTGGAAGAAACTATGGGAGGTCTTCGCATTATTAAAGCCTTTCACGCCGAAGAACTTTTTCAGAAAAAATTTGAAGACAGCAACGAACGATTCTACAAACACTCTAATCAAGTAATGAACAGGCAAAACCTGGCTTCACCTTTAAGTGAACTTCTAGGGATTATAACAATCGGAATCTTGCTAGTTTACGGAGGGTATTTAGTTTTTATCGACGAAACATTAGAAGCTAGTTTCTTTATTGGGTATATTATGCTTGCTTATAATATTCTTACGCCGGCAAAGGCGATCGCTAAAGCTAGTTACTCTTTAAAGCGTGCAAACGGTTCTGCGGAGCGTATATTAGAATTGTTAGAAGCCGAGAATACAATTACCGATATTGAAAACCCTGTTCAGAAAGAAGATTTTGACAGCACAATTTCGATTAAGAATATTTCGTTTAAGTACGAAGATCAATACGTGCTTAAAGACTTTTCGTTAGAAATTCCTAAAGGAAAAACTGTTGCACTGGTTGGACAATCTGGTAGCGGAAAAAGTACAATCGCCAATTTGTTAACACGTTTTTACGATGTAAACAAAGGGAGTATAGAGATTGATGGTGTTGACATTAAAAATATTTCGAAAAAATCTTTACGCGGTTTAATGGGAATTGTATCACAAGATTCTATTCTCTTTAATGATTCCGTTGCCAACAACTTAAAGCTTGGGAAACCTTTAGCTACCGATGCAGAATTAATGGAAGCTGCTGAAATTAGTAATTCGTATGAATTCATTAAAAATTTACCCGATGGCTTTAATACAAATATTGGTGATAGCGGGAATAAATTAAGTGGAGGCCAAAAGCAACGATTGAGTATTGCTAGAGCTGTACTTAAAAATCCACCAATTATGATATTGGATGAAGCTACCTCGGCCCTAGACACAGAAAGTGAGCGTTTGGTTCAAGATGCATTAGAAAAAATGATGCAAAATAGAACTTCGATTGTTATTGCGCATAGACTTTCTACCATTCAAAATGCAGATAATATAGTGGTACTTTCAAAAGGTGAGATTGTGGAACAAGGTAAACACCAAGAACTATTAGAGAAAAAAGGAGTTTATTACAATTTGGTTGAGATGCAATCGCTAGCGTAATTTAAATAATTAATATCTTCGTATCCCGAAACTTCGGGAGTGGTCGAACCTTCAGAAAAAGAATAAATGAAACTAAAAGCCGAAAACTTAGTAAAATCTTATAAAGGCCGAAAGGTTGTAAAAGGCATCACAGTTGAAGTAAACCAAGGAGAAATTGTTGGTTTGTTGGGGCCGAATGGAGCTGGTAAAACCACCTCGTTTTATATGATAGTAGGGTTAATTAAACCCAATGGCGGAAATATTTATTTAGAAGGAACAGAAATTACCAAATACCCAATGTACAAACGCGCTCAAAATGGTATTGGTTATTTAGCGCAGGAAGCTTCAGTTTTTAGAAAACTAAGCGTAGAAGATAATATTTTAAGCGTTTTACAACTCACTAAACTCTCTAAAAAAGAACAACGTGCCAAAATGGAATCGTTAATCGAAGAATTCGGTTTGGGACATATACGCAAAAACCGCGGAGATCTTTTAAGTGGTGGAGAAAGACGTAGAACTGAGATTGCAAGAGCATTAGCAACCGACCCTCACTTCATTCTTCTAGATGAACCTTTTGCAGGAGTTGACCCTGTAGCTGTAGAAGACATACAACGTATTGTAGCGAAGCTTAAAAACAAAAACATCGGAATCCTTATTACCGACCACAACGTTCAAGAGACGCTCGCTATTACAGACAGAACCTACCTTATGTTTGAAGGAAGTATTCTAAAACATGGAGTTCCAGAAGAATTAGCTGCTGATGAAATGGTACGTAAAGTATATCTAGGTCAAAACTTTGAGCTTAGAAAGAAGAAGTTGGAATTCTAATTTTTCAATCTACCTTATATTAATCTTTACTGATGGAATTTTAAACTTCAATTATAGGTTTAAAGTATAATCATCCTATTTTTCAATTGAAAACTCAATAATCCTTACGAGCAAACATCAAATCTTTTTCCCTAGTAATTTAGCTTTTCCAGAACATTGAAAGCAATATGTAAATCAAGATTATAAAAGGTATTGCTAAAAACTTCAGAAAAACTAAAAGCACAACACACAATAGTAAAAACACATAACGAACTGCATTACTTTTAAAATCCCAAGTTTTAAACTTTAAAGCGAAAAGTGGTATTTCAGCATTTAGCAGTACACAACTTAATAATGTCATCCCAATTAAGAACCATTTATTAAGAATTATCGTTTCAGCTAAATCTGAAAATTGAAACTGTAAAATTAGAGGAAGACTTAAAATCAATAAAGTATTAGCAGGCGTTGGCAATCCAATAAATCCAGAGGTTTGGCGGGTATCAACATTAAACTTTGCCAAGCGGTAAGCAGAAGCAATTACAATCATTAACCCTAAAAGAGGTAAGTAGTTATTAAAACTTACGTTCCACCCGTCTAAAGAAAAAATCTCCGTTAGCGTTTGCATATGTCCGAAGATAGAAAGATTCAATAACTGAAACATTACTACTCCTGGTACTACTCCACTTGTAATAACATCTGCAAGAGAATCTAACTGAAGTCCAATTTCACTTTGTGCTTTTAACAAACGCGCTGCAAGTCCGTCAAAAAAATCAAAGAATATTCCTAGAAATGCAAAAACTGAAGCTATTATTAAATCGCCTGAAACAGCGAAAAGCACTGCTACACATCCACACATAATGTTTAACGATGTGATGATATTTGGTATTTGTTTTATCATAATTTATTGGTAGGAAGTGTAAAAATAACAAAGTATTTTCGTCCTATGCTAATTTAAGGCAATATGTCTATAAATTTTAAGTTTAATATTTTAT
Source organism: Aequorivita sp. 609 (assembly GCF_014212065.1). Lineage (NCBI taxonomy): Bacteria > Pseudomonadati > Bacteroidota > Flavobacteriia > Flavobacteriales > Flavobacteriaceae > Aequorivita > Aequorivita sp. 609. The sequence goes on along the minus strand of NZ_JACJVM010000003.1, from coordinate 60,771 downwards.
AAAATAGTGTCATATTTGCCCAAATTTCCAGGCTTGAAAGATAGATTATTCCTACTTATCGTACTTATTTCGGTTTTTGCCCAAGCTCAAACCGCACGTAAATATTCCAACGAATTCATGAACATTGGTGTAGATGCTGCTGCATTTGGTATGGCCAACGCTGTGGTAGCTTCATCTAGCGACGTAAATTCTGGATATTGGAACCCCGCTGGATTAGTAAACCTCGAAGACAAACAGCTATCCTTAATGCACGCATCGTACTTTGCAAACATCGCAAATTACGATTACGCAGCCTTTGCAATGCCGCTAGACGATAGAAGTGCTGTAGCACTTTCTGCTATTCGTTTTGGAGTTGACGACATCTTAAACACCACTCAGCTTATTGACGATGAAGGTAATATAAGATACGATCGAATTAGTAAATTCTCTACAGCAGATTATGGGTTTACATTTTCGTACGCTAGAAGACTCCCTTTAGATGGTCTTAACTATGGTATTAATACTAAAGTGATTAGAAGAGTTATAGGTGACTTTGCATCATCTTGGGGATTTGGATTGGATGCAGCTGTACAGTTTAGAACTGAAAACTGGATGTTTGGAATTATGGCTCGAGATATTACTACAACTTTTAACGCTTGGAGCATAGACGAAGAAAAGTTTGCTGAAATACAAGGAGCCGTAGAAGGTCAAAATCAAGAGTTACCTGAAACCACCGAAATTACTATCCCAAAACTTCAATTAGGGCTAGCTAGAAAATTTATTTATCGTCACGACTTTTCTCTTTTAGCTGAAGTAGATTTAAATTTCAGATTTGCTGAAACAAACGATATTATCTCTACTTCATTTGCAAGTATTACCCCCTCTTTAGGACTTGAATTCGCCTATATTGACATGGTTTATGTTCGAGGTGGAGTTGGTAATTTTCAAAATATTAAACAACTTGATAATTCTGACGCTGTAGGATTTCAGCCTAATATTGGCGTTGGATTTAGATATAAAGGTATACAAGTAGATTACGCATTAACTGATATTGGTGACCAAAGTGCGGCACTGTATTCAAATGTTTTCTCGCTGAAATTAGATTGGGAAATTTTTAGATAATAAAATTGAACTTTTAATAAGATATTTATAAAGCATATAATCGTTTATAAGTGGTGAAAAATTACATAGTATTACTTCTTTTATTTTTTTCGGTTTCAGCAAATGCACAGTTTGCGCAATTATCTGAAGCTTCCGAAATAAGTATTATCACAATTGGTCCCGGAGCTGAACTTTACGACAAGTTTGGACATAGCGCTTTTAGGATTCAAGATAGTATCAACGGAATGGATGTGGTGTTTAACTACGGTGAATACGATTTTAACACGCCGAATTTCTACCTTAAATTCGCTCAAGGTAAATTACTTTATCAACTAGGCGTAGATTATTACAAAAACTTCTATCCTCGTTATGTAGCGCAAAATCGATGGATGAAAGAGCAAGTTCTAAACCTTACGCATTCTGAAAAACAAGAACTCTCCGACTTTCTATGGAATAATGCGCGTCCTGAAAATAAAAAATACAAATACGACTTCTTTTATGACAACTGCGCCACTAAAATGCGCGATGTTGTTTGGACAGTACTCGGAAAGCAATTGGAGTTTAATGACGATCATATCACCGAAGAACTAACTTTTAGGCAATTAATTCAGCTAAACCTTGAAGCAAATTCTTGGGGAAGTTTAGGAATAGACACAGCTCTTGGTGCTATAATAGACACAAAAGCAAAGCCGATTGAATATCAGTTCCTACCGGAATATGTATTCCAAGGAGCCGCTAACGCATATATTAATAGAAATGGAGAAAAAGTTTCATTGGTTAAAACAACCAACACTTTATACAAAAACACTCCTACCCCACCCCAAAGTAATTTCTTTTTAAGTCCACTATTTATTTTAGGACTTATTGGAGCTTTAATCGTTTTTATAACCTACAGAGACTTTAAAACAAATAAACGAAGCCGCTACTTAGACTTAATTATTTTTCTATCTACAGGTATTATAGGAATTCTCCTTTTCCTTCTTTGGTTTGCTACAGACCATAGTGCGACTGCCAATAACTACAATTTGTTGTGGGCTTTTCCTATTTCAATTTTCGTAATTGTAGCGGTTGCAAAAAAGGATATTTCTCCAAATATGAAGCGTTATTTTATGCTTTTATTAGTGCTTTTAAGCCTACTAACCCTTCATTGGATTACAGGCGTACAAGTTTTTGCAATTGGCCTATTGCCATTGCTAATTGCTTTGGCAATTCGCTATATATTTTTAGTGTACTACGTAGGAAAGAAATAGAAAGTTGAACTAAAAAGATGTAAATTATAAGCTAACATCTTTTATCAAAGCCGACATCTGTTTTGTAAGTTGCTTGCGACTAAACCTATCAACTCCTTCGGAAGCAACTTGTAAATCACCTGTCTTATACTGTTTATAAAGTCGGAGAATTTCATTTTTTAATTCCTTGTCTTCAGAGTAATCAAAAAATCTTCCAGATTTTGTTTCATCCACAATCGCTTCTATATCACTTTTATTTGGCCCTAAAGCAATAATTGGACGCTTTGCAGCTAAGTATTCAAAGAGTTTTCCAGGAATTATGGCTCGAGTTTCAGCGCTATTTATTTCAACTAAGAGTAGTACTTGACTTTCATTTTGCAGTTTTAAAGCTTCAGAATGTGATACATACCCTAAAAATTTGCTGTTTTCATCTAGATTAAACTCAGATAGACTTTCTTTTACTTCATCACTAACTGCACCAGCAAATTTCAGTTCTAAATCCTTCTTAAAAGAAGTGTTTTTCTTACATATTTCAGCAAGTATATACCATAGATTTTTTGGATTTCGCTCACTTAATAAAGAACCAATATGAGAAATAGTAAACTTTAAATCTCGGTTGTAGTTCACCTCTTCCGTTATGTCGAAACCATTTGTAATTACTTCAATTGGTTTGTTTGTAATTTCCTGAAATTCTTTTTTAGTGGTGGGGCTCGTAACGGTTACAACATCGGCAGTATTTAGCACAGCAGCTTCCAATGCTTTGTGCTTTTTTTCTGAAGTTTTATTTAACCGAAGTGATTTGTGGTAATGTATCGTTGTCCAAGGATCGCGAAAATCTGCAATCCATTTTACATTTAATTCTTTCTTAAGCTGCTTCCCAATTAAGTGAAGACTATGTGGTGGCCCTGTGGTGATAACAACATCTACAGCATTGTTCTCGAGGTAATCTGATAAATATTTTACCGAAGGTTTCACCCATCCTACTCTAGCATCGGGAATAAAAAAATTACCGCGCACATACAGCATTAACTTTTCAATTGCAGAAGAATCTTTTTTAGGGATAATTCCACTGCTCATCTGCTTAGTTTTCTTTTTTGAAAAGAATTTAGCAAATCGATATGGTTCCTTAATAGGATGTTTTATAATCTCAACATTTGAAGGTATCTCAGAAGAGAAATTTTCATCGACTAATGGATAATTCGGATTTTCCGGGATATAAACAATTGGCTCTACGCCAAATTCTTTAAAATACTTCACGAATTTTAACCAACGCTGAACACCTGGGCCGCCTGCTGGAGGCCAATAATATGTAACTATAAGAGCACGTTTCATTTACTCCTTAATTTCCTTTTTCCGAAATGTAAAATACAACCCGCTTAATAAAATTAATAGAAGAATGATACTACTTATTGTGGATATAGTACTACCAGTCTGAATTACCTTAGGCTCAAATTTGAATTCAATCTTATTATTACCTTCAGGTACAATCATAGCTCTTAAAACATAATTTGCTCTAAAATATTCTGCAGGTTTCCCGTTGATATAAACATTCCATCCTTTAGGATAATAAACTTCCGAAAATATCCCTAGTTGTTCTGTTTTGGTTGAAGCTTCATACACTAAGTGATTTGGTTTATAGCTTACAAGTTCAATAGAAGCTGTACTATCTCTAGCTACATTTTTAGCAGGTATTTTGGAAAGGAATTCCTGGTTGACTACAGCAGTCTTTTTAGTATCTAAACTATCTAAAAGTCGAATTTCCTGATCTGCATTTTCTGCCGGTTGTACGTTATCTACAAACCAAGCATTTCCATTTGCATAAGGATTTCGTTGCGCTACCGGTCCTCCATTTTTATTCTGTGCAATGATGTAACGAACATTCATCATATTCAGAATCCCAATATTTCCTTGGCTGATATAAAACTCAAACAAATCTTGAATTCTTCCAGGCTTTGCAGCGTGATATCCTCCTAATGCCTTGTGATAAAAGCTTGCACGTGCACTGTTGAATGCATTTGTAGTAGCATCATAAACCCTGAAATGACCATCGTCTTCTAAGATTTGAATATCAGCTCCATTTTTCTGAAATGGTTCTTCAACCAATCTAGCTTGAACAAAATCATCCTCGTTTACATATCGTCTATCAACGCCAACTAAATCAACTAACACTAAAACGCAAAGTCCTGCAATTGCAATTCCTTTTTTCAAAGTTCCTTTCATAAAAAACCAAAGAACTGCAGCCGATAAAATCACAAATATTAATGATCGGATAGCATCAGAAGTAAAAAGCGACATTCTATCTTCACGAATTGCTTCTAAAAATGGTAGTCCCATTTCCTCCCTAAAGTAACTATCATATGGACTTGCAAAATCAAAAAGTGTCGATTTAAAAAGAATAAATATCAAAGTAAGGCCTCCTACAATTCCTGTAGAATACAACAATGCTTTTTTCTTTTCCTTCTCCCTTTCAAAATTATTGAAGAATTGGTGAAGCCCAATTACCGCAAGAATAGGAATTATAAGTTCTAGTATTACTTGAATAGAAGAAACGGCTCTAAACTTATTGTAAAGCGGCACGTAATCTATAAAGAACTCGGTGAGCCCACTAAAATTCTTACCCCATGAAAGTAGTAAGATTAAAATAAAAGCAGAAACAGACCACCATTTTAATCTACCTCTAACTAAAAACAGAGCCAATACGGCAAGAAATATCATAATTGCACCAATATATGCAGGTGCACCAACAAACGATTGATCTCCCCAATACATAGGTATCTGACTTAAAACTTGATTTGCTTCTTGAGGTGAAGCGCCCATGCGCAGTAAGACTTCAACAGTTTTTGAATCTTCAGGGAAATCTTCAGTAGAACTTCCTCCCATAAAGCGAGGGATAAATAAGTTGAAGCTTTCAAGCTTTCCGTAGCTGTATTCCGTTATATAGTCGTAATCTAAACCAGTCTTATTGTCTTTTGGAGTACCATTTGCATTAATAGTTAATTCCGATTTTCCACGAGTTGAAGTGTCGGCATATTCTTTTGTTGCTAGAATATTAGTTGCATTTAAACCAATGGCTATTATAACCGAAATACACATTAACCCAACAGCTTTGAAGAAATGAGATAATTCTTTCTTTTTATATGCATCAATTAAATATACGATGCCTATAATTACTACTAAGAGCATTAAATAATATGTCATTTGGAAGTGATTTGCAGTCAACTCCAATCCCATCGCAACTGTTAAAAGCAAAAATCCCCAAAGATATTTTCGTTGAAAAGTGAGAAATATTCCGCTTAACACCAATGGCATATAAGCAATCGCATGTGCTTTAGCATTATGCCCAACCCCCAATATTATTATTAAATACGTTGAAAACCCAAAGGCTAAAGCTCCTAGGAAAGCAAGTTTGTAATCTACTTTCAACACAAGGAAAAGAATATACATTCCTATAAAGTATAGGAATAGATAATCTGCTGGTCTCGGTAAAAAACGAATAGCAAGATCTAATTCTTTTATGTAGTTATTCGGGTATTTTGCACCAAGCTGATAGGTAGGCATCCCACCAAAAGCAGCGTCTGTCCAAAAAGTTTCTTCCCCTGTATTTTTTCGAAAATCATTTTGCTGTTTTGCCATCCCAGTATATTGAACAATATCACTTTGGAATATTTTTTTACCTTGTAAAACCGGGTTAAAATAGGCCAAGGAAGCAACTATGAATAACACGAAAACAACTAAATGTGGAAGTAACTTTTTGTAGTTAAACTGCATAATAAGGCATGTATAATTTGAATCGGGGAAATTAGCAAAAAAATATCATTAATCTATGGCAATAAGCGAGAGTATGAAGCAAAAACAACAGCCATTTTTAATCTTGAAATAAATCTTCTTCAAGAAAATTTGGCGCAATGCCACGGTTAGAATTACTTTGTAGCCTAGATTAAATTTGAAAAAATCTACCAATTCACTTAAACAGAAACTTAATTCGGATTATTTTTCCACAATGATTCACCAATCAAAAAGCTATCTTGAGTTTTTAAGACGTTCTAAGAACAAGCACGGGGTTCACTCCCCCTTTGTGTTCAACCTTATTACGAAATGTTTTAATGATAAAACTAAACATCCTGAATACAAGATTTTAAAGCAGTATAAAAAAACTTTAAAACAAGATAAGTCCGAAATCAACATGACAGATTTCGGTCAAGGCTCAAGAGTTTTTAAAGGAACAAGCAGGAAAACTTCAAGAGTAGCAAAGCAAGCTGGAATGAAATTGAAACGCCAAAAGCTTTTATTTCGCCTAGCTTCCTATTTAGAAACTATAAATAATTTAGAACTAGGAACCTCATTAGGAATTAGCACAGCAGCCTTAGCTTTAGGCACCAAAAAAGGAAAAGTTTTAACTGTTGAAGGTTGCCCAAACACTGCTAAAAAAGCCGAAGGTTTATTTGAAGAATTTAATTTGAATAATATTCAACTTGAGCAAAACACTTTTATTGATTTTTTATCAACTCCTTCTCAAGATAAATACGACTTAATTTTTATTGATGGTGATCATAATGGGGAACGCACTTTAAAGTATTTTGAAAAGTTATTAGCTTTTACACATAATGACACTGTAATTGTTTTTGATGATATTTATTGGAGTAAAGGGATGACCGAAGCTTGGGAAAAAATTATAAAGAATGAAAAGGTTACCGTAAGTATCGACACCTTTCAATGGGGATTAGTGTTTTTTAGAAAAGAACAGCTTAAGCAACATTTTGTAATTAGAGTATAAAATAGACTCACTAAAGCTCGCTCAAAACATTTAAAAACAGAAGTTGTAACAGATATCTTAACTTTGCGTCCTATAGTCGGGATAAACATAGCTCCTAAATCTAGAACTAATAAAATATGAGTTTAGTAATTAAAATTCGAAATATAACTAGAGATTTTCCTTTAGGATCAGAAACCGTAAAAGTTTTAAAAGGAATAGATTTAGACATAGAACGTGGTGAATACGTAGCGTTAATGGGACCATCTGGTTCTGGAAAATCTACATTAATGAATTTACTTGGATGTTTAGACACTCCTACTTCTGGAAGCTACGAGCTTAACGGAAAAGACGTTAGCAGTATGAGTGATGATGAACTTGCCGAAATCCGAAATAAAGAAATTGGCTTTGTATTTCAAACTTTTAACTTACTACCTAGAACAACTGCCCTTGAAAATGTAGCCTTGCCAATGATATATGCAGGAGCATCAAAAGCAGCACGTACCGAAAGGGCTAAAGAAGTGCTTACCAATGTAGGCTTAGCAGACAGAATGGACCACAAACCTAATCAGCTTTCTGGTGGACAACGACAAAGAGTTGCTGTTGGAAGAGCATTAGTAAATAGACCTTCTATTATTCTTGCTGATGAACCAACAGGAAATTTGGATTCTAAAACATCTGTGGAAATAATGAATCTTTTTAATGAAATTCACAAAGCAGGAAACACTGTTATACTAGTTACTCACGAAGAAGATATTGCCGATAATGCGCATAGAATTATTAGGCTTCGTGACGGAAAAGTGGAAAGCGACACTAGGAAAGAAGTTATAACAGAGCAGATATAATTTATTAAATATTACAAATATGATTGATCTTTCAAATCCTATCGTATTAATTGTTGGCGGTGTTATTTTACTTGCATTGCTATATTTCTGGAATAAGAGCAACGCTTCTAAACTGCGTAATCGCAGAAATAAATCCTTCAGAAGCAATTATTACCAACGTAAAAAGGAACGAGAAAAAGAAAAGGAATAGGTGATTCTACAATATAAAAAATTCCTAAATCCTGATTTGCTGGAATAGTAAATTTGCAGCTTAATAGTCCATTGTTCCGAACCATTAAGTTGTTGGCCATTTATACTTCTCCTATAATTGGAATACCCTCCTCAATAACTGGGGGTACAGAAGTAATTTGATTACAAGAGCTGTAAACGGAGACAGATTTAAATCTAATAAAAGCGCTTTAGAATTGTTAAAAGTTGAACGTCTCCAAAGGTTACTTAGGAGCTTTGTCTTTCCATGTACCAACATTATATGAGGATTGTTGAGCATCTGCCTGCCAAATTATAGCAAAGAAAAATTACTAGAGTTTTTTTTTGATGACTTAACTCACTATAAATACTAATTAAAGATATTTGTTTTAAACTCAAAAAAACTTGTCACATATTATAAATTGCTTATTTTTGCACCCACTTAATTCAACCTCTGGCGAAAACCGCGAATGTTGTTTTAAATTAAACCCTATCAATTTAACAAAATGGAAGAGTTAATTAAATTTGTTGAAGACGAATTTGTTACAAAAAACGAATTTCCTGAATTCGGAGCTGGAGACACTATTACTGTGTACTACGAAATCCGTGAAGGTGAAAAAACAAGAACTCAGTTTTTTAGAGGTGTTGTAATCCAAGTAAAAGGAACTGGAACTACAAAAACTTTTACAATCCGTAAAATGAGTGGAACTATTGGTGTAGAGCGTATTTTCCCAATCAATATGCCAGCACTTCAAAAAATCGAGGTTAATAAAAGAGGTAGCGTGCGTAGAGCTCGTATTTACTACTTTAGAGGTCTTACTGGAAGAAAAGCCCGTATCAAAGAAAAGCGTTCATAAGGTATTCTTTGTTGAAAACTCTCAAAAGCCCTGTTTTAACAGGGCTTTTTTTATGAACAATTGTTAACAACTGTTGTTCGTAAACAGTGGATTTTTAATGAGTTATAAATTATTACAATACCGATAAAGAGTCCTATATTAGCAATATCAAATAAAGTTTAAAAACTTTTTATTGATATAAAGTAACGTTCTTTTACACTATTCTTTTCTAATTTAGTATAAAGCTATCAACCTTAATGGATGTTTAGTTTTTAAATTTTAAAAGAGTAACTGAAAACACTTTATTAGCTTTTTTTAATTGTTTGAAGTATTCACGATCTTTAGATTATTAGTACTTAGATTAAAAAAAGTGTTGGGTAAGTTTTAAAATTTAAATTGACCTTCGGGGAAATTAAAATAGCAAAACGAAACCCGTGTAAGTAAACTACAACTGCAAGAATATAATAACCTTGCTTATAATATACCATAGAGTATATTGGTTGGTAAAAGTTTACATACAAGGAGCCATATCATTAGTATTTATACTTTGATATGGCTTTTCTTGTTTTTGGAAACCTTCTTTTTTACTCAATATTAAAGGTGGATTTTAAATCTTTGCAAATCCTTAACTTTTAAACTACTATACTCTCTTTTAAAACCCCCACCAAATAGCTATATTTGCATTCCGAAAATTTTAGATATTTATTTCTTATAAAAAACATTTCAATGACAAATTCTTCAAAAATTATATACACCAAAACTGATGAAGCACCGGCTTTGGCAACACACTCGTTTTTACCAATAGTTGAAGCATTCACTTCTCCAGCAAATATAGAAATGGAAAGTCGCGACATTTCATTAGCTGCTCGAATTCTAGCTGTATTTCCAGAAGCTCTTACTGAAGAGCAACGTGTAAGTGATGATCTTGCTTATTTGGGAAAACTTGCCAAATCTCCGGAGGCCAACATTATTAAACTTCCAAATATCAGTGCTTCTATTCCACAATTAACAGAAGCAATTGAAGAATTACAGAAGAAAGGATTTGACATTCCAAATTATCCTGAAGACCCACAAAATTCAGAAGAAAAAGAAATAAAAGCAAAATACGACAAAGTAAAGGGAAGTGCTGTAAACCCAGTTCTTCGTGAGGGTAATAGCGACAGACGTGCTCCTAAAGCCGTAAAGAACTATGCTAAAAAACACCCGCACAGCATGGGTGCTTGGAGCAGTGACAGCAAAAGCCACGTTGCAACAATGCAAGAAGGTGACTTCTTTCACAATGAAAAATCGCTAACCTTAGCTTCAGACGATACTTTAAAAATTGTATTGGTTGAAAACGACGGTAATAAAACTGTCTTAAAAGAAAACTTAAAAGTTTTAAAAGACGAAATCATCGATGCAACGGTGATGAGCAAAAAAGCTTTAATTTCATTCTTAGAAGCTCAAGTTGAAGATGCAAAAGCGAAAAACGTTCTGTTTTCTGTGCATTTAAAAGCTACCATGATGAAGGTAAGCGACCCTATTATTTTCGGGTATGCTGTAAAAGTTTACTTTAAAGACCTTTTCGAAAAGCACGCTCAAACTTTTAAAGAGTTAGGTATCGATGCAAACAATGGTCTTGGAGATCTAGAAAATAAACTTTCAGAATTAGCTACAGATAAGAAAAACGAGATTCTTAACGATATTAAAAATATAATCGACACGAATCCTGATTTGGCAATGGTAAACAGTGACAAGGGAATTACAAACCTTCACGTTCCTAGCGATGTTATTATAGACGCATCTATGCCAGCTATGATTCGTAACTCTGGTAAAATGTGGGGTCCCGATGGAAAAAGCCACGATACTAAAGCGGTAATCCCTGATAGTAGTTACGCAGGTGTTTATCAATCTACTATAGATTTCTGTAAAAAACATGGTGCATTCGATCCTACTACAATGGGAACAGTACCAAATGTTGGATTAATGGCTCAAAAAGCTGAAGAGTACGGAAGTCACGACAAAACTTTTGAAATTCCTGCAAATGGAAAAGTTCAAGTTATAAATAACTCCGGTGAGGTAATTATCGAACACACTGTTGAAGAAGGTGATATTTGGAGAATGTGTCAAGTAAAAGATTTACCAATTCAAGATTGGATTAAATTAGCAGTTTCTCGTGCTAGTGCAACTGGAAGTCCTGCTGTTTTCTGGCTAGATGAAAATCGTGCACACGATGCTGAATTAATTAAAAAAGTAAATACTTACCTACCAAATCACGATACTGAAGGTTTAGAAATAAAAATTCTTTCTCCAGAAAAAGCAACTGAATATACTCTAGAGCGCGTGAAAGCTGGTGAAGATACTATTTCAGTAACTGGAAACGTATTACGTGATTATTTAACAGACCTTTTCCCTATTTTAGAATTAGGAACTAGTGCTAAAATGCTTTCTATCGTTCCTTTAATGAACGGAGGAGGATTATTTGAAACTGGAGCTGGAGGTTCTGCACCTAAACACGTTGACCAATTTTTAGAAGAAAACCATTTACGTTGGGATTCTCTAGGAGAGTTTTTAGCTTTAGCTGTATCTTTAGAACATCTTGGAAGTAAGAATGACAATCATAAAGCAATAGTTTTAGCTGAATCTTTAGATGAAGCAACTGAAAAATATTTAGACAATAGTAAGTCTCCTTCACGTAAGGTTAAGGAAATTGACAATCGCGGAAGTCACTTCTATTTAGCTATGTATTGGGCAGAAGCACTTTCTAAGCAAGATAAGGACCAAGAATTAAAAGATATATTCACTCCAATTGCTGAACAATTAAAAGAAAACGAGAACAAAATTAATGAAGAATTGACAATGGTTCAAGGGCATTTAGTTGATATAGGTGGTTATTACGAGCCAACTGAAAAATTAGTATTTGAAGCTATGCGACCAAGCAAAACTTTTAATAATATACTTTCAAAAATAAATTAAGATTATAAAACGTTATAAAACCTTCAGCATTGCTGGAGGTTTTTTTATAACTAATAATATTTCAATTGAAAAAAATACTCGTATTCTTATTTTTTTTTACAAGTGTTGTAATCTTTTCTCAAGAAAAATTTACACTTAGTGGGACTGTTTCACAAGCAAGTTCTGGCGAAACACTTTTTGGAGTAAACGTTATTATTCCCGAATTACAAACAGGAACGGTAACTAATCAATATGGATTTTATTCAATTACACTTCCTAAAGGGAATTATAATGTTACCTATAGCAATATAGGGTTCGCATCCCAAACTATTGATGTTGCTCTTTCAGAAAACATAAAGTTAGACTTAGAACTTGCTACAGATACTGAAAACTTAGATGAAGTGGTTATTAAAGCAAATGCAGAAAACTTAAGTGTTCGCAGTTCTCAAATGAGCGCAAACACTCTTTCATCTGGAACAATTAAAAAAATCCCAGTGGTTCTAGGTGAAGTTGACGTTATAAAAGCCATTACATTACTTCCTGGAGTTACCAGTGCGGGTGAAGGAGCTAGCGGTTTTAATGTTAGAGGTGGTGCGTCTGATCAAAATTTAATACTATTAGACGAAGCTACCATTTATAATTCCTCACATTTATTTGGTTTCTTTTCTGTCTTCAATCCAGATGCTATTAAAGACCTTACATTGTATAAAGGGGGAATTCCTGCTCGATATGGAGGAAGAGCATCTTCAGTTTTAGATATTTATCAAAAAGATGGTAATAGACGAGAATATCACGCAAGTGGAGGAATTGGTTTAGTTGCAAGCAGATTATTATTAGAAGGCCCAATAAAAAAAGATAAAGCTTCTTTTTTGATTGGAGGCAGAAGTAGTTATGCACACTTATTTCTTCCGTTATTTGATAACGATAACATTGCCTACTTCTACGATCTAAATACAAAACTAAGCTATAATATAAACGACAATAATCGTCTTTTCCTATCCGGATATTTTGGAAGAGATGTTTTTGAAATTTCAGATAGTTTTACAAATAACTTTGGAAACACAACTTTAAATCTTCGTTGGAATCACCTTTACTCCGATAAGTTGTTTTCAAATTTATCTTTAATCTACTCAGATTATTATTACGGCCTAGCGCTGAAATTTGTTGAATTCGATTTTGATAGTGGTATTCGTAATTTCAACTTAAAATACGATTTCACGCATTATATATCAAATAATATTGATTTGCGTTACGGACTAAATAGTATTTACTACAAGTTTAATCCAGGAGATGTAAATCCAACCACTGAAGATTCAGGAATTAATCCTTTTAAGCTAACCGATAAATACGCATGGGAGAACGCGGCTTACGTGGATGCTAAAATAGATTTTTCCGATAAAATTTCAGTTCAGGCTGGACTTCGACTATCTACATTTAATCGTTTAGGACAAGATGAATTGTTTCTTTATGAAAACAACAATCCTTTAAATTACGATTCTAATCTTAAAATATACCGAAAAGCAAAACCTATCGATACAGTATCATATAGCAGAAGTGAAACTATTAAATCATTCATAAACTTAGAACCTCGATTTTCTATTTCCTATTTATTAAATGAAAATTCTTCTATAAAGGCGAGTTACAACAGGATGTCGCAATATATTCACCTTATAAGTAACACTACCTCTCCTACTCCTTTTGATATTTATGCACCAAGTGGAAAGTATATTGACCCACAATTGGCAGATCAGGTGGCTTTGGGATATTTCAGAAATTTTAAAAATTATTCTTTAGAGATTGAAACATTTTATAAGGAAGTAAAAAACAGACTAGACTATATAGATGATGCCGATTTAATTGCAAATAATGCCATTGAGCAAATTTTATTAAACGGGGAAGCAAGAGCTTATGGATTAGAGGTCTTATTCAAAAAAACAACTGGTAGGTTTCAAGGTTGGCTAGCTTATACATTGTCTAAAAGTGAACAAAGAACACCTGGGCGTACGGAATTTGAAAGCGGTATAAATAATGGTAAATGGTATAATAGTCCTTGGGATAAATCGCATGATATATCGGTTACAGGACAATATGAACTTTCAAAAAAATGGTCTTTTGGTGCCAATTTTATTTTCCAAACAGGGATACCAACCACTTATCCGGAAGGACAATATGTATATAACGGAATGGTTGTTCCAGTTTACGAAGCCCGTAATAGTAGTCGTCTATCTCCGTTTCATCGTTTAGATCTATCAGCCACTTGGACTCCAAAACCTGAAAGTACAAAACGCTGGAAAGGCGAATGGGTGTTTAGCCTCTATAACGCTTACAATCGTAAAAATGCAGCGTCTATTAGATTTAGCGAAAATACAGATATCGGAAAAAATGAAGCGGTTAGACTATCTATATTTGGTATAATTCCGTCAGTTACTTATAATTTTAAATTTTAATACTATGAAGAAAATATATTTATTAGTTTTTTTCTTCGGAATTCTTACTTCTTGTCAAGATGTTATAGAAGTTGAACTTAATGACGCTCCTCCCCGATTAGTTATAGAAGCCAATATTAATATTCTAGAAGATGGCTCTTCATTAAATAGTTTGGTGAAACTTACAACTACAGCTCCATTTTTTGATAATGTTGTCCCTATAGTTGAAGATGCAATTGTTCTAATTACTGATGAAAATGGCGTTGAATATCCGTTTGAATACCGCGGTGAAGGACTTTATCAAGGAACTTTTCTACCACAAGAAGACATAGACTATTCCCTTAAAATAATTTACGACGACGAAGTTTATACAGCTACAACACAACTTCAAACAACAGCTACCTTAGAATATGTTAATCAGCGTGACGATGGAGGTTTTAGTGGAGAGGATATCGAACTAAAAGTCTTTTTTAATGATCCTATTAACGAAGAGAATTTTTATTATTTTACCGGAATTACAGAAAAAGGGACTGTACGTAGCGTTTACAACGATGAGTTTTCTAACGGAAATTTAAATTTTGGATATTTTGTAGTAGAAGATTTAGCTCCTGGAGATAGTGTTATTTTTAATCTTTATGGTGTTGATGAAGACTTTTATAATTATATGTTTGTTCTTTTACAACAAATCGGTGGAGGAAGCGGTCCGTTTGACACGCAACCAGCGACTGTAAGAGGAAACATAATTAATGAAACAAATCCTGAAAACTATCCGCTAGGATATTTTAGAATATCTGAAGTATCGATACTCAATTTTATAGTTCAATAAAATTAATATTAGCCTTAACTTTATAGATGAATTTTTTAAAAACCACTGAATCAGATTCAAAATACAATCATTTAGAAAAAATGAGTGTGCAAGAACTGCTTCAAAATATAAATAATGAAGACAAAACAGTAGCTTTTTCTGTTGAGAAAGCGCTACCTGAAATAGAAACTTTAACCGAAAAGATAGTTGAAAAATTAAATACTGGTGGTAGATTATTCTATATTGGAGCAGGAACAAGCGGTAGATTAGGAATTGTAGATGCAAGTGAGTGTCCTCCTACCTTTGGAGTATCTCCAGATTTGGTTATTGGGTTAATCGCGGGAGGAGATTCAGCCATACGTAACGCTGTTGAGTTTGCTGAAGATTCTGAAAACCAGGGATGGGAAGATCTTAAAAAAGAAAATATTACCGAAAAGGATATTGTAATTGGTATCGCTGCTTCTGGTACAACACCTTATGTAATTGGTGCCTTAGAGAAGTGTAATATAAATAATATTGCTACAGGTTGCATCACTTGTAATGAAGGAAGTCCTTTAGCCTTAACTGCACAATTTCCAGTAGTTGTTACTGTAGGTCCAGAATTTGTTACAGGAAGTTCACGTATGAAGGCTGGTACAGCCCAGAAACTTGTTTTAAACATGATATCAACTACTACAATG
>NZ_JACJVM010000003.1:0-40000 GCF_014212065.1 Aequorivita sp. 609 | reverse complement strand
TTCGGTAGTATGTTTATGCCCGATTATTATCCATGCCGGATCGCTCGACTAGTGAGCTGTTACGCACTCTTTAAATGAATGGCTGCTTCCAAGCCAACATCCTAGCTGTCTGTGCAATCCAACCGCGTTTTTTCAACTTAACATACATTTGGGGACCTTAGCTGATGGTCTGGGTTCTTTCCCTCTCGGACATGGACCTTAGCACCCATGCCCTCACTGCTGATTAACATTTTATAGCATTCGGAGTTTGTCAGGAATTGGTAGGCGGTGAAGCCCCCGCATCCAATCAGTAGCTCTACCTCTATAAAACTATAAATCAACGCTGCACCTAAATGCATTTCGGGGAGTACGAGCTATTTCCGAGTTTGATTGGCCTTTCACCCCTACCCTCAGGTCATCCCAAGACTTTTCAACGTCAACGGGTTCGGTCCTCCATTTAGTGTTACCTAAACTTCAACCTGCCCAAGGGTAGATCACACGGTTTCGCGTCTACTACTACCAACTAAAACGCCCTATTCAGACTCGCTTTCGCTGCGGCTCCAATTCTTAGAATTTTAACCTCGCTGGCAACAGTAACTCGTAGGCTCATTATGCAAAAGGCACGCCGTCACCAATAAATTGGCTCCGACCGCTTGTAAGCGTATGGTTTCAGGTTCTATTTCACTCCGTTATTCACGGTTCTTTTCACCTTTCCCTCACGGTACTAGTTCACTATCGGTCTCTCAGGAGTATTTAGCCTTGGCGGATGGTCCCGCCAGATTCATACAGGGTTTCACGTGCCCCGCACTACTCAGGATACCACTATCGGTAACTGTCCTTACTAATACCGGGCTATCACCGTCTATGGCCACGCTTTCCAACGTGTTCTTATTCGTAAAGCACCAAATGTCGTGGTCCTACAACCCCAATATTGCCGTAACAATATTGGTTTGGGCTAATCCGAGTTCGCTCGCCGCTACTATCGGAATCACTATTGTTTTCTCTTCCTCCGGGTACTTAGATGTTTCAGTTCCCCGGGTTTGCCTCCTTGCGGATACCATATCTTCAATATGGTGGGTTGCCCCATTCGGATACCTGCGGATCAACTTGTATGTGCCAATCCCCGCAGCTTTTCGCAGCTTATCACGTCCTTCATCGCCTCTGAGAGCCTAGGCATTCCCCATACGCTCTTATTTTGCTTATTGTACTTTTTTGCTCTTTAATGAGTTTATTCATTGCTTAATAAATGATCAATCAACCAAAGGTCAACAACCAAATACTAAGACTTTTATTACTTTTCTCGTATTCTTTAATTACAATATGTCAATGAACTGTCTGGAACTCCCCTTTACACCCCGCAAGCATTATGAAAATAGCTCTTTGGTACTAGTAAAAGTGGATTATATCCGTGGTGGAGAATATCGGAGTCGAACCGATGACCTCCTGCGTGCAAGGCAGGCGCTCTAGCCAGCTGAGCTAATCCCCCATTTTTTGAAATTCAGAATTATGAATTCAGAATTACGAATAATGAAGTAATCTCGCTTCAACTTCTAAAATTTCCTTTCAATATGTGTCTATGAACGTATATTTCCGAAGAAATACCTCTTTTTCAATAATCGATCTCGATTTGTGTTTCAGTTTCGATTTCAATCGTAGTCTCAGGCAGACTCCCTTCGATGCGTCGCTCTGGCGACTTACTCAGGATAAACTTCTCGCCTATCTTCGACTTGTAGTCTCAGGCAGACTCGAACTGCCGACCTCTACATTATCAGTGTAGCGCTCTAACCAGCTGAGCTATGAGACTGTTTTAGTCTTTAAGCTGGTAGTTGGCAGTTGGTAGTGGTACTACCCTCTAAAAACTACTTCACTACAGACTTTAATATTATAAAATTGACAGCTAAACCAAGCGAAACTCCTTCTTTTTATATAAAGAGTGTCTCTTTGTTGAATATTCGGTCGTCTTTCTCTAGAAAGGAGGTGTTCCAGCCGCACCTTCCGGTACGGCTACCTTGTTACGACTTAGCCCCAGTTACCAGCTTCACCCTAGGCCGCTCCTTGCGGTGACGGACTTCAGGTGCTTCCAGCTTCCATGGCTTGACGGGCGGTGTGTACAAGGCCCGGGAACGTATTCACCGGATCATGGCTGATATCCGATTACTAGCGATTCCAGCTTCACGGGGTCGAGTTGCAGACCCCGATCCGAACTGAGACAGGTTTTGTGGATTCGCTCCTACTTGCGTAGTGGCTGCCCATTGTACCTGCCATTGTAGCACGTGTGTGGCCCAGGACGTAAGGGCCGTGATGATTTGACGTCATCCCCACCTTCCTCACGGTTTGCACCGGCAGTCTTGTTAGAGTTCCCGACTTGACTCGCTGGCAACTAACAACAGGGGTTGCGCTCGTTATAGGACTTAACCTGACACCTCACGGCACGAGCTGACGACAACCATGCAGCACCTTGTAATCTGTCCGAAGAAAAGACTGTTTCCAATCCTGTCAGACTACATTTAAGCCCTGGTAAGGTTCCTCGCGTATCATCGAATTAAACCACATGCTCCACCGCTTGTGCGGGCCCCCGTCAATTCCTTTGAGTTTCATTCTTGCGAACGTACTCCCCAGGTGGGATACTTATCACTTTCGCTTGGCCACCCAGCTCACCAATGTGAGCCGGACAGCTAGTATCCATCGTTTACGGCGTGGACTACCAGGGTATCTAATCCTGTTCGCTCCCCACGCTTTCGTCCATCAGCGTCAATACGTTGTTAGTGACCTGCCTTCGCAATCGGTATTCTATGTGATATCTAAGCATTTCACCGCTACACCACATATTCTAGCCACTTCACAACGATTCAAGACAACCAGTATCAATGGCAATTCTACAGTTGAGCTGCAGACTTTCACCACTGACTTAATTGCCCGCCTACGGACCCTTTAAACCCAATGATTCCGGATAACGCTCGGACCCTCCGTATTACCGCGGCTGCTGGCACGGAGTTAGCCGGTCCTTATTCTTACGGTACCGTCAAGCCACTACACGTAGTGGTGTTTCTTCCCGTAAAAAAGCAGTTTACAACCCATAGGGCAGTCTTCCTGCACGCGGCATGGCTGGATCAGGCTCTCGCCCATTGTCCAATATTCCTCACTGCTGCCTCCCGTAGGAGTCTGGTCCGTGTCTCAGTACCAGTGTGGGGGATCCCCCTCTCAGGGCCCCTACCCATCGTAGCCTTGGTGTGCCGTTACCACACCAACAAGCTAATGGGACGCATGATCATCTTGTACCGATAAATCTTTAATTATAAAACAATGCCGTCTCATAATACTATGGGGCATTAATCCAAGTTTCCCTGGGCTATTCCCCTGTACAAGGCAGATTCCATACGCGTTACTCACCCGTGCGCCGGTCTCTATAATGCAAGCATTATATACCCCTCGACTTGCATGTGTTAGGCCTGCCGCTAGCGTTCATCCTGAGCCAGGATCAAACTCTTCATCGTATAATCTTCAATAATATTGCGACCATACTTCATAAAGAGCTCGACTCTCAAAAAAATCTCAGAAAATCTCACTTAGTTTAGTTTCTTTGTTGACTAATTTCCTTTCGAAAATTAATCTACGCTGTCAATTTCAATATCTCAATGAACTTACCTTTATCCGAAAATAAAGATTCAATTTTTGACGATGGATCGGAGTCGAACCGATACTTATTTAACCTCTCATCTTGTCTATGAACACGCTTATTCGTTAAGCGGGTGCAAATATACAACTCTTTTTTAAACCTACAACACTTTGCAGAAAATAAATTAAAAAAGATTTGAAAGAACTTTTACGCTTCACCCTAAAACTAAAAAAACGTTTTCCAAAGCGGGGTGCAAATATAAAACCATTTTTGATACCTGCAACACTTTTGAAAAAGTATTTTTATAAAATTTTAAAGAGCGATTTTTTAACCTTTGAAACAAGCAATTCTGTTTCGTTAAGCGGGTGCAAATATAATCCCGTTTTTTAACCCCACAACATTAAATTGAACTTTTTTTAATGCCAACTTAATAATAAATCATAACACACTGAAAACTCAGAACTTAAAATGAAAAATAAAATACGCGATAAAACGAGTTAACACTTCAACTTAGCAATTATACTATTATATGAACGTTACATAATCCAATTTCATTAGATTCCATCAACCTAATTAGAGCATAACAACACTAATAATTGAATTATTTAAACAGAATAAATCAGAGGGTTTCTATTCATATTTAGATTCCAAACAATTTAAAGCTTCCAGGTAAGCTAAGAAGATCTAGCAATCCGCGTCAAAAAATCTGATTTACGAAAAAAAAGCTCATCAACATTATTTATCATTTCAATAAACACAGTCTTCAAATTATCTATGACATCCTTTACATAGAATTGAATATAGCCATTTAATAAAGAGAAACAACCACCCAGTGTTCTTAACAATAATAGCTAAACCAAAAAAAATCATACTTATTTAGGAATAATTGAGAACCAAAATCAGGACAAAAGAAATTACTTTCATAAAAGTAAAAGGTTGTCGTTTATTTAGCCCCTTAATTTATTCATAAAAGCTCTTGCCTAACTATAAAACTAAAGCAAATTATACAACCTATGTAATTTCAAAAAATAGTTTGAGTCAAAATGTTCCTGGTAATGGAATGAAAATTATATGCTGGAAAACTAAAAAATCAATTTAGTTGACGAATAATACTTTTTAACTAGCACAAAACACAGATCTAGACAATTTAATGAGTAATGTATTATAGGTTTCCCGGTTAAAAGCTGTGGGCAACTGGATCCTTAGCTTGATGAGACTAAATTCCCACCTATGCGATGGTGACGGTAATTATATTTTTAGACTTATGCAAAAAAGCCTTAATCACCTCCAATACTAAAAGGTTTAAAAAAAAGGAAGTCGGCTTGAAGAGTTAAAAACCATTCTTGCAGGGTTACTTTGGTAACGCTGCAATCACCACCCACACTGTGAGCGAGTAGAAAGTTTTGAGTTTAGGGCAATAAAAGCTTTCATCAACTCCAGTTAACAATAAGGTTTCAAAAAAAGAAGTCGGCTTGAGGAGTTAAAAACGGTTCTTGCAGGGTTACTTTGGTAACGCTGCAATCACCACCCACACTGTGGGCGAGTAGAAAGTTTTGAGTTTAGGGCAAAAAAAAACCTTCATCAAGTAAATGATGAAGGTTTTAAAGGAAGGCGGCTTGAGGAGTAAAAACGGTTCTTGCAGGGTTACTTTGGTAACGCTGCAATCACCACCCACACTGTGAGCGAGTNGCGAACGTACTCCCCAGGTGGGATACTTATCACTTTCGCTTGGCCACCCAGCTCACCAATGTGAGCCGGACAGCTAGTATCCATCGTTTACGGCGTGGACTACCAGGGTATCTAATCCTGTTCGCTCCCCACGCTTTCGTCCATCAGCGTCAATACGTTGTTAGTGACCTGCCTTCGCAATCGGTATTCTATGTGATATCTAAGCATTTCACCGCTACACCACATATTCTAGCCACTTCACAACGATTCAAGACAACCAGTATCAATGGCAATTCTACAGTTGAGCTGCAGACTTTCACCACTGACTTAATTGCCCGCCTACGGACCCTTTAAACCCAATGATTCCGGATAACGCTCGGACCCTCCGTATTACCGCGGCTGCTGGCACGGAGTTAGCCGGTCCTTATTCTTACGGTACCGTCAAGCCACTACACGTAGTGGTGTTTCTTCCCGTAAAAAAGCAGTTTACAACCCATAGGGCAGTCTTCCTGCACGCGGCATGGCTGGATCAGGCTCTCGCCCATTGTCCAATATTCCTCACTGCTGCCTCCCGTAGGAGTCTGGTCCGTGTCTCAGTACCAGTGTGGGGGATCCCCCTCTCAGGGCCCCTACCCATCGTAGCCTTGGTGTGCCGTTACCACACCAACAAGCTAATGGGACGCATGATCATCTTGTACCGATAAATCTTTAATTATAAAACAATGCCGTCTCATAATACTATGGGGCATTAATCCAAGTTTCCCTGGGCTATTCCCCTGTACAAGGCAGATTCCATACGCGTTACTCACCCGTGCGCCGGTCTCTATAATGCAAGCATTATATACCCCTCGACTTGCATGTGTTAGGCCTGCCGCTAGCGTTCATCCTGAGCCAGGATCAAACTCTTCATCGTATAATCTTCAATAATATTGCGACCATACTTCATAAAGAGCTCGACTCTCAAAAAAATCTCAGAAAATCTCACTTAGTTTAGTTTCTTTGTTGACTAATTTCCTTTCGAAAATTAATCTACGCTGTCAATTTCAATATCTCAATGAACTTACCTTTATCCGAAAATAAAGATTCAATTTTTGACGATGGATCGGAGTCGAACCGATACTTATTTAACCTCTCATCTTGTCTATGAACACGCTTATTCGTTAAGCGGGTGCAAATATACAACTCTTTTTTAAACCTACAACACTTTGCAGAAAATAAATTAAAAAAGATTTGAAAGAACTTTTACGCTTCACCCTAAAACTAAAAAAACGTTTTCCAAAGCGGGGTGCAAATATAAAACCATTTTTGATACCTGCAACACTTTTGAAAAAGTATTTTTGTAAAATTTTAAAGAGCGATTTTTTAACCCTTGAAACAAGCAATTCTGTTTCGTTAAGCGGGTGCAAATATAACCCCGTTTTTTAACCCCACAACATTAATTTAAACTTTTTTTAATAACAGTTTAACAATAACATCTAAGTATTTGAAAAAGCAACACTTAGATTTAAAAATAAATTATCAGCATTTTACCTTGATGTATATTCCAGTTGCTTTGTAATGCAAAACCTACCACCAATTAAATAATTACTATTGCTTAAAACAACTATAAATTATCTCTAAAAGCACATTAACTAGCTTAGAAAAAAAGAGCGAATTACAAACTTACTATCATTGTAACTTCTATGCAATAAAAACCTAACTTATTTATTAACAGCACCTTTACTCCAGTGCGTACTTAATTCAGAGAAATCAATTGGGAAAGCTGGCTCCTGTCTTTCCAGGATATAGTCTCGGAAAGAGCGCTCTAATATATCTTCAATTAGGTAGTCCTCCTCTACTTCAAATGGGTTGTATTCCTCTTTTAAGGATATTTCAAAAAAACTAGCGGTGGTATTATACCAAAAGGCTCGCCATCCAGTTCGTAATTCTTTTACAAGATTAAAAGCAGTAGTTCCTGTTTGTCTATGGATGAGCTTTACTAGTATTTGCCCCTCTGAATGAGTGAGTTTTTTCAGTCTATCGGAAAACTCTCCTTCTATATATTTTTGAATTCTTTTAGTATATCGTTTCTTGTCTCTATTCTTTTCGATTGTCTTTAATCTTTCTGTCATAGTTGTTAATCGCTCAGCAGCTAGTTTAGCATAAGGGTACACTTTACGTGTTTTTCGTCGTAATATCAAATAACGCCTTCTATCTTCTTTAGAAGTAAATTGCATTTTCTTCAGCAGATACACCTCATCAAGATTAATCATTTCACGCGCAATTGTTTCTCCTTCTATGATATAGTACATAACCTGTACGGTATCTTTTTCTTTTTCGAGCTTAAGAGTATCAACTTGGGCAAAAGTAGATGTGAATCCAAAAAGGAATATACATATATATATAGGTATGCTAAACTTCATTTAAACTAGGTATTAAGGTAACAAGCTACTATTATCCAAAAACGTTCCAAAATTAAGCAAATTGCATGGTCAAGCTTAATAAGAAATTGCTAATTTTACCGAAGACCTATATATAAGACGAAAACTATGAAGAAATCAATATTGAACGACAATTCATTAAAATTTTTAAAAGAATACTTAAACAATGCCGCGCCTACTGGTTACGAATGGGACGGTCAAAAGTTATGGATGAATTATCTAAAACCTTATGTAGATGAGTTTTTTACTGATACCTACGGTACAGCAGTGGCTGTAATTAATCCAAAAGCAAAGTTTAAGGTGGTTATTGAAGGACATGCCGATGAGATTTCTTGGTATGTAAACTTCATTGACGATAACGGATTACTTTATGTGATTAGAAATGGTGGTAGTGATCACCAAATCGCACCTTCTAAAATGGTGAATATTCACACTAAAAATGGAATTGTAAAAGGAGTTTTTGGTTGGCCTGCTATTCACACGCGAAATAAAAGCAAGGAAGAAGCTCCAAAACCAGATAATATATTCATTGATGTAGGAGCTAAAGACAAAGATGAAGTTGAAAAAATGGGAATTCACGTTGGTTGTGTAATTACCTACCCAGATGAATTTCACATTTTAAACAATGACAAGTTTGTTTGTCGCGCATTAGACAATAGAATGGGTGGTTTTATGGTTGCAGAAGTTGCCAGATTAATACACGAAAACAAAAAAGAATTGCCATTCGGACTTTATATTACAAACTCAGTACAAGAAGAAATAGGTTTACGCGGGGCACAGATGATTGCTGAACGCATTAAACCAAATGTTGCGATTGTTACAGACGTTACTCACGACACCACTACTCCAATGATTGACAAAAAGAAACAAGGTTTTGCCGAAATTGGATCTGGTCCTGTTATCGCTTATGCTCCAGCAGTTCAGCAAAAACTACGTGACTTAATTGTTGAAACAGCAGAAGAAAACAAAATTCCATTCCAACGAGCTGCACTTTCCAGAGCAACAGGAACTGACACTGATGCGTTTGCTTACAGTAACGAAGGAGTTGCAAGTGCATTAATATCTCTTCCGCTTCGATATATGCATACCACTGTGGAAATGGTTCATAGAGATGATGTAGAGAATGTAATTAAGCTTATTTACGAATCACTTTTAAAAATTAAAGACGGAGAAACGTTTAGCTATTTTGACTAGGTAATTACATCCTCTTATTTTCCAACAAGAAGTTTATTTGTTGATACATAAAAAAACGACCTTCAATAACATTATCAATTGAAGGTCGTTTTATTCGATCTTATTTGTTTTTAGCATCTTTCAATTTCGAAAAGTAAATTTTAGCTTGCTTTATTACTTTTGGAGCTAGTATAATAGTAGCCGTCATTGTAGGGATAGCCATAAGTGCAAAAAAAGTATCGATTAAATTAATCATCATACTTAAAGAAGTCGTTGCCCCTAATAGAATACTGATTATATAAAAATAGTTGTAAATCCCCTTGTTTTTAGCGCCAAATATAAAACTCATACACTTGCTTCCATAATATGAGTATGAAAACAAAGAAGAAATACTAAACACTGCAATACAAGCTAAGAGTGCGTATTTACCGACGTAAGGAATACTTTCTCCAAAAGCGGAAGCTGTCAAACTTACTCCATTAGCATCGCTACTCTGCCACACCCCGGTTACCAAAATTGCTAGTGCAGTTAACGTACAGATTACTAAAGTGTCTATAGCTGGACCAAGCATAGCTACCAATCCCTCACGAATAGGCTCATTTGTTTTAGCTGCTCCGTGAGCCATCGGAGCCGTACCAATACCCGCTTCATTTGAAAATGCACCACGACGAATTCCTAACAGAATTATTCCACCTACTAAACCACCTAAAAATGTATCGCCTTTATAGAAATTTGCGGAAAAAGCATCAGTAAAAATTAGACTTAAATATTTTGGAACTACATCAATATTAACCCCTAATATTATCAGTACTAATATAAAGTAAAGCAAAACCATAGCAGGCACCATTTTTGAAGCAGTTTTGCTAATACGTGAAAGTCCGCCTAGAATTACCACTGCTGTTATTGCAGCCAACACTAAACCTATAAGTAAATCTGTTTTAAAACCGCTATAAAGACCAGCGGGCTTTAATAGGATATCGTTTATAGCTTGTGTTAATTGGTTTACATTAAAAACTGGTAATGCCCCAACTAATCCCGCTATACTAAATAACATTGCCATTGGCATCCATTTTTTTCCTAATCCTTCGATTATAAAATACATTGGCCCACCTTGAACCTTACCTTCTGAATCTTTTCCGCGGTAGAGAATTGCTAATGTTGCTGTGAAAAATTTAGTAGACATCCCAATTACAGCACTTACCCACATCCAGAATACAGCTCCAGGTCCACCAATTGCAATTGCAACTGCAACACCTGCAATATTCCCCATTCCCACTGTTGAAGATAAAGCCGTCATTAAAGCTTGGAAATGTGTGATTTCTCCCTCGTCATTTTCATCATCATATTTTCCACGAAGTACTGAAATTGCATGTCCTAGGTATCGAAATGGTAAAAATCGAATTCGAATTAAAAGATATATTCCACCTCCTATTAAAATGATTAAAAGTGGTAAACCCCAGGCTATAGAAGCCATGTCTGCAATAAAACTATCTAACTTTTCCAAATTGTATAATTATAATTTCAGCTAATTTATGATTAATATTTTTATAATTAAATCGGAAATTGTTACTTGCAATTGCAAATGAGCAGACAACTAACCTTTTTATTGCTAATAATATCTTCTTTAAGCTTTGCGCAAACTAAAGGTGATTGGAAAAAAAATGCGTTCATATTTACTCCTGAAATACTTTTCGGAAAAACAATGGAAGCTTACGATGGTTTCCCTGAAATAAATCTTCAGAAGCAACTTATTTTAAGTTTTGGTCGAGATCACGGTAACAATCCACAGCAATGGGCACAAAGGTTAAAAAGACCAAAAACTGGGTTGTCGGTTGGTATTACTGACTTTGGAAATGTTGACAGCTTAGGGATAGCAATCATTGGCATGCCTTTTATTGAGTTTAATGCTTTTCGAAGTAATCGATTTAAGGTTTTAACTGGATTAGGAGTTTCTTATTTCACTGAAAAATTTAATGAAGTTACTAGTCCTAATAATCGTGCGGTTAGTACAAATGTTACGTGGGCGTTTCGACTATATCTAAATTATCATTTTCTTTCTACTAAAAAAGTAGATTGGCGCGCAGGATTAGGATATTCACATCACTCCAATGGGCATACTCGATTGATGAATAACGGATTTAATTCATTCTTATTAAGTCTTTCTGCAGACATTAAAAATCCATTAAATAAATCGGAAGAAAATAAGGTTGAAAATATTCCTGAATATAAAAATTCGGTATATGAATACATTTCTATACGAAGTGGAATTGGTCAGAACGTTTTTGCCTTAGCCTTTAACGACAAAAAAAATGTTTACACTATAGCAGGTGAGTATGGAAAAGTGTATCACAATACATTTAAGGTGGGAATTGGATTTTACTATCGTTTTTACCAACATTATTACGACTATATAAAAGGAGAAGAATCCTTAGTACAGCCAGGAAGAGAATTTGATTATTTTAGAAGTAACCCTGTGTATTACGCCAGTAACTTTGGAGTAGTATTACACGGTGAAGTATTATTAAATCATTTTGGAATCGATTTACAGCTAGGTTACAATCTACACAAACCAGCATATAAAGCCGAATGGCGGATTAATGAAGGTTGGGATAAAACCCCTCGTGAAATACCTAAATCATGGGTTTTGGGTGAGCTAAATAGTAAATTCAAGAAAAAATACCGCGTTTCTTCTAGATTGGGATTAAAATATTATTTTTTAGGAATGGAAAAAACTCCAAAAAATAACTTCTTTATTGGCGCACACCTCAACTCAAATCTTGGGCAAGCCGATTTTACTGAAATGAGCTTAGGTTATATCCACAGGTTTACGTCACCAACAATTTCCAAATAAAAAAGCAACCAAAAAGAACGGTTGCTTTCGAAACATTTATAGTAGTTGTAATTTATTGCTTTAAATAATCCAATACATTTTTCTCAATACGATCTTGGATGTTCGACACATCTGCTTTTACAAACTTTTCACCAGTAATATTTTCGTAAAGCTCAATATATCTTTCAGAAACAGACTCGATATACTCATCACTCATCTCAGGTAATTTTTGACCTTCAAGCCCCTGAAAACCATTCTGAATTAGCCATTGACGCACAAATTCTTTTGAAAGTTGTTTTTGTGGCTCTTCATTTTTTTGACGTTCTTCATACCCTTCAGCATAAAAATAACGAGAAGAATCTGGAGTATGGATTTCGTCTATCAAAACAATTTTTCCATCTTTAGTTTTTCCGAATTCATATTTAGTATCTACTAATATCAATCCTCTTTTAGATGCAATTTCGCTACCACGTTTAAAAAGTTTACGTGTATAATCTTCTAATTGGATGTAATCTTCTTCTGAAACAATTCCCTTTTTAATGATATCTTCTCTTGAAATATCTTCATCGTGGTCTCCCATTTCAGCTTTAGTAGCAGGAGTAATTATAGGTTCTGGAAACTTATCGTTTTCCTTCATCCCTTCAGGCATCTCAACTCCGCAAAGTAATCTTTTTCCTGCTTTATACTCGCGAGCAGCGTGGCCACTCATATATCCTCTAATAACCATTTCAACCTTAAAAGGTTCGCAAGCTTCCCCAATAGCAACATTAGGATCTGGAGTTGCTATTAACCAATTAGGAACAAGGTCTTCAGTATCGCGCATCATCTTAGTAGCTATCTGATTTAAAATTTGACCTTTGTAAGGAATTCCTTTTGGCATAACCACATCAAAAGCACTAAGTCTGTCTGTTGCGACCATTAATAATAAGTTGTTCTCTAAAGTATAAACCTCTCGTACTTTTCCGTGGTAAACACTTTTCTGATTTGGAAAATTGAAGTTTGTTGAAGTTATTGTATTACTCATTGTTAGTAAGAATTCGGGATTTGTTATTTCGTTAATTCGAGAGTTAATGTGTTTTTTTTATTAATCTACGTTTTCAATTTTTTTGTACGCAGCAATTACTTCTTTTACTAGACGGTGTCTAATCACATCTTTATCATCCAAATAGATCATTCCAACGCCTTCGACATCTTTCAATACAAGTAATGCCTCTTTTAAACCGGAAGTTATACGTCGTGGAAGATCAATTTGTCCAGGGTCGCCAGTAATCATAAACTTGGCATTTTTACCCATACGTGTTAAAAACATTTTCATTTGGGCATGCGTAGAATTTTGTGCTTCATCGAGAATTACAAAAGCATTGTCTAAAGTTCTACCACGCATAAAGGCCAATGGTGCTATTTGTATAATTCCGTTTTCAATATGTGCCGTAAGCTTTTCCATAGGAATCATATCTCGAAGAGCATCGTATAACGGTTGCATATATGGGTCTAACTTTTCTTTTAAGTCACCTGGTAAAAAACCTAGGTTCTCCCCTGCTTCAACGGCTGGTCTTGTTAAGATAATACGCTTTACTTCTTTCTCCTTAAGAGCTTTTACAGCTAGTGCCACACCTGTATAGGTTTTCCCCGTTCCCGCAGGACCAACAGCAAAAACCATATCGTTTTTACTCATTAAAGAAACCAATTTACGTTGATTTGCAGTTTGCGCTTTAATAGGTTTTCCATTAACACCGTGAACAATAGTGCCGCCACTACCCTGGGGTGCTTCATATTCTTGTTTATTCTTACTTAAAAGAACACGCTCAATTACGTTTTCGTCAATTTTATTATACTTGACGTATTGTTCTAATAGCATTGCAATGCGGCGATCAAACTCTTCGAGCACCTCTTCATCACCGTAAGCTTTTATCTTATTGCCACGTGCTACAATTTTAAGTTTTGGAAAGTATTTTTTTAATAGACCAATATTAACATCTTCCTGGCCGAAGAAATCCTTTGGGCTAATTTCTGTAAGTTCTATAATGAGTTCGTTCAAAAGGCATTTTTTTAGTCGTTAGATTTATTATGTTAGAAGTTATTCTATTTTACATCAAACTGTAATAAATCATTAAAATTAAAGCCATTAAAATTGTTATGGCGCAATATATTTTTATTAATCAAAAATAGTTTTGGTACTAACAAAAGTAACTTATTTTTGTGGTTATTCTTTTAAGAAAATATCAACAATTCATTTATGGCTATAATTACACTAACAACAGACTTTGGACAGAAGGATCACTTTGTTGGTGCGGTAAAGGGAGCTATTTTTTCAGAAATTGAAAATGTAAATATTGTTGATATCTCCCATTACATTTCACCGTTCCACCTACACGAAGCTGCATACATCATTAAAAACGCTTACAAAAGCTTCCCAAAAGGGAGTATTCACGTAATTGGTGTTGATTCAGAATTAAATCCTGAAAATAAACATATAGCAGTTTATTTGGACGGACATTATTTTATTTGTGCAGACAATGGCATTATATCGATGCTAACATCGGAAGTGCGACCAGAAAAAATTGTTGAAATAAACATACACGATAGATTTACTAGTAATTTTCCTGTTTTGGATGTTTTCGTAAAAGTTGCTGGACATGTTGCGCGTGGTGGAACTCTTGAAGTTATTGGCAAACCTATTACTGAAACTAAAGAGTTAACAGGCATACGCCCAGTTACAAGCAACCAAAGCAGTCAGATAATTGGAAATGTAATTTATATCGACAATTATGGGAATGTAATTACAAATATAGACAGAAAGCTTTTTGAAGAAGTAGGAAGAGGAAGAGATTTTATAATTCAAGCCCGTACAGTAAAATTCGATAAAATACATAGAAATTATAGCGATGCTATAAATTTTGATGCCCCTCCTGAAAAACGAGAAGAAGATGGAAAAAGAATAGCGCTTTGGAATTCATCTAACTGTTTGGAGTTGGCTATTTATAAGAGTAATCTAACAACAGTTGGCGGTGCTTCAAGTTTATTCGGACTTGATTTTAGAGATACAATCACAGTGATTTTCACGCCAAAACTATGATATTATAAAATAGTATAGTGGTTGCTATATAAATATTAAAATTGCTTTTGAGCCAAGTCTGCTCATACTATAATTAAAGAATATGTTTACAAGAATCGTAAAATTAGAGTTAGAAAAAGAAAACGTAGCCCCATTCCTTGCAAATTTTGAAGAAGTAAAGGAAAAAATCAGGAATTTTCCTGGATGTACTTTTCTTGAACTTTACAACGATAAGAACGATGAAACAATCTTTTTTACTTACAGCCGTTGGAAAGATGAATCAGATTTAGAAAACTACCGCAAAAGTGAACTTTTTAAAGGGGTTTGGAGTGTAACAAAACCTATGTTTAGAAAACGAGCTGAAGCTTGGAGTGTAGATACTGTTGTAAGTTTGTAGTTTGAAAAATTAAAAACCTTGGCGAGAATTCGTCTTTAGATAATGATACCAATCATAAAACGCGAAATAAATTCATTCTTTTCTAGTACCATTGGGTATTTGGTGATTGCCATTTTCTTGGTGATTAACAGCTTATTTTTATGGGTTTTTAGCGGGAATTTTAATATTCTAGATTCAGGCTTTGCAGATCTTTCTCCGTTTTTCGAGCTTGCACCTTGGGTGTTACTTTTCTTAATTCCCGCAGTGTGTATGCGTGCTTTTAGCGATGAAATGAAAATGGGGACACTCGAACTTTTACTTACCAAACCAATTTCACTTTTACAAATAGTATTAGGGAAGTATTTTGGAGCCGTTATACTTATTTTTATCGCACTAATTCCAACAATATTATACGTATTTGCAATTTCCGAACTGGGAAATCCTCCTGGAAATTGGGATATGGGTAGCACCCTTGGGTCTTATCTTGGACTTTTATTTTTAGTGTTCGCTTATACTGCTATAGGTGTATTTTCATCAACGCTTTCACAAAATCAAATTGTGGCTTTTATAATTGCTGTTTTTTTATGTTTCACACTTTATTATGGGTTTGAAGGTTTCTCTACCACAACTTTTAATATTTCTCAATTAGGAATGAAAGCACATTTTGACAGCGTAGCACGAGGCGTCTTAGACACACGAGATTTAATATATTTCTTGAGTGTTACAGTGTTTTTTATTGCTTTAACAGTTTTAAAATTGAAGAAACAATAATGAAGACATCTACAAAAAATACTATCGTTTCCTTAGCGCTTTTAATTGCAGGAGTTGTACTTGTAAATATTCTAGGAGGTTATGTTTACAAACGTTTTGACCTTACTCAAGACAAGCGTTTTACTTTAGCTGAAGAAACTAAAGAAATCATCGACCAAGTAGAATCTCCATTAATAATCGATGTTTTTCTAAAAGGAAATTTTCCTCCAGAATTTAGACGTTTACAGTTAGAAACCGAGCAACTTTTAGACGAATTTAAAGCTTATAACCCCAATATTAAGTTTGAATTTATAAACCCAAATGAAGATGGAAATGAAGAGTTTCAACTTCAATTTGAAAAGTTTGGTTTAACGGCTGCTCAAGTTTCGGTAACAGAAAGCGGGAAACAAAGCACAGAACTTGTTTATCCATGGGCATTAGCGCATCACAACGGGAAATCGGTTAAAATTGGTTTGTTAAAAAATCAACTAGGAGCTACTTCAGAGGAAAGAGTAAATAGTTCCTTACAAAACCTTCAGTATGCTTTTGTAGACGGTTTTAAAAAATTAGCTCAAGATAAGTCTAAAAAAGTAGCTGTACTTAAGGGTAACGGACAATATGACGACCGCTACATTGCAGACTTCTTTTCAACTTTAAGAGATTATTACTTTATAGCTCCTTTCACATTAGATTCTGTTGCTACCAATCCGGAGAAGACTTTAAAAGCATTAAACAACTTCGATTTGATTATTTCAGCACAACCTGCAGAGCCATTTACCGATGGTGAAAAATACATTTTGGACCAATACACAATGAATGGCGGGAAGTCTATTTGGTTAATGGATGCCACTCAAATGCACAGAGATACGATTTCGGGAAATAACTTCGCTTTTGGAAGGGATTTAAACCTAAACGATTTCTTTTTTAGTTACGGGATTCGTGTAAATCCAAACCTAGTAAAAGATGTTTATTCGGCTCCTATTGTTTTGGCTAGTGGTGAAGAACGCGAATCGCAATTCAATAGGTATCCTTGGTTTTTTAGTCCGTTGACAAGTAGTGCAAACAATCATCCTATTGTAACCAATATTGAAGCTGTAAAATTTGATTTTGCGAGTGCTATAGACACGCTTCCAAACTCAATTAAAAAAACCGTTTTACTTTCTACTTCACCTATATCAAAAACTGTAGGACTCCCCTTCCCTATTGATTTTGACGTTGAAATTCCTAAGAACCTTCAAATAATTAATGAGGGACCAAATATGCAAGAATACAATGGCGGAGAAATTCCTTTGGCTGTCTTGTTGGAAGGAAATTTCAATTCGGTATATAAAAACCGAGTGAAGCCAATAAAACTTTCCGGCATTAAAAATATAGACGACGGCAAGCCATCAAAAATGGTGGTAATTAGCGATGGTGACATCATTAAAAACCAAATGCAAGGCAATCGTCCTTTGGAATTAGGCTTTGATAAAATGACGAGTTCTTTCTACGGAAATAAAGAATTTTTGCTGAATACCGTCAATTACCTTCTTGACGACAACGGACTTATAAACATTCGAACAAGGCAAATTGCGGTTCCTTTTCTAGACCCTCAAAAAGTTAGTGAACAGCGTGGGAAGTGGCAAACCCTTAACTTATTGTTACCGTTGGCCTTACTCGGTCTTTTTGGAATTGCATTCCACTACTTCCGCAAACGTCATTACACTTGCTAAATGTTGATAAGTTTGTTTTAACAAACACTTCAATTGAAATATATTTGTGGTTCGACAGGCTCAGCAACCTTAATTGTTTTGGAATAAAAAAATTTAAGAGATTTAAGTCGAGCTCTGTAGAAATGCTCTTTAACTAGAATGAATAGGTTGTAAAAATAATGAGCTTTACAAGCTCAACACCCCTTCGTTTTTGTTGTTTGTTATTTTACTGAAGAGTATTATTAAAAATTATTTCATAAAAAACACATATAATGAAATTCATCGTATCGAGTTCGTATTTATTAAAACAACTGCAAGTTTTAGGCGGAATTATCAATAGCAACAACACTTTGCCCATTTTAGATAATTTCCTTTTCGATCTAGACAACAAGAGCCTTACCGTTTCTGCATCAGATTTAGAAACTACAGTATCTTCAAAGCTAGAAGTTGAAAGCACAGAAAAAGGAATGGTTTGTATTCCTGCAAGACTGTTATTAGATACTTTAAAAACATTTCCAGAGCAGCCGTTAACGTTTACTGTTGAAGACAACAACACTATTGAAATCAGCTCAAATCACGGTAAATATGCTGTGGCTTACGTAAGTGGTGAGGAATTTCCAAATGCAGTAGAGTTAAAAGATCCTTCTTCTACAGTAATACAAGGAGATGTATTAGCTACTGCAATTAGCAAAACCATTTTTGCTTCAGGAAATGATGATCTTCGTCCAGTAATGAGCGGTGTTTTCTTTCAGTTTTCAACAGAGAATTTAGTTTTTGTAGCAACAGATGCTCACAAACTAGTAAAATACACTCGTGACGATATAAGCGCCTCGCAAACTGCCGAGTTCATTATGCCTAAGAAACCTCTGAACCTTATTAAAAGCATACTTGCAGGTAGTGAGGAAGATGTTATTATTGAGTACAACGAAAGCAACGCTAAGTTTATATTCGAAAACATCGAAATGGTATGTCGTTTAATCGACGGGAAATATCCAAATTACGAAGCGGTAATTCCAAAAGAGAATCCAAACAAACTGGTAATTGATAGAAATCAATTTCTGAATTCAGTTCGAAGAGTTTCTATTTTCTCAAGTAAAACAACCCACCAGATTCGTTTAAAAATTGCGGGTGCAGAGTTGAATATTTCAGCTGAAGATATCGATTACAGCAATAAAGCAGAAGAGCGTTTAACTTGTGATTACCAAGGAGACGATATGCAAATTGGGTTTAACAGTCGTTTCTTAACAGAAATGCTAAACAACCTAACTAGCGACGAAGTTTCTTTAGCAATGAGCCTTCCTAACCGCGCAGGAATCCTTACTCCTGTTGATGGATTGGACGAAGGTGAAACAGTTACTATGCTTGTAATGCCGGTTATGTTGAATAACTAGAGGCTAGAGGCTAGAGGCTAGAGGCTAGAGGCTAGAGGCTAGAGGCTAGAGGCTAGAGTAAAATTAAAAAATGTCTACCGGTTTGGTGGGCATTTTTTGTTTATCTACTTTTTTACTTACAATCATTTGATAAGCATACTGAAAATTGAATTCGGATAATTTATAAGCTTAATTCAACACCACTTAAGATTGAAGTTTTATCAAACTATATCTTACCTTTGCCTCAATGACACACACAGATACTATTGTTGCAATGGCAACTCCGGCTGGTGCGGGAGCAATTGCTGTTTTAAGGCTTTCAGGACCTGAGGCTATTCCTATAGCTTCATCAATTTTTACATCAGTTTCGGGTAAGTCGCTAGCAGAACAGAAAACGCATACTGTACACTTAGGGCATATTAAGGATGGTGAAAAAATTATAGACGAAGTTCTAGTTTCAATTTTTAAAAACCCAAATAGTTATACAGGAGAAGATGTGATTGAAATATCTTGTCATGGGAGTAATTACATCCAGCAGGAAATTATTCAACTATGTCTTCGTAAAGGATGTCGAATGGCTCAGGCTGGGGAATTTACCTTAAGAGCATTTCTCCACGGAAAAATGGATTTAAGTCAAGCCGAAGCCGTTGCCGACCTTATTGCGAGTGATAGTGCTGCTAGTCATCAACTAGCAATACAGCAAATGCGTGGCGGTTTCTCTTCTGAAATTAATCGACTTCGAGAAGAGCTTCTAAATTTTGCGTCCTTAATTGAATTAGAATTAGATTTTGCTGAAGAAGATGTAGAGTTCGCAAATCGTGAGGACTTCCAAAAGCTTATTTCTAAAATTACTCACGTTCTTAAACGACTTATAGATTCGTTTGCCACAGGAAATGTACTTAAAAATGGTATTCCTGTTGCGATTGTTGGTGAACCTAATGTTGGGAAATCAACTTTATTGAATGCATTACTAAACGAAGAAAGAGCCATCGTTAGCGACATTGCAGGTACTACCCGCGACACTATTGAAGACGAAATTGTAATTGGAGGTATAGGTTTCCGATTTATTGATACTGCAGGAATACGTGAAACAACTGATACAATTGAAGGCTTAGGAATTCAAAAAACCTTTCAGAAAATTGAACAAGCGCAGGTAGTTATCTATTTATTCGATTCGGAAAAGTTTAATTCTGAAGTTTCGGGACAAGAATCAAAATTCAAAGTTGAAATAGAAACCATCAAAAATAAATACCCTCAGAAAAACTTAATAATTGTAGCCAATAAAGTCGATAAACTTTCTGAAGAGGAAAGACAAAAACTAAAGGTTACACTGAGCGAAATTGACAACTCTTCCGCTTTATTACTTTCAGCAAAATCAAATCTTGGGCTTGAAAAACTTCAAAACAAACTATTAGATTTTGTAAACACTGGCGCCTTACGTAATAACGAAACAATTGTTACAAACAGCCGTCATTACGATTCGATGCTAAAAGCTTTAGAGGAAATAATTAAAGTACAACAAGGTATCGACAACAACCTGAGTGGAGATTTATTAGCTATTGATATACGTCAGGCCTTGTATTACTTTGGTGAAATCACCGGGGAAATTTCCAACGACGAGCTCCTAGGTAATATTTTTGCTAATTTTTGTATCGGGAAGTAACCCACCTTCATTTCCTTAGCCATTCCTTGTTAATCAAAGCATTACAAGAAATCTTCTTTCCTTTTTTTGTTGCCTTATTGCCTTTTTTGACTTATATTTGTTGTGTATTTGTTGCCTAACATAGGAATTTGTTGCCCAATTCCAGTCTTAGGAAACAAGGCGAAAGGATGCCCCATATTGCCCCACGAAGCTCCACGTCGCTCCATAATGCACCATCTTATGAGTACAAATCTCCACATACCAAAAAATTGTCAGTACTGCGGTAATCTTTTCACTGCAAGAACTACAACAACCCGTTACTGCTCTCACAAATGCAACAGTAGACATTACAAACAGATTAAGAGAGAAGAAAAGGTTATGAGTGCCCTTCAAGAAACAACCAAGCAACAAACCAAGCAGCAATCCACAAGCTTACCTACAAAAACTTTATCAAATAAAGACTTCCTAAGCATCACCGATGCTTCCAAACTTATTGGAGTAAGTAGATGGACCATCCAGAGAATGATCAAACGAGGCCAGCTTAAAGCTGTCCCTTTTGGAAGAAAGCACATTCTTGCACGCCATCAAATAGAAAACCTTTTTAATCAATAGCATTATGAAAGTAACTTTAAGAGAACGCAAGAAAAACGGCAAAATAAGTTTCTATTTAGATTATTACACAAAAGGAAAGCGTAAAACTGAATCTCTCGGTTTACAACTTATTCTCGATCCCAAGACAAAGGCAGAAAGAAACCTCAACAAGAAAACTCGGGAACTGGCTCAATCTATTTGGGCAAAGCGTCAATTGGAAATCCAACAAAACCATTACGGATTTAGTGACATAGAAAAATTGAAAGGAAGCTTCACAAATTATGTCACCGCCTTAGCCGAAAGGAAAAACACAAGCTCAGGAAATTATGGAAATTGGAATAGTATGCTCAAGCACTTTAATAACTACCGTCCTACCGATATCAGTTTTGAGGATATCGATAAGAGTTTTGTAGAAGGCTTTAAAGATTACCTAGACACAAAAGCCATCGGGCAAGCATCAAAACAATTATCTCAAAACTCCAAATACTCTTATTTCGGAAAATTTACAGCAGCTTTAAAACAAGCAGTAGCAGATGGTATATTAAAATCCAATCCTGCAAACGGAGTACCGCATTTCAAACAAGGAGAACCTCAGCGCGAATTCCTAACCCTAGAAGAACTGCAAGCCACCGTAAAAGTAGAATGTGAAATCCCTCAACTCAAAACAGCCTTTATCTTTTCCTGTCTTACTGGGTTAAGATGGTCCGATATTGATAAACTATTATGGTCAGAAGTCCAGCATTCAAATGATATGGGTTATTATATCCGATTCAGACAAAAGAAAACAAAAGGAGCCGAAACACTTCCCATATCAGATCAAGCCTTCAGCTTGCTCGGGGAGCGCCAGGATAACGATGAAAGAGTATTCAAGGGATTAAAGTATTCAGCCTGGCATAATCTTAAACTGCAACAGTGGATGATGAAAGCCGGTATTTCAAAAACCATTACCTTTCATTGCGCTAGGCACACCTATGCAACCTTACAACTCACAGCAGGAACAGATATTTACACAGTATCAAAACTCCTCGGCCATAGAGAGCTTAAAACCACTCAGATTTATGCCAAGGTCATAGATGCCAAGAAAAAGGAAGCCGCTAACAAAATACAACTGGATCTAGAATGAAAAAGAATATATTTTCAAGTGTAATTTCCATTACCAATGGCTTACATCGCGACAATAGAACCGAAAGGGATTTTCAAATTTTGTTATCAAAATTGAAATTAGCCCCCATAGCATCCAATGCAGTCTTTAAGGTGAATTCCAAAAAACCTTTAAACAGTAAAAAAGAATATTATCAAAAACTCATTTTCAATGAATCTGAGAGCACTTTGGTCGATTTCGCCAGCCACTTTCCAGAGAATGCCACAACCCCTGAAAACAAGTTTTGTTACGCTACTCTTCACAATAAACTTGATAAGCACGCAAAGGACATATCTCAGTACATTGTCCAAAGAGAAATACCCGAAGATTTAAATGATGACACCAACTATATCATTAATTACCTAAAAGTATCGATCATCCGATTATATGCCGAATTGCAGGAACAATACGGACAGTTTTCAAATTCAACCTTATATACAATTCCTGAAATAGCTGAAAAGTATTTCAACGACTCCAATTTCAATACCGACTTTATACAAAAGATTGATGCCCCAAAGAAAGTCTCGGTAAAAGACACTTCAAAAAATAACCGCAAACCAAAAACCTCATTTGGTTTTAGAGGAAAAGATGAATCTGATCTTTTTAAAATACTGGAAAAGCTTCAACTAAAAATAGATCTATTAGAAAACAGGACCTCTACTAAGCAATTATTGCAAATTCTAACAACTGATGATTTTACGGCCTTAGATTTCAATATTTATTTTGAGGCAAATACAACAGCTATTAGATACCTCTTCGATAAACTTAAACCCCAATTTGCGAACTTAAAATTATCAGAAATTGAAAGGTCAAATAAGTTTTATACAAAAAATGATTTCCAATTAACTGCCCAAAATTTATCTTCAAGCAAGCAGTATTTATTTAAAGAAAAGGAAACCATTGATAATATTTTCAAGTAAATGCAATAAAAAACATTGAGAACACTGAGAAATCTCAATGTTGTCTTTATCCTATCTAAAAATCTCCACTTTTTAAAATCCAACATTCTAAACCTTTGTCCTGTTCTTGAAACCCAAGAATGACAATTGGCCAATTGTCCATTTATCTATTCCAAAATATAATAGCAATGGACGAAATTTTAAAAAGACTCGAAATAATCGAAAAGCACGTATTAGATAGGAACATTATCCTGAAGAATGTGCTAAA
This sequence comes from Aequorivita sp. 609, assembly GCF_014212065.1. Lineage (NCBI taxonomy): Bacteria > Pseudomonadati > Bacteroidota > Flavobacteriia > Flavobacteriales > Flavobacteriaceae > Aequorivita > Aequorivita sp. 609. The sequence goes on along the minus strand of NZ_JACJVM010000003.1, from coordinate 16,531 downwards.
CCTAAATGAAGCCTGTAAGTACCTGGAACTATCCCAATCCCACTTGTACAAACTCACAAGTACCGGATCAATTCCACACTACAAGCCGAACGGAAAAAAGCTCTATTTCAATCGTGAGGAGCTAGACCAATGGTTAATGCGAAATCGCAATACCACTCAGGAAGAGATCGAACAGCAAGCTGCCGATTACCTAATCAAAAAAGGAAGGGTAAAGCTATGACAGATCTAATCCCAATGCTCCTTGCGCTCTCACAACAAATCAAGGAGATAAAGATGATGGTCCAACTCCTGAGACAATCCAGAGCTTTTGTCTTAAATGATTCCTGGTTGGACAATCAAGAAGTGTTGCAGCTACTTCACATTAGTCTGCGAACCCTGCAAACACTTAGATCAAACGGAACCTTGCCTTACAGTAAGATTAGAGGTAAATTTTATTACAAGGTTTCCGATATCGAGCAATTGCTTCAAGAAAACTACTACAACCATAATTTCAAACAAGATGGAAATAAGTAGGCAAGCAATACTAGATAAAACACATTACGGCCTAAAGATTTACGCCTATGTGTTGAGACAGTATTATCCTGAAACAACAGTCCTTTCCGTAAAAGGAAGGGACTGCGGGATAACAAGAAACCCCTTCAATGGAGGCAAAGAAACCTTGCGTATCCATATTGATGGTGTAATGGCAACTCACAAAGACGTTGAATTAGAAACCTTTCAAGGCGACGCATTCGACTTTGCTCAATATCATTTCAGAATAACCGATGAAGCAGATTTATTACAGAAAATAAACCAAGCCATCCATCTAAATCTAGAAGTAAAGCAAACTGATGAATTGGAATGGCTAAATGATCCTGACGATACCTGGTACGCCCGCTGCAGCTTTTACAAAGCTCCAATTCGCAATGTATTTCCTTCGGAAACCTTACGGTTACACCAAATATTTGATCTAATCACAAGTGATAAATACAAAAGGATAACAGATGATTTAAGAACCATTTCCGATGCAAAAGAAGCAAGTAAATTCAAGGCGAATCGTTTTGATTACGCCACCTTTTCTGGTGTATTTGAAAAACGAAACGACAAAGATTTAAAAGAACATTCCAATCTTTTAACCATTGACTTCGATCACTTAGAAAACTTGCAAGAGCTAAAGGAACAGCTTTTGAATGATGAATATTTCGAAACCGAAATGTTGTTCATCTCTCCATCTGGCAATGGCATAAAATGGATTATCAGAATTGATATTTCAGAAATATCGCATAGCGAGTATTTCACAGCAGTAGCCAATTACATAAAGAAAACGTATAACATTGAAGTTGACCAATCAGGGAAGGACAAATCCAGAGCTTGTTTCCTACCCTACGATCCCCTGGCCTTTCTTCATAAAAGACACAGAGCATTATGACAAAACATTTTAATCCCAAAGATTGGTTAGAGGCTCCCCCGGAGCAACCAAAACCCAAAGTTAGCAAGGCAACAACCAAGGTTGTTGCTATTGCTAATAATGAAATAGAATCGTTTATCACCGCAATCGAGCAAGCAGGAGTTGACATCACTGGCAATTACGCCACGTGGCGCGATCTAGGCTTCGCCCTATCGGATGAATATGGGGAATCAGGAAGAGATTATTTCCACCGAATAAGCAAAAACTATATCGGCTACGACTCCAAAGAATGTGACCATCAATTTGACAAATGCTTAAACGCCAAAGGACACGGAATTACCATCGCCACCTTCTATCATCACGCCCATCAAGCCGGAGTAAAACCTAAAAAATCAGAAATAAGAATCCGCGAAAATTCCAATCTCCAGGAACCGGAAGCAATGCCTACTTTCCCCGAAAGTGTTTACAACACCTTGCCTGAGTTTTTTCAACAAGTTGTAAAACCTTCCACAAGCCCCGAGGAAAAAGACATTTTATTATTGGGAGCCCTAACCTCCTTTAGCGCCTGTTTCACAAATTTATTTGGAGTGTACGATCAGCGAAAAGTGTACAGCAACCTTTATCTCTTTGTAACCGCACCTGCTTCCGCAGGTAAAGGACGATTAAATCAAATAAAAGCAATCGTCAACCCTGTTCACAAAGTAATGCGCGAACAAGCCAAAGTTTTAAAGCAGCAATTTCAGGTAGAAACGGCCGCGTACAATATGAATAAAGGAAAAGATGAAAGTCAAGAAAAACCAAGCCGACCTCCAGAAAGAATGCTATTCATCCCTGCTAACAATAGCGTTACTGGAGTCTATCAATTAATATCAGACAATGATGGAAGAGGCTTGATTTTCGAAACCGAAGGCGATACCCTGGCCCAAGCTTTTAAAAGTGATTATGGGAACTACAGCGACGGTTTCCGAAAAGCCTTCCATCACGAAACAATAAGCTATTACCGAAGAACAGACAGAGAATATGTAGATATCGAAAGACCCTGTTTATCCACCGTTCTATCTGGCACCCCCAAGCAGGTTGCAACTCTAATTCCGAATGCCGAAAACGGCCTTTTCAGTCGCTTTATGTTCTATTATATGAACATTAAACCCGAATGGAAAAATGTATTCCTTTCAAACCAGAACATCGGACTTGATGAATATTATGCCCAACTCGGAACCGAATTTCTAGAATTCTATAAAACCCTAAAAAACAATGCTGAAATTGAAATTCAACTTTCAGAGTCACAGCAACAACAGTTCAACCTTTTCTTTGAATCCCTTCAGACCAAATACATTAGCCTGCAACCCGAAGAATACATCGCAACCATTAGGCGCTTAGGATTAATCGCTTTCCGATTAATGATGCTCTTTACCGCGTTTCGTATTATGGAAGATGGCGACGTAAACAGCATAAAATTATGTGAGGACGAAGATTTCAAAAATGCAATAACCATTGTTTCTATTCTGGTAAAACATAGCAGCAAAGTATTCAACGATCTCCCCATAGAACATTCGGCCCCAAAACGCCTAAACCGAAAAGAACGTTTCCTCGAAAGCTTACCCAAACAATTCTCCAGGCAAGACTACCTAGATATCGCCGACACCTGCAACATCCCTCATAAAACTGCCGAAGGCTATATCACAAAGTTTATAGAAGCAAATTTAATCCACAGAGAAGCTCACAACACCTACACAAATCCCACAAAACCCTAATTAAGGATTTAAGGATTTGAGGATTTCATCATATTTTGTCAGGTTATAACCTTACTTACCAATCCTAATTTTGATACTACAACATTAACTATAATAGCTCATCACCATTAAATGCTAATCTTACTGCCAACTGCTACTGAATACTGAACACTCCCCTTTTTCCCCATTTCCTCAAAATCCCCCATATCCTCACTTCCTATAACAGAAAAAAGAGTAAAAATTCAAAATATTTCCCCCTTTTACGGTTTCCCGCAAGTATGTTAATAAAAGTTAAAATACCTTTATAACTTTTCATTGCTTTTGCTTGGTTCTTTACTGCCATTCCTTAAATTAGACAAAAATTGACAAGTCAAAATATGAAAGATTATGAAACTCGGCAATCGCATTAAAGAGCTTAGAGAAAGTCAAGGATTGCTCCAACGACATCTCTCCGCTGATCTAGAAATCGACACTCCAATGTTTAGCAAGATTGAACGTGGAGAGCGTAAAGCCAAACGAGAACAGGTGCTAAAATTAGCAGAGTTATTAAAAGCCGATAAAAAAGAATTATTGGCCTTGTGGTTGGGTGACCAAATAATGGAGATTATTACAGATGAAGAACAAGCTTTGCAAGCTTTAAAAATGGCAGAAAATCAAATCGAATATCTAAATAAGAACAAGAATATTAAATGAAAACCGACAAAATAAAATTATCCCAGTTAGAAAGCTTCTTAATGAAAGCAGCGGATATATTAAGAGGTAAAATGGATGCCTCAGAATACAAAGAGTTCATCTTTGGAATGCTTTTCCTAAAAAGAATGTCTGATGTATTCGACCAGAAAAGAGAACATTTTAAAAAGAATGATTACAAACATTTGGATCCAGTAACTTTAGCTGAGGTACTTGAAGATAAAGTAACCTATGGAGAAACCTTTTTTGTTCCTCAACGTGCTAGGTGGAATGAAGGCTTTATAGATGAAAATGGAGTGCAGCAACCCGAAATTAAACACCTTCAGCACAACATAGGGCAAATGCTAAACAAAGCCTTAGATGCTCTTGAGGAAGCAAACCCCGAAACCCTTTCAGGAATTTTCAAAGGTCGAATCAATTTTAATAAAGAAGTGGACGGAAAGCAAATTGTAAAAAATGCCGACCTCAAAAAAATGATTGACCACTTCAACGAGTTCCCAAAACTGGTTAATGAAAATTTTGAGTTTCCTGATTTATTGGGTGCAGCTTATGAGTATCTTCTAAAACACTTTGCGGACGAAAGCGGTAAAAAAGGCGGTCAATTTTATACACCTAATCTAGTCGTTCGATTATTAGTGCAATTGATGAAACCAGAGGCAGGTATGTCCATTTACGATCCAACAGTGGGTTCAGGAGGTATGCTCATACAATCACATCAATACATCGAAGAACAAGGTCAAAATGCCAACGATATAGAGTTGTTCGGTCAAGAAAGTGACCCAACTGTTGTTGCCATTTGCAAAATGAATATCATTTTGCATAATATCAACAAATACACGATTGAGTATGGGGATACTTTAGACGAACCTTTAAACGAAAAAGACGGTCAAATTATTCAGTTTGACAGGGTAATTGCCAATCCCCCCTTCTCCCAAAACTACAACAAAGCCACAATGCAATATCAATCTCGCTTTAGCTATGGTTTCGCTCCCGAAACAGGAAAGAAAGGCGATTTAATGTTCGTGCAACATATGCTTGCCAGTTGTAAAAAGACCGGAAAAGTTGTTGTGGTTATGCCTCACGGTGTATTGTTTAGAGGTGGTAAGGAAAAAGAAATTCGTGAAAATATGCTTAAAGCAGACGTTTTGGAAGGTATCATCAGTTTACCCCCTCAACTATTTTACGGTACTGGAATTCCTGCTTGTATTATGGTGTTTAATAAGAGCAAACCAGATACGCTAAAAAACAAAGTGTTTATTATCAATGCCGATAAAGACTATGCGGAGGGTAAAAAACAAAATACGCTAAGACCTGAGGACGTAGAAAAGATTGATTACGTATTTTCAAATAAAATTGAAGAAGCCAAATACTCTAAATTAGTAGATTTAGAGACCATTGAACAAAATGATTACACGCTTAACATTAGAAGATACGTGGACAACACACCGCCTCCAGAACCCGAAGATGTCAAAGCACATTTAATTGGAGGCGTACCCATTTCTGAAATTGAAAACATTCAAAATACGCTTTCACCCAAATTTGAGTTTGATGGCTATCAGCTATTCCAAGATAAAAACGATATCTATAAAGATTTTAAAATAGAAAATAAATCTGACATAAAACAAACGGTAGAAGACGATAAAAACGTCATTACAACCCTTACTCAATTAGGGATCCATTTAGCAGATTGGTGGCACGAAGCAAAGGATGAATTTTCAACATTAGCTCCAAAAAATGATGATCCTGTTCCGGATGATTTAGCTTCTGATCATATGAGTATATATCTCCGAATGGGTGGAAATATCTTCCCTAAAGTTCGTAAAGAGTTACTCAGTTCAATGAAAGAGAAATTCGTGCCTGTTGGAGTATTGGATAAGTTTCAAGTAGCAGGTGTTTTTGTGAATTGGTGGGATAATATTAAGTACGACCTCAAAACCATTATGCAAAATGGTTGGGATGCAGGTCTTATTCCTGATGAATACCTCATTGAAGAATTTTTCAAAACTGAGAAAGCAGAAATTGAACAAATTGAAATTGAGCAAGCCGACTTTGAATCGCAATTGGAAGAAGCAGTTGAAGAAGCGTTGAATTTAGTAGAGTTTGAACAAGACGAAGAAGAAGGTGAAGTAAAACAAACACCAACTTTAGCCAAAAGCGAATTGAAATTGCAAATTGATTACTTCCTTACGGAGAAAAACAAACCTGAGGAAGCCAAACCCTACCAAGAACAAGACGCCAAAATTAAAGACCTTGAAAAATCCATTAAGAATTGTAAAGCATTGCACAATGAAAAACAGATAGAACTGGATTTAAAAATTGAATTAAAACGCTACGGCAGTGAGGACATAAAAGCCGAAAGTAAAGGATTATTAGTAGCTGCAAAAAAGGAAGTTGAAAAATTAGATTCTGATATCGAAAGTTTAATCAACGACTTTAAGGCCGAGTTGAAAAACACTGCTGATTATGACAACATTAAAAAGTCTGTTACAGCATTCGAAAAAGAACTAAAAAAATCAAAAGATAGACCAGAGACCTTGCAATTGGTTTTAGAGGTTAAAAAACAATTCAAAGAAATTACCAAAACCTACAATGCTCGCATAAAAGACATCGGTATTTTACAAGCGAAATTAGATAGTTTGGATTCTCTTTTAAAAGAAATTGGAGGAATGATTACCACAGAAGAAAGCCAAAAGCTGATTCTTAAAAAGCACTTCGATATTATCAACGATCAACTGCAACGCTACCTTAATGCAGAAAAAAGAGCTTTGGTAAATGCCTTTGAAAACCTTTTTGATAAATACTACACCTCTGCCCAAGCCATTGAACTTAAACGTGAGAAAACGATGACAGAACTCAACGATTTTCTAACCCAATTAAACTATCTCAACTAATATGGAAGAAAATCAAGTATATATTCCTGAGGGTTGGCATTTAAAACAAGTTCAAGAGTTTGCTTTAAAAATGCGCTCCGGTGGAACACCTAAAAGCGATAATCCAAAATTTTATAATGGCGAAATTCCTTTTGTGGCAATTGATGATTTGACTTCTGTAAACAAATATTTAGAAAAAACACAAAAGCATATCACCAAACAAGGATTAAATAATTCTGCAGCTTGGTTAGTTCCTGTAAATACAATAATGTATTCAATTTATGCAACTCTTGGTGTTCCAAGAATTAACTTGATTGAAGCAGCAACAAACCAAGCTATATTAAATATTATACCTGATGAACGTAAAATAACTCTTGAATTTCTATTTTATCTATTACTCGAAAAACGGAGTTCGATTTTAGCCCATTCAGCCCATACAACACAGAGTAATCTTAATGCTAAAATTGTAAAAGAATTAGAGTTTGTTTTTCCTGTAAACCCAACCGAACAAATCAAAATCGCTACCATCCTCTCCAAAGTAGATGAAGCAATTACCCAAACGGAGCAACTCATAGCCAAATACACCCGCATAAAAACGGGTTTAATGCAAGATTTGCTCACCAAAGGCATAGATGAAAACGGCAATATCCGTAGCGAAGAAACCCACGAATTTAAAGATAGTCCTTTGGGTAGGATTCCTAAGGAGTGGGAAGTTAAAAAAATGGGAGATTTAATTTCAGCAATTGACCCACAACCTGATCATAGAACACCAGCCGCAGTTACTGACGGCGTTCCTTATGTAGGCATAAGTGATGTTTTAGAAAATGGAGAAATTGATATAAAATCTTGTAGAAAGGTAGGTTTTAATGTGCTTGAAAAACAACAGAGGCTTTTTAAAGTTGATTCAGGTGATTTAATATTTGGTAAAATAGGTACAATTGGTAAGCCCAAAGTCTTACCTACTTTTTCAAATCATCATTTTACACTTAGTGCAAATATCATTTTAATTAAACCACACGAATGCCCTGATTTTATTTATTGGAGTTTGATTTCAAAGTATGTTGAAGACCAAGTAAATCTTGCAATACATTCAACATCCCAACCTGCATTTGGTATGCAGAAAATTAGAGATTTAGACATACTTACACCTTTACCCGAAGAAAGAGATAGAATTACTTCAAATTTGGATAAACTCAAAAAAGTTGTCCTTTCGGAAAAAATAAAGCTCTCCAAACTCCAATCACTCAAAACAGGCTTAATGCAGGATTTATTAAGTGGTAAGGTAAGAGTAAACCACCTTATTAAAGAAACAGTAAGTATATGAAAAACTGGATAAACAAAGCCATAGCATACTTAGATAAATCATTGGGGAAAGTTCCTACAGAACTCAATGAAATAGATTGGAAGGCAGATTTGTCTCCCAAAAACGATAAGTTATGTCAGCATATTTCGGCTTTTGCCAATATGCCTGGTGGAGGTTTCTTAGTGTTCGGTATCGACAACAAAACTGCCAATATTGTTGGGGTAGATAAACCCAAAGCAGATAATATAGTTGAACGTTTAGCTTCACTTTGCAGAGACGGTTTAAATCCTTTAGTTAAGATAGACCATAGCATAGAAACCTTTAGAGGCGAAGAATTACTTTTTATTTACATTCAGGAAAGTGCGATTAAACCCGTGCATCTTGTTCATAAAACCATCGAAGATAGTTTTATCCGGAGTGGTGGCACTACCCGAAAAGCATCAAGACAAGAGGTAGGTGCTTTAATGCTCAATAGTAAATCTCCTACTTGGGAAGAGTTGCACGCTTCTAAATTATTAACCGAATTGGAAGTCATTACCCTTTTAGAGTATGATAAAATATTAGAACTTCTAGGAAAACCGATTCCATCTAAAATAGAAGAGATAATGCAATGGATGGTGGATGAAAAAATGTTGGTTGATGTAGATGGCAAAGGCTTTTATATTACCAATTTTGGCGCAATTGCCGCAGCCAAAGACCTCAATAAATTTGATGGCTTAGCTCGTAAAACTGTTCGCCTTATCAAATACGAAGGAAAAAACAAAGCTGGTGCAAGTAAGGAATATCCAGGCAGAAAAGGCTATGCCGTAGGCTTTGAGGCTCTAATTACTTTTGTTCAAGGATTATTACAGGACAGCGAAATCATTAAAAACGCCTTAAGGGTGGAAACATCAATTTATCCGGAACAAGCATTACGAGAGCTAATTGCCAATATATTAATTCATCAAGATTTTAATATTAGAGGCACAGGACCTATGATTGAAATTTTTGAAGACAGAATTGTTTTTAGTAATCCGGGTAAGTTATTGCCTTCTAAAAAAATAGACAGACTTATACGTACAACCCCCGAATCGCGAAACGAAATTTTAGCTTCTGCATTTAGGAGATACAACATTTGTGAAGAACGAGGCTCAGGCTTTGAAAAAGCTGTTATTGCCATTGAGCTATATGGACTACCTCCATTAAAATTTGAAGAACTTGAAAACTCCTTCAAAGTAACAATGTATGCGCCTAAAAAATATGCAGAAATGACACTGGATGAACGTATAGAAGCTTCTTATCAACATAGTATCATTGAATATTATGGCAATGGTGGTTTTAACAACACCTCTTTAAGAAAAAGATTTGGAATGCACGATAAACAAACTTCGCAAATATCACTACTCATAAAAGAGGCTATCGATGCAGGGAGAATTAAACCCAAAGACCCAGATAATGTATCTAAGAAATTTAGTTTATATGTGCCTTATTGGGCTTAAACCTTTATTTAATTAGAAAATGGAAAACAAATATAACATACTGATTTACAATACTTTTTTATTTAACTGGAAAACGGAACTACTATTTTCTTTATTTAATTCAAAAACAGAAACCTCACGCAAACGCTTGATTGACAAGGGGTTCTTATTTAACTGGAAAACGGAAATGCTGTTTTCTAACAACTTTACTACTCTAAAATGATACTAACCAACGACAATAAATACAGAGGTAACTTAGGTACTAACTTAAAGTTAGATGAATACAGCCACGTAGAAAAGCCCTTTTTAGAACAATTGGCAGGTTTAGGTTGGGATGTATTGGAATTACAAATGCAACAACAGCCACAACAAAGTTTTAGAACAACTTTTTCAGAAGTGGTTTTAAAACCTAAACTAAGGGAAGCCTTAGTTAAGATAAACCCATTCCTTACAGATGCTCAAGTAGATGAATTAGAGCGTAAAATAACAACATTTCAAAAAAACAGTCTGTTAGAGAATAACCAACAAGTATTGCATTACTTGTTAGAGAACACCACAGTTTCTAAAAATGAGCAAACTGGTGAACTAAGCCCAACAGTGCGCTTTATAGATTTCGAAAATTTAGAAAACAATAATTTTACCGCTATTTCTCAATTTAAGGTAGTGGTAACTGGAACAGACCACCATATCATTCCGGATATGGTTTTATTTGTAAATGGCTTGCCACTTGTTGTGGTGGAAGCAAAATCATCAAAAGTAAAGGAACCGATCCCTGAAGCCATAGATCAATTGATGCGGTACTCTGAGCAAAGAGGAGATACTGGAGAAGGTAACAAAGAACTCTTTTACTACAACCAGATTTTAATAACCACTTGCCGTACAGAAGCAAAATTCGGCACGATTACTACCAAAATAGAAAAACACTTTTACAGGTGGACAGATCCGTATCCAAAAACCTTGAACGATTTAGCACACGGCAAATCATCACCCAACGATCAACAACGTTTGGTGGCAGGAATGTTGGACCGAAGAAACTTATTAGACATTGTAAGAGTGTTTACCGTTTTCGCAGTAAATGATAAAGGGCAGAAAATAAAAATGGTGGGCAGATATCAGCAGTTTAGAGCCGTAAAAATTGCTACCCAAAGATTAATTGAAGGAAAAAGCCCTATTGAAAGAGGTGGTATTATTTGGCACACACAAGGTTCGGGTAAATCATTGACTATGATGTTTATGGTTCGTGAAATGAAGCTTAAACCCGAATTAATGTCGTGGAAAATCATTTTTGTAACCGACAGAACACAATTAGAAGAACAATTGTCAGAAACTGGACAAAGCATTGGTTTTGCGATAAAATCTGCCAACTTTATCAATCCCAAAAATCCTCCCAACGGTCAAAGTTTAAAAGAGTTATTGAGCAATGATAATTCTGATTTGGTAATGGCGATGATTCATAAGTTTCAAGAGAATGGAGATTTAACAGGATTAGAGATATTCCCTGAATTGAATAAAAGTAGCAACATCTTAGTAATGACAGATGAAGCGCACAGGTCACAATATTCGCTTTTAGCAGCCAACTTGGACCGTGCTATGCCCAATGCTACTTCCATAGGTTTTACGGGTACACCAACCAGTAAAACAGAAAAAAAGTACAAAGATTACATTGACAAATACACGATGCGCCAGGCCATAGATGATGGCGTTACCTTGGAAATAGTGTATGAAGGTTTTACCCACAATGCAGAAGTGGAAGACAAAAAAGGAATGGATGATAAATTTGCTGATGTATTTAGTGATTATCAACTTACCGAACGCTTACAGATTTTAGGCTATGGCTCTCGTGATGCATACTTAGATAGTATGAATACCATAATGGACAAAGCCAAAAGTATGGTCAACCATTATGTAGAACATATTTTTTCGGGAGGTTTTAAGGCGCAAATTGTTGCCAATTCGCGTATTGCTGCGGTACGCTATAAGGCAGCTGTCGATGAGGCATTAAAGAATAAAATTGCGGAATTATTGATTGATAATCCTATGTTAGTCGATATCGATACCTTGAAAATGTTAGAAGCTGCGGTAGTAATTTCAGGCAGTCATAATGATCCTTTAGAAATCAAAGCATACACCAATAGTGATTATCATAAGAAAAGTATCAAACGTTTTAAACTCCCATTTGATAAAACGGATGAAGAAGATAAAAGCTTAAATGGAAATGTGGGTATAATAGTCGTAAACAATATGTTGCTTACAGGTTTTGATGCACCCATAGAGCAAGTTATGTATTTAGACCGAGTTATTGTCGCCCATAATTTACTTCAAAGTATTGCTCGAGTAAACCGAGTTGGACCAGAAGGAAAAGACAAAGGTTTTGTCGTGGATTATGTAGGTGTTGGACATCATTTAAAACGTGCCTTAGATACTTATACAGAAAAAGAATTACAAGAAATCATAGATTGCCTATCAGATGATGATGCAGAACTAAATGCCTTAATAAAAGCGCATAGAGAAATTTGGAACTTCCTAAAAGTCTACGATTTGGAGGACTTATCGGATTCTGATGCCTTCTTCGATATCTTCTATGATGAAGACATTCGATTTGAATACATTAAACTATACAATACACTCACAAGTTGTTTTAATACCGTATTACCACGAAAGGAAGCTTTAGAGTTCTTCAATGACTGGAAAGCCTTTACGGAAATCAATGCATTAGCAAACAAACATTTTAGGGATGGTAGATTCAGTATGAAAGGTATTCCACCTAAATTAAGAGCTATTGCAGACGAATATTTAATTTCAAAAGGTATTGAACAAGAAATTGCCCCAATATCGATTATAGCTGACGACTTTTTTGAAAATGTAAAAACAAAAAAAAGAACTAAGACCAAAGCTGCGGAAGTAGAACACGCTATTCGCCACTTCATAGATATAAATATAGATGAGGATCCTGAATTGTTTGCCTCTTTTTCTCAGGCACTGGAAGAAATATTAAAGAATTTCAAAGGGAATTGGAAACTTATTTATGAAGAATTAGAAAAACTAAGAGAAAAAATCAAGAACAGAGAAAAAGAAGAAACGTATGGTTTAGACCGCAAAAAGCAAATGCCTTTCTTTCGCATTTTCAAAGCAGAATTATTTGATAATAGAGATCTGTCAGAAGATGAAATCGCTCGAAATGTTAACCTCACTCAGCATATTTTCAACTTGGTTGCAAACGAAATAAAACTTACTGGATTTTGGGATAGCACTCCAGCCCAATTAAAACTAAAAGCTGAATTGCAAAAGATGCTGCTTTCACCGGAATTTAAAGATTTACCAAATATTGTGATTAAACGGAATGAGTTGATTTCAAGAATAATGGAATTAGCCAAAACCAATCATTTTAGAATCATCAACGATTAATGAAATTAAAATATCAAATAAAATATTCTAATCGCAAAACCCTCAATATTTCAGTTGAAAGGGATAGGAGTATCATTGTTCGTGCCCCACATTATCTTACCGCAGAAAAAATTGATAAAATAGTTCAATCTAAAAGGCAATGGATTAAAGAAAAACTAAACCATACACAGAAATACCCTTTAATTGCTGAAAACAAAGAATTTGTGTCAGGTGAAACCTTAATGTACTTAGGTAAAAACTATCAGTTGCTCATTGTAGATGAAGAAATTGAAGGAATTGAATTTGACCAAAGATTTAAAATATCAAAGTCAAACCAACCAAAGGCAAACGAACTATTTAAAAAATGGTATTTAAGTCAGGCGTTAAAGAAGATAGAGCCACTGGCTAGGAAATACGCTAAAAATCTAGGAGTAGAGTACAATGAATTTAAAACATCGGAAATGAAATACAGATGGGGCTCCTGCACACCTGCCAATAACATCATATTCAATTGGCGTATTATTAAAGCACCAATGTATGTCTTAGAGTATTTGGTAGCTCACGAGTTAGTTCACTTAATCGAAAATAATCACACACCAAGATTTTGGAACATTCTGTCTATTCAAGTTCCAAATTATGAAAAAGCAAAGAATTGGTTAAAGAAAAATGGACAGTTATTGGAAGTAGACTTTTAAAAAATATGGTATTCAAAAATGAACTTTCCTAAAAACTTAAAATAAGAAATTACTTAACATCAAAAAATAAAACCATAAACCCATCTCCCCAAAAAAACCAAATATGTAAAACAACTAAAACCTCCTTAATTATGAAAGAACATCTAAAAGCCAACGTTCTCAACTTCAAATGGCCAAACATCGCACCCACCTTCTACCTCTCCTTAGAAGACATTGAAGGGAGTCATCCCATTCACAAATCGAAGTTCTCGAAACAAATTATTGAGGCATTTCCCGAAACCGATCTATCAAAAACAGATCATATTTTCACCACCTTTACCCTGCCCCTTCAAAATGAACCCACCATAAAAATAAGCACAAAGGACAGGAAAGAGTTACGCATCTACCAACAGTTCCTAAAGCACCAACTAAGAAATCACTTTTTAGACAAAGGCTATATTGTAGTCAATAACAAAATCATGAATATCCAAGTCTGGTTACCTTCCACAAAAGACAATACAGAACACTATAACCTATACTACAAATTCTCTTTCAAAATACAGTTTGCAAAACTTACCGATTTGCCCGAGCTCGTTATAGCTTATGACGGCAAATCAAAAGTTTTAACCAAGTCCGTTAAGGATATTGACGAAACAGAATTCATCAGGCAATGTGTTTACGGACAGAAAACCTTCAATTACCAAATGAATATTGATTCAGAGGAAAAAGAAGCGTTTTATAATAGCATTGAGTTTGATAAAACCTTCCCGCTATTCAACCTAAATCTCGCAAGAGCCTTAGATATCCCTATCCAAACTCCTGAAAGAGAACTCAACAAATATCAAACCTACGTAGGGCTCATCAATGCTTTTGCCACAAAGTATTTATTTACGGAAGACTTCAAAGCAATTTTTCCTTTCACAAAAGATGAATTCATCGATGTCCCTGGCAATCGCATCAATCACATCAACCCAGAGGTAGGTTTATTGGAATTTGGTAAAAATCAGAATGGCAATAAGAGCACCCACCTAGTGCCTAAAATGGCTATGAATATGTTTAAGCCATACAGACGGCCAAAAGCGCCAAATATTAAGTTCATCTTTATATATCACACAACCCATAAAGAAGCCATTAGAAGTTTTTATGACAATTTAAAATATGGTGTTACGGCAGAAAGAAAATATTTCAAGGGAATAGAAGACTACGTAAACATAACCGCAGCAACCGCCCCCGAGCATTTTATTGAGTTTACCGATGAAAGCAATCCCTTGCCACAAATCATTCAAAAGCTGGAAAAACTAAATTTTGACCACGAAAATGTCAAATATGCCGCTTTTTATTTAAGCCCCTTCGACAGACATACACCAGATCCCGAAGACCGCGAAGTCTATATTCAAATCAAAGAACTTTTCCTAAATGAAGCCATCGTTACCCAAGTAGTGGATTATAATAAAATGGTCGCAAATATAGAAAACCAATACAACTTTCAGTTTTCGCTTCAAAATATGGCACTGGCCATTCACGCCAAGCTAGGCGGCGCCCCGTGGAAATTAGCCGTAACCGATAAAAAGGAATTGGTAATTGGTGTAGGCGCCTATACCAACCAAGGAGAAAACCGACGATATGTAGCCAGCGCGTTCAGTTTTCAAAACAACGGCATCTTCAGAAACTTCGAATATTTCGCCCAAAACCAAACAGAAGAATTAGCAGGAAGCATCTGTAAAGCAATCCGGGACTTTACCTCTGTAGCGCAAGCCGATAAAGTCGTCATTCATTTTTACAAGGAAATGCGATATGAAGAATTAAAACCAATTCTAGAGGGAATGCACCAATTAAAGCTGAAAGTACCCTTATACATTTTAAACATAAATAAAACCGAAACCAGAGATCTAATAGCATACGACCTCAACTGGAATAAAAAACTGATGCCATTAAGTGGCACCTACATCCGGGTTGACCATAACGAGTTTTTGCTGTTCAACAATGCCCGATATCCAAATTCGAATAAATATTCAGACACAGAGGGCTACCCCTTCCCCATCAAAATAAAAATGAGCAGTCCCAACAAAGACGCCTTCGACGATGCCAATGTAGTGCTAGAGCTACTAACCCAAGTCTATCAATTCAGCCGACTATACTGGAAATCCCTCAGACAACAAAACGTCCCCATCACCATCAAATACCCCGAAATGGTAGCCCAAATAGCCCCCCGCTTCCAATCCACCATCCCCGATCACGCGAAGGACAAATTGTGGTTTTTGTAAATTAAAAAAAACATCAAATTGAAGATTATGAAAAAAATTCTATTTCTTTTAATTACAATAAGTTTTATTGGCTGTAAGGAAAAAGACCCTTTTAGCGCAATAAAATTTGGAAAATCAAACTACAGAACAACTATAGAAGATCTTTTAAAAAAAGGTTTGATTAGCAGGTCCAGCGAAGATTCCTCAACATTTTACTCCAAAATAAAAATTGACAATGCAGAGCTACCGATTATTTTGTATTTCAATTCAGATTTATACAAGTTTGGTTCTGTCAGGTCCATATATATGAATCTGGGAGGCGATACACTTATTGATTTTGCATTTAAAGATGATCTCTATGTGTCCCGAGGTGCAGGACCAAGATTGTATTCGGATGTTGAAAGTCTTTATGAAAAATACGAACAATGGTATGGCATTCCTGACTCAGTATTATTTGATTATCCTCCTAAAAAAATAAGTGCAGGATTATCTATAGGTGAATATTTGCGACAGTCATTTCAAGAGGCAAAAATTGATTCATCCGCAATACCTGGTAAAACAGTCTATTGGAAAACACCGGAATATAATATAAAGTTTTATTCCCCGATTCCCTATCCAGAAACCAAAAAAGATTCCCTTCTTTACGTAAAGTCCCCATCCATAGAATATACAACTTAAGTTTGATTTTTACTAAATAAGTTAATTTTAAGTATTAATCAGAAAGAACAAAAGAGCGGAGTAAGGTTACTATATACGGTGAAGCTTTAGACTTCGACAACATTGATAATCC
>NZ_JACJVM010000027.1:0-1712 GCF_014212065.1 Aequorivita sp. 609 | reverse complement strand
GAAAAAATTCGGAATAAAAATGGGGAAGCTTACGCTTGTAGCAGGTTTGGGCTTGGTGCTCTGCCATGTTGCTTTCTCCATGGAAATGGGCTGCTACTTCACCAACTGGTCCCAGTACAGACCTGGAATTGGAAAGTACACACCTGCAAATGTCGACCCTTTCCTTTGTACACACCTTTTCTATGCATTCGCAATGATCAACCATGCCAACGAGCTTATCACATATGAGTGGAACGATGAGACTCTTTACAAGGCTTTCAATGAACTCAAAAACAGAAATCCCCATCTTGTAACTCTCTTGGCTGTTGGTGGATGGAACTTTGGTTCATCACAGTTCTCCATCATGGTGTCCACTGCAGAAAACCGTCAAAAGTTCATTCAGTCTTCCATCAAATTCCTGAGAACTTATGGATTTGATGGTATGGACTTGGACTGGGAATATCCTGGATCAAGAGGAAGTCCCCCTGAAGACAAACAAAGATTCACATTGCTGTGCAAGGAACTTATTGAGGCCTATGAGGCAGAGGGCATAGCTACTGGCAAACGCAGACTGGTGCTGTCTGCTGCTGTAGCAGCTGGTAAAGGCACAATTGATGCTGGATATGAGATTGCTGAGGTTGCCAAGTACCTGGACTTCATCAATATTATGACTTATGACTTCCATGGAACTTGGGAAAGATTCACAGGACACAACAGCCCCCTGTACCAAGGCTCAAAGGATGACGGAGAACTGATTTACTTCAATACCGATTTCGCTATGCGCTACTGGAGGGACAACGGTACCCCTGTGGAGAAACTCAGAATGGGTTTCGCAACATATGGTCGCACATTCCGTCTGACATCTACAGATACTGAAGTTGGAGCCCCAGCTAGTGGACCGGCTGCAGCTGGAACCTACACTCGTGAGGCTGGATTCTGGTCTTACTATGAGATCTGTGGCTTCCTAGAAGGAACAACAATCCAGTGGATTGATGATCAGAAGGTGCCCTATGCCACAAAGAACAGCGAGTGGGTTGGATTTGACACCAAGGAGAGCTTTGAAACTAAGGTCCGTTATTTGAAAGACATGAAATTTGGTGGAGCTTTCGTGTGGGCGCTTGATCTGGATGACTTTGCTGGACAGTTCTGTAATCAGGGGAATCATCCTCTCATGGGCCATCTGCGCAATCTTCTGGATATCGAATTGCCTCCTCTGCCTCCAACCACCACCCTCAAACCTGGACAAACAACCACAAAAACCACCACAACTACCACCACCACCACTCACGCTCCAGGACCAGGATTCTGTAACGGAAAGCCAGATGGACTCTATCCTCACCCTGAAGACCCCAACAAATATTATAACTGTGCAGCAGGCAATACTTACATGGATAATTGTGGCCCAGGCACCGTGTTTGATAATAGCTGTAAATGCTGTGGCTGGCCTTAAAACTAAGGGATCATTAATGTGAAAAAACATTTACGAACAGTGAAACAGGACACTGCAAATATGCTTAAGCACACAAATGAATCCAAACTATTTCATATAAAGGAAATTTGTGTAGACTGAACATAATTCCTTGTACTGTATCTTTCCATTTGAGTGTATTTTATTAGTGTATAATGCTTGTTTTTGTTGCCTCTTTTTTAATACCTCAATCTGTAAATCTGTGTGAGTAACAGTGCACTTTAAAGAAAAAAATTAAACCTCATATGAATAAACAACATGCAAC
>NZ_JACJVM010000026.1:0-1155 GCF_014212065.1 Aequorivita sp. 609 | reverse complement strand
GCCCCCGCTATTTTTTTATTAACTTTAAATTTTACACATTATGAAGAAAGATGATTTAATTTCAGATGATTTTCTGAAGCAGTTCAAGACCCACGAAGAGCTCACGGGCTTTTTAAAGCAGGTCCAGAAGCGTGGGATTGAAAAGATGCTCGAAGGTGAGCTCGATGGCCACCTTGATTACGACAAGCATCAAAAGTCCACCGGTGAGAATGTTCGCAACGGACACGCCAAGAAAAAAATAAAAACATCCTTTGGTGAATCCGAGATCTCCGTTCCCCGGGATAGGGAGGCCTCGTTTAATCCAATGATCGTCCCCAAACGAGGCAATATGGTCGATGGCATCGAAAACGTCATCGTCTCGCTCTACGCCAAGGGAATGAGCAACAGCGATATCGAGGAGCAGATACGTGAAGTCTATGACTTTAATGTATCCACCTCGACCATATCCAGGATCACCGAAAAAGTATCCGGCGATATAATTGCGTGGCAGAACCGTCCCCTGGAACCAGTTTATCTGATTGTCTGGATGGACGGCATTGTGTTCAAGGTTCGCGAGAACTCCAAGGTCATCAACAAGACTGTCTATATCGCTGTTGGCCTGCGCCGCGATGGTAAAAAGGAAGTACTGGGCCTATGGCTCGGTAAAAATGAGTCGGCCGCTTTCTGGATGAGTGTCCTCACCGATATCAGAGCGCGCGGAACCGAGGATATACTTATCACGGCAACCGACAATCTTAACGGTTTTACCGACACCATCAAAAACGTGTTCCCGGAGTCCAAGACTCAGATCTGCGTGGTCCACCAGATCCGCAATGCGTGTAGGTACGTTGTATGGAAGGACAAGAAAGCCTTTACAGCAGACATGAAGCATATCTATAACGCTCCAAACCAAGAAGCAGCAAAGGTGGCCCTGGAGGATTTTGCCCAAAAATGGAACGATAAGTATTCCTATGCCGTTAAGAGCTGGCATGACAACTGGGAGGAGCTCACGGTGTTCTATGAGTTTCCTCTGGAGATCAGGAAGATTATCTATACAACAAACCTTATCGAGAACCTGAACGGGAAGATAAGAAAGTATACCAAGAACAAACTTTCTTTCCCAACAGACGATGCCGTAATGAAATCAGTATATTTGTCAGTGCGTGAAGCAACCAA
>NZ_JACJVM010000025.1:0-89579 GCF_014212065.1 Aequorivita sp. 609 | reverse complement strand
TTGGTTGCTTCACGCACTGACAAATATACTGATTTCATTACGGCATCGTCTGTTGGGAAAGAAAGTTTGTTCTTGGTATACTTTCTTATCTTCCCGTTCAGGTTCTCGATAAGGTTTGTTGTATAGATAATCTTCCTGATCTCCAGAGGAAACTCATAGAACACCGTGAGCTCCTCCCAGTTGTCATGCCAGCTCTTAACGGCATAGGAATACTTATCGTTCCATTTTTGGGCAAAATCCTCCAGGGCCACCTTTGCTGCTTCTTGGTTTGGAGCGTTATAGATATGCTTCATGTCTGCTGTAAAGGCTTTCTTGTCCTTCCATACAACGTACCTACACGCATTGCGGATCTGGTGGACCACGCAGATCTGAGTCTTGGACTCCGGGAACACGTTTTTGATGGTGTCGGTAAAACCGTTAAGATTGTCGGTTGCCGTGATAAGTATATCCTCGGTTCCGCGCGCTCTGATATCGGTGAGGACACTCATCCAGAAAGCGGCCGACTCATTTTTACCGAGCCATAGACCCAGTACTTCCTTTTTACCATCGCGGCGCAGGCCAACAGCGATATAGACAGTCTTGTTGATGACCTTGGAGTTCTCGCGAACCTTGAACACAATGCCGTCCATCCAGACAATCAGATAGACTGGTTCCAGGGGACGGTTCTGCCACGCAATTATATCGCCGGATACTTTTTCGGTGATCCTGGATATGGTCGAGGTGGATACATTAAAGTCATAGACTTGACGTATCTGCTCCTCGATATCGCTGTTGCTCATTCCTTTAGCGTAGAGCGACACAATAACGTTCTCGATGCCATCGACCATACTACCCCGCTTTGGGACTATCATAGGATTGAACGAGGCCTCCCGGTCCCTGGGAACGGCAATTTCGGATTCGCCGAAGGATGTTTTTATTTTCTTCTTGGAGTGTCCGTTGCGAACATTGTTGCCATTGGATTTTTGGTGCTTGTCGTAATCGAGGTGGCCATCGAGCTCACCTTCGAGCATCTTTTCAATCCCACGCTTCTGGATCTGCTTTAAAAAGCCCGTGAGCTCTTCGTGGGTCTTGAACTGCTTCAGAAAATCATCTGAAATTAAATCATCTTTCTTCATAATGTGTAAAATTTAAAGTTAATAAAAAAATAGCGGGGGCCGGCCCCCGCTATTTTTTTAACTTACACACTTTATGAGATAGTCCTAAAAATCCCGCTAAAAGCGGGATTTTTTGTTTATAAGAAGTTTAATGCTTTAGATTTTAGTAACCTTTACAGCGTTCATTCCTCTTTGACCTTTTTCAAGCTCGAATGATACGTTATCATTTTCGGTTATTTCGTCAATAATTCCACTTACGTGAGTAAAGTACTTTTCGTTGTTTTCGTTATCGATAATAAATCCGAATCCTTTCGATGAGTCATAGAAAGAAACCTTTCCCTTTCTTACAGGGTCAAAAGCTTCTCTATCCCCTTCTTCTTTTGGTGGAATTCCAAGGATTATATCTTCTGCTTCAATTTCTGGCTTCATACTAGGATCTGGTGGCGTATCAGTTAAGTTACCGTTATGGTCTACATAAACAAAGTCTATTCCTGGAGTTTTTTCAGCTTTACGAGCTAATTTTTTCTTTTGTTTCTCCTCCTTCTTTTTCTGTTTTGCTTTTTCTTTTTCTTTTTTACTGTACGTCTGTTGCGATTTTGCCGGATCAAGAACAATTGTTGTGTTTATGCAAAAATTGTTGTTAATCTATACAGAAAGAATTCTACGTTTTTCACTCCTCTAAATTGTGCCCTAAATGCTTTTATCTTTGCATTGAATGATTCTGCTGATGCATTTGTACTTCTGTTTATAAAATAGTTTAAGATTGATCTATAATTTAGTGTTATCGTGTTTGCTATAGCATTGAACGCTCTAAAGCCTGTGTTTTCTACATCTTTGTACCAATGGGCCAGTTTTGTATAAGCTGTTTCTATGGATGTTGCCGTGTTGAATATATTTCTAAGCCCTTGGACCAAGTCAAAGGCAATTTTTATATCAGGGTATTGACTGAATAATATCTTACTTCTGTGGCATTGGTTATCAGTCCAGTTAGATGGGGCTTTATATAGTAAGTACCTACTTCTGGCCAATAGTTGCTTTCTTGTATCTCCATTACTATATTGTTTTGGTTCCCATGTTTTGTTTTTTGCTCTTGCCTGTTTTATTTGTTGATTCTCTAGGTCTATAGCATCCCATCGGTGTTTTATCCTGATGTCCTGAAGTGCCTCTAACGCAAGTTTTTGTACGTGAAAACGGTCGGTAACCTGCATTGCTCTTGGGAAGCATTTTTTACATATGGTCTTCATTGAGTTTGCCATATCAAGTGTAATCTCTTTGACTTTTGCTCTTTTCTTAGCTGATATTTTTAAGAGTTGTTCTATGATGGGTTCAACTTTGGTTCCAGCGAAGATGGCAACGATGCTCCCTTTCTTTCCTTTGGCTTTTTTGTTAGTAATTATTGTGTAGAGCTCTCCTTTNGAACACCGTGAGCTCCTCCCAGTTGTCATGCCAGCTCTTAACGGCATAGGAATACTTATCGTTCCATTTTTGGGCAAAATCCTCCAGGGCCACCTTTGCTGCTTCTTGGTTTGGAGCGTTATAGATATGCTTCATGTCTGCTGTAAAGGCTTTCTTGTCCTTCCATACAACGTACCTACACGCATTGCGGATCTGGTGGACCACGCAGATCTGAGTCTTGGACTCCGGGAACACGTTTTTGATGGTGTCGGTAAAACCGTTAAGATTGTCGGTTGCCGTGATAAGTATATCCTCGGTTCCGCGCGCTCTGATATCGGTGAGGACACTCATCCAGAAAGCGGCCGACTCATTTTTACCGAGCCATAGGCCCAGTACTTCCTTTTTACCATCGCGGCGCAGGCCAACAGCGATATAGACAGTCTTGTTGATGACCTTGGAGTTCTCGCGAACCTTGAACACAATGCCGTCCATCCAGACAATCAGATAAACTGGTTCCAGGGGACGGTTCTGCCACGCAATTATATCGCCGGATACTTTTTCGGTGATCCTGGATATGGTCGAGGTGGATACATTAAAGTCATAGACTTCACGTATCTGCTCCTCGATATCGCTGTTGCTCATTCCCTTGGCGTAGAGCGAGACGATGACGTTTTCGATGCCATCGACCATATTGCCTCGTTTGGGGACGATCATTGGATTAAACGAGGCCTCCCTATCCCGGGGAACGGAGATCTCGGATTCACCAAAGGATGTTTTTATTTTTTTCTTGGCGTGTCCGTTGCGAACATTCTCACCGGTGGACTTTTGATGCTTGTCGTAATCAAGGTGGCCATCGAGCTCACCTTCGAGCATCTTTTCAATCCCACGCTTCTGGACCTGCTTTAAAAAGCCCGTGAGCTCTTCGTGGGTCTTGAACTGCTTCAGAAAATCATCTGAAATTAAATCATCTTTCTTCATAATGTGTAAAATTTAAAGTTAATAAAAAAATAGCGGGGGCCGGCCCCCGCTATTTTTTTAACTTACACACTTTATGAGATAGTCCCTAGTTTAATAGATTTCACTATCCTTTAGTTTAAGAAACATCTTAAGTAACCAAGATATTAAAAAAGCTTCCAAGAATTTGGAAGCTTTTTATTTACTGAATTAAACTTGGTTAATTATTCAATTATGAGTTTCACTACTTATCTTTTTTGTTCATTCGCTATACTTAATAAATACAATCCTTTCGATAAGTTTGAGTGATTAAAGGTATAGGTGTAATTATTGCTTGTAGCATCTACAATTTCTATAATGCCTTCTGAAATTACTCTGCCTTGAATGTCAAATAATTGGAACTTTCCGTTATTGTTTGATAGTACGGTACAATGTCCAGAATTTGGATTAGGGTAAACAACAATATTAAAGTTGTTATTTGTAAAATCACCAATACTCATTGTTGCATCTCCATAACGTTTTACAGTAGCTAAACTGTTGTTTCCTTCATCTTGGTAAGCAATATAAGGGTGTCCATTTGGGGAATAAGCTAATGATTGATAGCTAGCAATATTTGTGAAACCTGTTAAACCTATTGAGCTCCATATGCTGCCGTCATATCGCATAACGGTAGTTTTACCACTTTCCACTTCATCTCTAAAACCTATAACTGGATTTCCTTGTAAATCGAGTGCAATACTGTTGCTATAAGTTGCACCACCTCCAATATTATCACCAATATTAGACCAAGATGCTCCATTCCACTTATAAACGTTTAATTTTTTTAAATCTAAATCTACGGTAGCGCCTACGTAAATATTATCGTTTTCGTCTATAGCCAAAGAATGACTAAAGTAAGTTTCATTAGAACTGTCGATATCTGTTCCACCAATTACTTCCCAGCTACTTCCATTAAACCTACTTACATTAGAATATTTAGGTCCATAAGGATCTGAGCCTGTACCGTACAGTACTACTGGTTGGTTGTTGCTGTTAGTAGCTAGTTTAGTCCATACAGCTACTTGACTTGCTGTAAAGTGAGTATCTCCAACGATAACCCAGTTACTGCCGTCCCATTTTTTGCATATCCCTCTAGTATTATTTGTAACGTCCATATAAGACACATAAGGAGTACCATCATTTGCAACGGTTATATCCATATGGTATCCGTTGCCAACTGTGCCACCTACTTGATTCCAATTTGAACCATCGTACTTATAAACTTTTAGTAAACCATTTATAGTAATAATGTATGGAGTGCTATCGGGAGCTAGAGCCATTGCAGCTTGTCCTTGTTCGCCAGTAATTTTATTGCCTAATAATGACCAAGAATCATTTTCGTAAGTGTAAACTGATATTTCATTATTTGAATTTGCAGACATTACATAAGGAACTCCAATACTGTTTATTTCTAAATTTAGATCATATGCAATACCATCGG
Organism: Aequorivita sp. 609; assembly: GCF_014212065.1. NCBI lineage: Bacteria > Pseudomonadati > Bacteroidota > Flavobacteriia > Flavobacteriales > Flavobacteriaceae > Aequorivita > Aequorivita sp. 609. Next base: position 84,656 of record NZ_JACJVM010000025.1, on the reverse strand, counting down.
TAAACCCTTCTTGGCCTACAACATGCCAATCTACTTCACCAGAATCTACTACTTCAACTTCAAAATATTGTTGTTCAGAGGAATTTCCATCCGAAAGCATTAGTGTAACTGGATAAGTTCCTTCTTTAGTTGGTGTTCCTATTAAACTAGCTGTAGTCTCACCTTTTATTGTTAGGGTCATCCAATAGGGAATATCAACAGCAGTAATTGTTAAGTCTAAGTTATCTGGATCGTGGGTTAAAATTTCATAATGATAATTTACACCAACTAATGCACTTGTTTCACCTTCAGATACAAAAAATGATTAAGCATTAATATGGCCTGGAAGATATGCACTTTTACCCGCATTAAGTATTTCACCTGTAGTAGCATTTGTAATATAACCTACTACATGAGTGTATTCTCCATTATATTCTTCAGGTAATGTCCAAGTAATGGTATAAGAGTGTTGTGAACCTGCAGAAATCGTACTAGGTAAACTTCCAGCATCTCCTACATATTCAGTAGCTAAATAACGGGCTACGTGGTCGTAAACCAATTGTCTAGCAGGTACAGGGTCTGGTAAGTTTTCCCAACCACCCATTTCGACAGTGCCACCAGAGTAAGCATTATATTAATCGTAACCGCTACTAGTGCCTGTTATAACATCTTCAACAACCACAGCTCCTAATGTATAGTCCCCTGATAATGCAGTAAAGAAATCGGCAGTAACTGTCATGGATAAATTACACGTGCCAGGGTTAAAAATAGTTTTGACTGAAATGTCAGTTGGGGGAGTGTTGTTAATTTGGTTGATTACTTCAGTTTTCCAATATAATGTGCCAACTCGTAGTGCAACGCGATCAACATTTCCATTCGGTAAACCAGTGATGGTAGTGGCTGCAGCATAATCAGGCATGCTCTTCATTACGTTACCCATTTGTATTGCAACAAAAATAACGACGTGTTCTTAAATCATTTGTTGTTCGAAAACAATTCCGCACGGACACCAATTACACCAAGTACCAGTGCCTTCTTCTATAAGAACTCTTTTTGTTTGTGCTTTAATTTTATCTAACTAATTAAAAATAAAATGAGAAGTAAGTAAAGTTTTATTATAGGATGTATTGTTTTTTAAAATGTATTATTGTTAAAATTGAGTGAATATATTGAATATATATGACAAAAAGCATGAAGTATTTTGATTTTACTTTGATTAATTATTGATTATATAATTATTTTCTTTTTTAATTAATATAGGGTTTTAGTGTTATTTCTTTTGGAAATCAAGGTGAAAACATATGAATTTAGCCTAACCTAATTTGTATTCAATTAATTAGCATATTTGCAAGTTAAAAGGGCGTGATTTGGTTGTTGAATAGATATTGAATAATTAGTTTTGCTCTTTTATTCAGTTATGTAAAAACTTATAATTGTTGAATTAATAATTACAGTTATTTTGAAAGGAATCTAAGTGATTTAAAGTTTGCGGCATTTATTTATCATTTATATTAATACATTTAAAAACTCTATTTTCATATTAGTATCTTGAGAAATAAGTTGTAATTTCGTCCTTAATATTTAAAATCTACAGCTTACTGATTATCAGAATTTTATATTTTATAAGAGCTAATATATTCTATAAAACATAGACCCAATTTCAATAAATCCCAATTATGCGTACTCAATTCTTTATATTTTCGAGTGTTTTGCTTATAATAACTTTTGCATTAGGCTACTACCTAGACCCTTCATGGTATGTGTTTTTTGTAATCGTTTTCTTGTTTACTGCTTTAGGGTATTACGACATACTTCAAACGCGGCATACAATTATGCGAAATTATCCCGTTTTCGGTCGTTTGCGTTATGTACTTGAAGAACTTCGTCCAAAATTGTATCAATACTTTATTGAATCTGACATTGATGGTCGTCCTTTTAATAGAGTAGATCGTTCAACTGTATATCAAAGAGCAAAAGGGGTTAGAGATACTATTCCTTTTGGAACGCAATTAGACCTTTATGCTGAAGGCTACGAATGGATTTGTCATTCAATAGCACCAAAGGCTTTTGATACCTTAAATAACGATCCACGTATCATGATCGGTAATAAGGATTGTACACAACCGTATTCTGCTAGTATTCTAAATATTTCTGCGATGAGTTTTGGAGCGCTAAGTTCCAATGCTGTAGAAGCTTTAAACGCTGGTGCCAAAATTGGAAATTTCGCCCATAATACTGGAGAAGGAGGTTTAAGTCATTATCACTTAAAGCACGGAGGAGATTTAATCTGGCAAATTGGAACAGGTTATTTTGGTTGCCGTACCGAAGATGGTAAGTTTAACCCTGAATTATTCGCAGAAAAAGCTAAACATCCTAATGTTAAGATGATTGAGCTTAAAATTTCTCAAGGAGCAAAACCTGGGCATGGCGGAATCCTTCCTGCAGAGAAAAACTCTGAGGAAATTGCTAAAATTAGACATATTAAACCTCACGTAAAAGTAGTATCTCCACCGTATCACTCTGCATTTAACTCTCCTATGGAAATGGTGAAGTTTATTCAAAAACTAAGAGAACTATCGGGAGGGAAGCCAGTAGGATTTAAATTGTGTATAGGGTATAAAAGTGAATTTATAGCTATATGCCAAGCAATGGTAGAACTAGATTTATATCCTGATTTTATTGCTGTAGATGGAGGAGAAGGTGGAACTGGAGCTGCACCACCAGAATTTAGTAATTATGTAGGTGCACCGTTGTTAGATGGTTTAGATTTCGTTCATAACATCTTAAATGGTATGAATATTCGTAGACATATTAAGGTGATTGCTTCAGGTAAAATTACTTCTGCGTTCCATATTGCTCGTGCTATTGCTTTAGGAGCAGACGGATGTTACCAAGCGAGAGGTATGAAAATGGCTATTGGGTGTATTCAAGCTTTACTTTGTAACACCAATAAATGTCCTGTAGGTATTACTACTCAAGACCCTAAGTTAACAGTAGGTTTGGTTCCAGAAGATAAGAAAACTCGTGTTGCTAATTATCACGAAAAAACAATTAAGAATTTCGTGGAATTATTAGGAGCTACCGGTGTAGATGAAACTAGAAATCTTACACGTACTCATATTTATAGAAGAGTATCATTAAATGAAATGATTACTTACGAAGAGCTATTCCCGTCTATTAAGGAAGGTTCTATGCTAAATGGTGATATTCCTAAAAAATATCAGATGGATTTCGCTTACGCCGATAAAAACCGTTGGGGAATTCACCCATAATCGATAATAAGTTAAAGACAAAAAAGAGTCTGATTCTATAGTAGAATCAGACTCTTTTTTATTTCCTAAATAGGTTCATTATCTTGTCTAATATCGTTGGTTCTTTCTGGTTCTCTGTATCCTCATCTTCATTATCATCACCAAAAGTGTATTCTCTTAAAAAGTCGCTATGAGATTTGCTAGAATCGTATTTTCGTCTCTGCCTATCTATACGGTCCATTTTATCTTGACTATTTGCTGTAATAGTCTCAAATAACGGGAGTAACCTTTCATTAAGGGTATTAATAGGTTCTTTTAGAAAAAAACCTTCGGCACCACTCTTTAATAATTTATCCTTATCTCCTTCGTATTTTAAATTTCCTGTGATAACTACTATTGGAATATTGTCGTTATAATTTTTAGAAATTCTAATTACATCAAATGCATTCATTCCTATAAGTTTAAAGTCGGTGATAACCATATCTGGAATGTATGTTTTTAAAGCATTTATTAAACTTATCTCGCTATCTACAAATCGAATTTCAGGATTTACTGAAATTTTTTTTAAGCTGTCGTTGAAGTAAAAAAGTCAGGTTTGGGGGTTGCTACTATCATAGTTTTCCTTAGTCTGTTTAACTTAATAAAAAAGATTAGACCTTTAATAGAAGAGCTTCTCCAAACACAGTCCGATTTAGAACGTTCAAATAAAAACTTACAACACACTTTAAAAGATTTAAAAATTTCTAATGCCGAAAAGCAAAAGGAAATTAAAGCAAAAGAAAAGGCTATAGAAGAGGCAGATAAATTAAATGAATCTCTTATCGTAAAAAATCAACAATTAGATCATTTTGCCTACGTAGCTTCTCACGACTTGCAAGAACCATTACGTACGGTTTCAAACTACTTAGAAATATTTCAAGAAGATTTCCCGGAACGAGTAAAAGGGGAAGCTGTAATGTATTTTAACTTCATAAATAAGGCAGTAGAACGAATGCGAAACCTTATTAGCGGACTCCTTTCTTTTTCCAGAATTGGTACAAGCGGTCAGATGGAGGAAGTGAACTTAAATGAAACATTAGAAAAAATTAAAGATGATTTCGCTGTAGTAATTGAAGAACGTGGAATTGTAATAGAACACGACCATTTACCAACAATAACAGGGTACAGAATTGAGATAAAACAATTATTTCAAAATCTTATTTCTAATGCTATAAAATTCACCAAACCAGAGGTAAAACCTAACATTAAGATATCTTTCGACGAAACAGATAACTATTTCAATTTTCATATAAAGGATAATGGAATTGGTATTCCTGAGAAAGATTTTACTAAGGTTTTCGATATGTTTAGCAGGCTTAATAGCAATAAAGACTATGAAGGTCAGGGGATAGGATTAGCATTTTGTCAGAAAATAGTCGAACTTCATTTGGGTAACATTTGGGTAAGTTCTACTTTTGGAGTTGGTACCACTGTTCATTTTACTTTAAAAAAATAACTATATGAAAAAATTAAAGAATGTATTGCTTATTGACGATTCGGAAAGTGATAATTTCTATCACGCTCGAAAAATCAAGAAAATGGGGATAAGCGATAATATTCATATATGCTATAGCGGACATGAAGCCTTAGAATATCTAAAAAGTGAACTAGACGGTAAACACCCTCAGCCTACATTGATATTTTTGGATATCAATATGCCAGGAATGAATGGATGGGAGTTTTTGGAAGAATATGAAAAACTTACGGTGTCTCAGCAAGGAGAAGTTGTGCTTACAATGCTAAGTAATTCAATAGACGAAAGAGATAAATCTAGAGCTATGGAATTTAAAAGTGTACATGGTTTTTATAACAAGCCCCTTAATGAAGAATACCTTAAGACTATAATAGATACTTATTTAAAAAAATACCTTACCTAACCCCGGCTTTTCGAGTAGAGGTGTATTGAAATAGCCCTTTTTATTATTAATCTTCTTTAAATACAGCCATAAAAAAGGCCAGCACATAAATAGTTGGTCAATTGGGTGCTGGCCAGAAATCCTATTGGATCTTAATTTATAACTGTTATCCTCGCGTTAACCAGCCTCTTTTGCTAGCTGTAGCGATTGCGTAAGGAGTAATCCAAAATAATGCAAAAGTGTATAATATGCTATATGAATACGCCCAAAAAGACTCTGATATATTGTATCGTTTAGCATAGAACAACATCGGGAAACTTGAAAATATGAGAATTCCGAATAGCGTAGAGCTAAAGAACAATATCGGGTGTGTTACTATAAAGAATAACATAAACAGAATAAATGGATAGCTCATTATAATCTTCAACGATTGACTTATAAATAGTAATCGTATTCCAGATTTTGATTCTTCTCTAAAATTAGTGAAAACATATTTAGACATTTCAATGTTTTCGCGCACATTACTACGTCCCCATCTAATGAACATTTTATATAGTCCCTTATAACTTTCAGGTACGTTGGTATAAGCATAAGCATTACGCTGAAACAACACTTTATTACCTTGTTTCAATATCATATTAGTCATAGCTCTATCTTCGCCTATATCTGATGGTTTTCCCATAAATGTTTGGTTTATCCATTCGGGAAGTACAGCAAAAACAGCACTTCGGCGGTAGGCAGCTAATGCTCCTGGAGTACATAATACTGAGTTAAGACTGCTTTCTGCGGAACGTACAAATTCAAAACTAAGTACGAAACTTACATCGAGCATTTTTGGTAAAAGCGCTTTTTTATTGTTTAATACTCGTATGTTTCCAGCTACGGCACCGCATTTTTCATCCAGAATAAACGGGCTAACCAAATTTCTTAAAGTATCTTCATTTACAACAGAATCACTATCCACAGTTACAAACACATCTCCAGTACCAATGTTGAATCCACGATAAAGCGCGTGACGTTTACCTTTGTTTTTTGGTTGTTGAAATATAGTAACTCTATCTCCTAATTCTTTTTTGGCTTGTTGCATCCAATGCCAAGTATCATCTTTACTCCCGTCGTCAATAGCTAATAATTGTAATTTTTCTGCTGGGTAGTCACTGTTGGCTAAACTTTTTAGTGTTTCCCACACTTGTTTCCCTTCATTGTAAGCAGGAACTATTACTGTACAAGTAGGTAATTCCTCATCACTTACAGATGCTATAGGTTTGTATTTGAAATATCTAATAAGGGTATAAATAAAGAACCCAGCTTTAAAGACTAAAAGAGCAGTGGCCATAACTAAAAATGCATAACCAAGGGTTGAACTCATACGTTCTTCACGAAAATTGGTAAAATCGGTATCTAGATAGAAAAATAAATAGGTAGCAATAAAAATTAATAAGAAAGTACTAGCAAGCACAAATATCCCCCAAGGGTTTGTACGTGATACCGACTTATTTTGGCTAGTGTAATTAGTAGCTACTTGTTGTGTAGATTTATCTAAATGATTTCCTGAAGTGTCTTGTGTGTTGTTGTTCATTTTAAATCCTTAATTGATTTTTATTCGCTTTTAAAAATTGTTTATCAATTCGAGGAAGTGTTTAGCAACTGTTGTGCCGATTGAGGTTTGCTAGGTTTTATTGAGCTTTTGAGGATTTAAAACTACAATAAGTGTATAAATTTTATACAGTTGGTTATACAATTATACAGTTTGGATAGTAAGTAAGGCTAGATTTTGTAGGTTGTTGTTGAGTTTTAATTATGGAGTAATAATTGTTATAATTACAAGTTTAAGAAACTAGTTAAAATCAAAATGTTTCGTAAGTTAGTATTAGTTTGTTCGTTTTTTCATCCATTGAAAAGACGAACAATTCTAATGTTTAAGAGAAAAATAAATTTAAAATAATTACTATGAATACGATTAAAAGCTTGGCGTTAATTACTTTATTAGGTTTGTTTACCGCTTGCGGCGTAACAAAAACAGATTCCGATAGAAACACTAACTCAAATCCGGTTGAAGCTACCAATAGGGGTAGAGCAAATACTGATGTTGCAGTTAAAGGTGATAGATCTAATAAATCTCAACAGCTATCTACAGATACTCCTAACAAAGAATTATCAAGTAAACAGATTGAGGAAGCTGCTAAGGCTAGAAATCAAAAAATGTTTGTAGATCTTGGAATGACGGAGGAGCAAGTAAATAGGTTTAATAGTGAATGGAATAGAACTTTGCAAAATTGGAATAAAAACAATCGAAATAGGGTAATGAATAGCTTTGAGCGCACCGAACTTCAAGACAATATTTTAAGCAAAATATTAAGCGAAACCCAATTTAAAAATTACCGAGTTTGGGCACGTGAAAATGCAGGAAACCGATTAGATTAATTCGGTGGAATTAAGATTTAAATTGGATCTTGTAGCTAATTTTTGAGTATTAGTACCTGATAAGTACGTGGCAATACGTATTGTTTTCATGCGTTAGAAATTGTTACTTTGGTAAAAGCGTATAAGTATATTTTAGTGGGTTGTTGAAATATTAATAATATTTACCCCACAATATTTATATAATAGACTTTCCCGTCAAAATTTAACTTCAGAAATTTCTGATTTAAATATTAAAATCCCCTTGTTGTAACATTTCAACATACTCTGGTTTTAAAAAAGCCGAACTTTTGAGTATGAAATTTTTTAACTTATAAAGTTTGAATATTAATTATGGATACATTTTTTTCAGAAGCTTTAAAAGAAGCAGAAATAGGTATAGCAGAGGGCGGAATCCCTGTTGGAGCTGTTTTGGTGTATAATGGGGAGATTATTGGACGTGGACATAATAAAAGAGTGCAAAAAGATAGTCCCATTATACACGCAGAAATGGATGCCATTGAAAATGCTGGCCGGCAATCTGTTTCAATTTATAAGGAAAGTGTTTTATATACCACTTTATCTCCTTGTCCGATGTGTGCTGGAGCTATTTTACATTATGGTATTCCAAAGGTTGTTATTGGTGAAAACACCAATTATCTAGGTGCGGAGGATATGTTGATAGAAAATGGAGTTTCGGTGATTGTGTTAAACGATAGAAGGTGTAAACAACTAGTAGATTACTTTATTTCTGAAAATCCTGAGCTTTGGAATGAGGATGTTGGAGCGTGATAATGAATTAGTATATTTTATGAATACAAGAGACTAAAGCGTTTAAAAGAATTAAATAACCTTTATTTAAAATTCTATAAAAAAAACCAAGTGATTTTTGTTAATCACTTGGTTTAAAATTTAATCACTATTGTATATCGGTCTTATTCTATAATAATAAACTCCGATCTTCTGTTTTTCTGGTGTTCGGCTTCCGAGCATTTTACACCGTTACTGCAATTATTTATTAATACACTTTCACCAAGTCCCTCAGATTTTAATCGGCTTGATTCTATTCCTTTTGATACAATATAGTCTATCGTAGATGTTGCACGTTTTTGAGACAAGGCTTTGTTATATGCATCATTTCCGCGGCTGTCAGTGTGTGAGCGTATGTTTAATTTTAATTGTGGGTACTCATTAAGAGTAGCGACAATTTTTTCCAATTCTACTTGTGCATCAGGACGAGCGTTAGCCTTGTCAAAATCAAAACAAATCATAGGAATATTAAACACATTAGCTAAATCTGTACCTTATATGATTTGTTCTTTGTTTTTTTGTAATGGGAAACCTACCGATTGTGACTCTAGACCTGGCGTTGAACTCTTTTCATCGGTCTCATAGTTTTGATGACTTGCACGAATAGTATATTTATTAAATTTGTTTATCTCGGTTGAAAAATACCCACTCGCATCGGTTGTTAGCGTAGTACGGGTTACTATCAGAATCTTTAAAGGTAATAGCAGCACTTTCTATAGGCTCTTCAGTTTGTTTGTCGGTAACATTTCCATCAATTGTTGTTTTAATAACATCAATAATGGGTGCGGTTTCTATAAAGGAATAAATGTTGTCATAAACAAAAGTACCTGCGGTGTGTGTTCGGTTTGAACTAACAAAACCTCTTTTCGTGGTTGAATCGACAAATATTAATTTAACAATTACATTGTAGCTAACTTTTAATAAAAAGGAAATAACTAATAAATTTATGTGAAGCTAAGAATTTTTATGAAAGGATTTATAGAGTTTTATGGCTAAATAACGAATGTACATAGCTGTTAATTCATAGAAATAAAATAGTAAAATGCTGCTTAGCTAGAAGAATCCCTAGTAGCCAGTCACAAAATAAAAAGACGAAAATATTAAACCGTTATAGTCTTTCTTGTAGCTCCATAATAATGAATAGAGCTAAGAAAAGTCCAACAGTCCATATTGCTAATAAACCTAATCCCATACGGCAAACTTACTAAATTTATTTAATCGATTTCAACTATTTTCCTGAAAAATTTAAAGAAGAAAAACTTAGCAATAATAGCTTTGTGAAGTAGCTAAGAAATCCAATTTTACAGCAGATTTAAACCCCCTTTTAATCGTCACAACCTAAATATGTTACGTTGTTTCCCTCGCTAGCTTGTTGTGAAAGTACAGGCTCTCCGTCGCTGCAATTAACTACATCGCCATAAAAAACGCCTTCATTTCCAAGAAACTTTCCTCTGCAATTGCAGTTGTCATCAGAACCACAGCCTAATAAAACTGTTGCTGCTAAAAGGAAACCTAATTTCTTAATATTCTTAATTTTAAGCATAAAGCAATTTTTAATTTTCTTAATGGTTGTTGTACATCTGCAAAGATATAGAAAGATTGTTGAGTGTAATTGATTATACTATTTTAGGATATACATTCTCTATTGCTATAATTTTTATGCTAAAACTATTGCACTAAAGAATAACAGCTGCAGTATTAATGCCGCCTTTTAGACTTACTAGTCTATTCTCGAAGTTTTTACTTTTAAGCATCTTGATGGCAAGTTTGCTGCGTACTCCAGATTTGCAAAAGACCAATAAGGGTTTGTTTGCGGCTAACTCGGTATATCTATCTTCCAATTCCTCTAAAGGAATATGAAAACTTTCGATATAAAGTTCCTCTCGTTCCTCTTTGCTTCTTACATCCAATACATTAAAAGTATCTGCCTGTTTCAGATAATCTTGATACGTTATTTCTTCATACCCATCATCTAGACCACAAAACGTTTGATAATCTTGCACTAAAGATGCTATTACAAGGGAAGGATTCTTTTTAAAATGAAATATTTCCTGTTTTAATGTAAGCGCATTAAAAGTTAATAGCTTCCCAGACAGTATATTGCCTAAGCCTAAAATGATCTTTAATACTTCATTTGCTTGTAAGCTTCCAATTATACCTGGTAGAATCCCCAATACTCCTGCTTCTGAACAGTTAGGAACTAGTTCCGGCAAAGGTGGGGTAGGGAATAGGCATCTATATGTGGGTCCGTTATGATAGTTGAAGACAGAAAGCTGTCCTTCAAACTTGTTTATCGCCCCAAATACTACCGTTTTTTCCAAAATTACGGCAGCATCATTTATTAAATATCGAGTAGGGAAATTATCAGTGCCATCTACAATGATATCGTAGTTTTCAAATAAATCAAGGGCATTGTCATTACTTAATTTGGTAATGTAGCTGTTTAGTTGAATAAAAGGATTTAATTTTTTCAATCGGGATACAGCTGCTTCTACTTTATACTTTCCTATATCTTCAATTGTATAAAGAATTTGTCGTTGCAGATTGGTTTGATCCACGCTATCATTATCTACAACTCCTATGATGCCAACCCCTGCCGTGACTAAATATTGCAGCGCCGGACAACTTAAGCCGCCAGCACCAATAACTAAAACCTTTGCTTGTTTCAATTTTAATTGACCTCTTTCTCCAACTTCTTCAAGACTAAGATGTCTACTATATTGAGAGGTTTCTTCTGTGGTTAATTTCATTTTTTACTTTTTAGAATACGATTTATCCCAGTCTTTCCACACTACTTCATAACCTTGAGATTGTATCATAGCTTTAATTTTATTTGTATCTCGTTCATCTGAAATTTCAAACTGTTCTAAGGATTGCCGATCCACAACATACCCACCTGGATTTGTTTTAGATTCCGCGCTCATAGAAGTGATTCCAAGGTTTATGACGTTGTTTCTAAAAGTCTCACTCTCTCTTGTAGACATAGATAATTCCACATCTTCATCTAATAATCTATAAGCACAAATTAACTGTACAAGATCCGCATCGGTCATTTCCACTTTGGGTTGCACTTCTCCCTCGTGAGGTCGTAATCTTGGAAAGGAAATAGAATATTTGGTTTTCCAATAGGTTTGCTGTAGATATTTTAGGTGTAAGGCGGTGTAAAATCTATCCACTCTCCAATCATCCAAACCAAACAAAGCGCCTAAACCGATTTTGTGAATACCAGCTTTTCCCAATCTATCGGGAGTATCTAATCGATAATCGAAATTAGATTTTTTGCCTTTGGGGTGATGGGTTTTGTAGGTAGCGCGATTATAAGTTTCCTGATATACCAATACTGCGTAGAGTCCCTCGTCAATCAAAGTTTCGTATTCATCCTGATTTAGTGGTTGTACTTCTATACTAATATTAGAAAAGTGATCTCGAATTAATTTTATGGCGTTTTTTAAATAAGCCACTCCAACAGTACTATTAGCTTCTCCGGTTACTAGTAAAATATGGTCGTAGCCTAACTGTTTAATATATGCTACTTCCTTAAGGATTTCCTCGTCAGTAAGGGTTTTTCTGGGGATTTTATTAGTTAAGCTGAACCCGCAATAGGTACAGATGTTTTGACACTCGTTAGAGAGATACATCGGGACATACATTTGTATGGTGTTTCCAAATCTCTTTCTTGTTAGCGCTCTACTTCGTTGCGCCAAGTTTTCGATAAAAGGTTTGGCAGCAGGTGAAATTAATACTTGAAAATCCTCTAAGCTTATTTCGTCTTTTAGTAATACCTGCTGAACATCGGTAGCAGTAAAACTATATATTTCCTGCTTTACAGTGTCCCAATTATATTGATTGAATATGTCTTTAAAATTATTCATTTAGAAAAGAAGTTAATGGACTACTTGCCTCTGCATATTGATTAACTGCGGCTAATTTTGCTTGGTATGCCAACCTTCCAGCCTGCACTGCCATCTTAAAAGCGATCCCCATTTGCACTGGGTTCTTAGAAGCTGCAATTGCTGTATTTACCAAAACTGCATCGGCACCTAATTCCATGGCATAAGCTGCATGTGAAGGTGCGCCAATTCCCGCATCTACAATTACAGGGACCTTACTTTGTTCAATAATTATCTTCAGAAAATCTTTAGTTATAAGCCCTTTATTACTACCTATTGGAGCTCCAAGTGGCATGATACATTGCGCCCCAACATCTTCCAATCGTTTACACAATACAGGATCTGCGTGTATATATGGCATTACTATGAAACCTTCTTTCACCAAAATTTCGGTGGCCTTCAGTGTTTCTATGGGGTCGGGTAATAGATATTTTGGATCTGGATGAATCTCTAACTTTATCCAATTGGTTTGTAAAGCTTCTCTAGCCAATTGCGCAGCAAAAACAGCTTCCTTAGCTGTGCGTACTCCCGAGGTGTTGGGTAATAAGTTAATGTGATCTTGCTTCAGATGCATTAAGATATCGTCATATTCACTGTGGAAATCTACCCGTTTTAAAGCCACGGTTACCAATTCGCTTTCTGAAGCTAAAATGGCTTCTTGCATTACTTTGGAACTGCTAAATTTTCCCGTCCCAGTAAATAATCTGGAACGGAAAGTTGTATCTGCTATTTTTAGCGTGTCTGTCATTTTTGTGCTTTGTTAAGTTTTTAATTTCACACCTGATCTACAGGGGTTTTTAATATTTGTTGGAAGGCTTTTATGGTCTTAAAATCCTTTGTAATTGCTCCCGAAACTGCAACTCCATTGATGCCTGTTTTTAATAATTCTGGAATGTCATGTAACGTGATGCCGCCAATGGCAATAATGGGAGTTTCTGAATGCAATTCATTTAAAAGGGATACGTAGCCTTCTAAGCCCAATATCGGACTCAGATTTTTTTTCGTGCTTGTAAACCGGAAGGGACCTAATCCTATATAGTCTACTTTTTTATGCATAAGTTCTTGGCAGTCTTGTAGGTTGTTCGCTGTTCCGCCAATAATTTGCCAATCGTATAAATGCTGTCTCGCTACCCTTGTGCAGGCATCTGTTTTCCCTAAATGCACGCCATCTGCTTGTATAGCTTTCGCGATTTTATAATGGTCGTTTATAATTAATTTTGTTTGGAATTTCTTAGTGATTTCTCTGGCCTTTTCAGCTGTTTTCAACAAAGTGTTTTCATCTTCGTCTTTAAGTCGAAGTTGCACTAATTCAGCTCCATGAGTACAAGCTTTTAGGATGTTCTCTAGTTGTTGTCCTACAGTTTCGCCTTGAGAGATATAGTGTAAATTAGGAATCATTTAATTTCGATTTTGTTGTGTACTCCCAATAAGGAAGGGTGTGAGTTTAAAAATTGTTCGGTATACCGCTTTGCCTTATCAGAGGCAGTTTGTAAATTATGTCCTAAACGAATATTACTAGCCAAAGCCGAAGAAAGCACACAGCCACTTCCGTGTTTTTCAGAAATACTAGCGGTAATAGGAGGGAAGTGATATGTTTGTTGATTTGTTTGATGCAGTTCATCCCAACCTTTTTTGTCAAATTTATGCCCTCCTTTTAAATAGATATTTGTGAATTTCTTCATATACTGAAGCGTTTCTTCATAATCTAAATTTGGATGTAGACTAATTATTTCATTGTAGTTTGGCGTGATAATATAGCAGTGCTTTAAAATTTCATCTAGGTTATTTTGATCTTTTTCGGAATGGAAATCAAACCCTGCACTTGCTTTAAAAATAGGATCTAAAACAACTTTTATAGAAGGGTTTATACTGTGAAGTTTTTCTAAAATACGAAGCAATGACTGCCAAGATTCTACTAATCCAATTTTTACGGTATCGATAGTAAAGCGTTCAAAAAGAATAGCTATTTGCGCTAAAATAATTTCAGTATCCACCCAAATACAATGTTTAAAATCACTATCGTGTTGTATAGTAATTGCTGTGCAAACACTTAGTCCATAAAGTCCGTGCGCTTCAAATGTTTTTATATCTGAAGTATTTCCAGCACCTCCAGTAGGGTCGTGACCTGCAATGCTAAGGATGTATTTATGATTGTTCAAAACTGTCTTTTATTTTTTTAAAGGATTCTACAGGATTATCAGTGTTCCAAACACCTCCTAACACGCCAACGCCACTATACCCGAGGGCTTTCATTTTTTTAATGTTGTCAGCACTAACACCACCTAGTCCAATTACGGTTTTGTCTATACTATTTACATCAAACTTGCGACCGGTATATTCCTTTTTTGATATGGAAGTAAATACAGGACTTAAAAAATGGTAGTCGAAATCTATAGTAAACTTTGAAATATCCTCCGGACTATGAAAAGAGGAACTTATAGTGAAACCGTTAACTTTAAGATTATCAAAATAGCTTGCCGTTTTGTTTCTTAGTAATGTCTTTCTTTTCTGTTCCTGAAAATGAACACCTTTAAGATTAAATTCGCTTGCTAGTTCATGAAATAAATGCACTACAATTCTATTGTGAAATTTTGGATGTATTTCATTCAAATAAGCAATATGTTCCTCGAAATTCTTCTTAGGTTTTCTGAGGTGATAACAGGCTAAACCAGCTTCAAAAAGTTGGTTTAGCGTGTTTGTTTCCGTAGAAATATCTACTTCAGGAGCAATAACAATTACCATAAATTATAAATAGACTTCAGAACCTTTGTTTTTAAACTCTTCCGCTTTTTCTTCCATCCCTTTTTGAATTACTTCGTTATCAACAATATTATTTACAGCAGCGAAATCGCGTACTTCTTGTGAAATCTTCATAGAACAAAATTTTGGACCGCACATAGAGCAGAAGTGAGCCAATTTAGCCCCCGCAGCAGGCAGGGTTTCATCGTGGTATTCCCGAGCGCGCTCCGGATCAAGTCCTAAATTAAACTGATCTTCCCAACGGAATTCAAAACGAGCCATACTCAAAGCATTGTCTCGATGTTGTGCTCCCGGATGCCCCTTGGCTAAATCGGCAGCGTGAGCAGCTAGCTTGTAAGTTATCACTCCTACACGAACATCTTCTTTATTAGGTAAGCCTAAATGTTCTTTTGGAGTTACATAGCAAAGCATGGCACATCCGTACCAAGCTATCATAGCAGCACCAATTCCAGATGTAATATGGTCGTAGCCTGGAGCAATATCGGTAGTTAAAGGGCCTAAAGTGTAAAATGGCGCTTCATCGCAAACTTCTATTTGCTTCTCCATATTTTCCTTAATCATATGCATAGGAACGTGACCAGGACCTTCAATAAAACACTGTACTTCGTGTTTTCGTGCGATTTTTGTCAGTTCGCCTAAGGTTTCTAATTCTGCAAACTGTGCTTCATCATTTGCATCGGCTATAGAACCTGGACGCAATCCATCTCCTAATGAAAATGCTACATCATATTGCTTTAAAATCTCACAAATGTCTTCAAAATGAGTGTATAAGAAGCTCTCCTTATGATGCGCTAAACACCATTTGGCCATAATAGAACCACCGCGAGAAACAATACCAGTTACTCGGTTTGCTGTCATAGGAACATAACGTAGCAGAACCCCTGCGTGGATGGTGAAATAATCTACTCCTTGCTCGGCTTGTTCAATTAAAGTATCTCGGAAAATCTCCCAAGTTAAATCCTCTGCAACTCCGTTTACTTTTTCTAAAGCTTGATAAATAGGAACCGTTCCAACAGGAACAGGGGAGTTGCGAATAATCCATTCGCGGGTTTCGTGTATGTTTTTACCAGTAGATAAATCCATAATGTTGTCTGCACCCCAGCGGCAAGCCCATACTGCTTTTTCAACCTCCTCTTCAATGGAAGAAGTAGTGGCAGAATTCCCAATGTTAGCATTAATCTTTACCAAAAAATTTCTCCCCAAGATCATAGGTTCTGCTTCTGGGTGATTGATATTCGATGGAATTACAGCGCGACCTCTAGCAACTTCATCTCGTACAAATTCCGGAGTGATTTTAGAAGGAATAGCAGCGCCAAAATGCTCGCCTTTATGTTGTTTTCTAATTTCGGTCATTTCGTCAATACGCTGATTTTCACGTATAGCGATATACTCCATTTCTGGTGTAATTATCCCTTGCTTGGCATAATGTAATTGCGTAACATTCTGACCTTTTTTTGCTCGCAAAGGTTTCTTTAAGCTAGAAAAACGCATATGGTCTAAACTTTTGTCGTTTAATCGTTCCCTAGCGTATTCTGATGAAAAATCTTCTAGCTTTTCCACATTGTTTCTGTCTAAAATCCATTGTTCGCGAATTCTTTCAATCCCTTTATGTACGTCAATAGACTTGTTTGGATCTGTGTAAGGTCCGGAAGTATCATAAACAGTAACAGGTTCGTTAGGGGTTATTTTTCCTGTTAGGGAATCTTTTGTGTCACTTAAGGAAATTTCACGCATGGCAACTTTTATCTGTGGATGCAATTTGCCCGGTACGTATATTTTTTTTGAATTTGGAAATGCTTGTCTTGTGATTGTTCCTTGTTTTGGAGCAGTGTCCTTGTTTTTCATATCGAAAAGTTTTGTAGTTGTGTTAGTTTATTAATTGAAGAGATTATCCACCTTGAGTAGCTTGAATAACTAAAACCTCGTCATTGGCAGACAAGCTTGTGGCACTCCATAAATGTTTTGAAATAATGCTATGGTTTACGGCTACCGCAATACCATCTTGAGGTGAATTTATTTTATCTAGCAGTTGTAGGATATTGAAATCGGGGTTGATTTCAATAGCTTTCTCGTTAACCAAAATAGTAATCATCATACAGTATAATTTTAATTATGCTGTAAACGATAAAGGTTTTTGAGAAGGGAATTATTTGAAATGAAAGCACAGGTGAAGACGCTGTACTTTTATAAAAAGTGTATAAATACATCTATTGATTTGGATGATGTATTGCTAACTTTTCCCTTCGCTGGTACTAACCAGATCAGGTTCAAAGGGTCTTTCTCAGTTCTAATTATTTAGAACACCCCTAAAGTTTACACCACAAACTTATCAATAAATTCTTTTTAAAACTAACTAAGCTTGTTTAAAATATTTTAAGATGATGTAGTGTGAAAGGGGACAGATTGTTATAGAATGATTTTTTGTTGGTGGGTTTGGGGATTATTGTGGGATTAGATTATGAAGTGTATCTGTGTTAAAATGTTATGCCTTATTTTATTTGAATTCAAATAATGTCGAAACAAAAGCATTTTTACTACTATAATGTTTCAAAAAATTCGTTAAAACGGAATGTTTTAATAGGGCTCTTAACTTGAATTCTTCTAATTTAATTAAAAAAAGGTTGAAATTATTTTAGGTGTATTACGCTTACTAAAACTGTTTATTGTCAACAAAATAGCTGTTGTTGTAGTATGTATGTAGTATATTAAAATCATTGCTTTACCATATTCCTTTGTAATTTGCACCAAAATAAAATCGTGAAATTTTATCCAAGGCTCGCGAAAAGTTTAATAAATCAATCTAAACTTTAATTACTATAAATTATGAAATACACTCTATCTCTTAGCTTCTTACTTTTACTATTTCTTACGCCTGTATTAGGAAATAGTCAAAACAATTGTTCCCCACATGACCATCCTGCAAATGATATTAGATCTAAAGGTTTCATGGACGCTGGCGGACAAACAATTGCTAACGATTTTCAGCTTTCAGCCAATACTACAAACTTCTCACTAGAACAAATTGAAGCGAATTTATGGACTGAAGATGGCGAAATTGCGTCTATAGATGTGGTGTTTTATAATAATGACAACGGTCATCCAGGTTTGGTTCTTGGAGATACAATTACTAATGTTGTTCCTACTTCACAAATAGTTATAGATCAAGAAGAGGATTTTGACATTAGACGAGTAGTTTTAGATTTACCACAAGCTATAGATTTCACAGGTACAGGTACTGAACCCGTGAAATATTGGATTCAATTAATAGCACATGCGTCTATTCCTGGAAAACGTGTAGGATGGGAAATTAACGGGGTAGAAGTAGAAGGTGAAGGAGTGAATTACTCAAACCCTGCGATAAATTATTGGTTAGTGAATGAAACTTGGGATGGGGTATTTACATTAAATGGTGTTTGTACATTAGCCGAAGGATGTTTAATTCCTGAAAATGTAGCAGCATCCAATATCGAAACAAATCAAGCTACAATAGTTTGGAATGGTTGGCCTGAAGCGGAATCTTACACCGTCGAATATGGTTTTTCTGGGTTCATTCCAGGAACAGGAAACGGTGTTGAAGTTAGTGTTCCTAGTAGTACAACAGAGGTGATCCTTGATAATCTCGAATTAATAACTTCTTACGATGTTTACATAAAGACAGTGTGTAACGAAGGAGAAAGTATTTTTACAATCCCATTTAATTTTACCACAAACGACTATTATTGCCAAGTAGGTAATTTGGATACTATTGAGCCAATTTCAAACGTTGAGTTCGCGGGAATTGTAAATCGTTCTCCTGCAGCTCTTGATGAAGCTCCAGCGCACGAATATTTTTTAGACATCTCAGCTCAAGTAGTACCAGGCGAATCGTATGAAATTATTGTGGAAGGGAATACAGGAGGGAATTATCAAGATGGTGTAAGCTTGTTTATAGATTGGAATCAGGATAACACTTTCAATAACACTACTGAAAGGTATGACATAGGCATCCTTGAAAATAGTAATGGAGAAGATGGAATTCAAATTAGTAAAATTGTGGAAGTTCCAACTAATGCTCTAGCAGGGACTACAAGAATGCGATTAGTTAAAGAGTTTTACGCAAATATGTATCCGATAGATGGATGTACGTGGGTTACTTACGGACAGGTTGAAGATTACGCTATACAAGTAGGTACACTTTCAACAAACAGCATTGAAACCAATTCTTTTTCTATTTACCCTAATCCAGTGTCGGATGTTTTAAATATCACTTCAAAACACCCTATCACAAAAATGGAGATTTATAGTATTTTGGGACAAAAAGTTTTCGAACAAACTATAGATACAACGAGGATAGAGGTTGACGTTAACAAGTTTTCCCCAGGAATGTATTTTGTAAGAATAGAAGCAGAGGGTATTGCAAAAACTCAAAAATTCTTAAAAAAGTAAAATTTAAATACTCCCCAATTCTGATGGCTGTTTCAAGAGTTAACTTTTGAGGCAGTCATCTTTTTTATTTACAAGAATACCCGCTATTTTTTAGACAAACACGGACTTCTGCGAGAATAATTACTCAATACTTTTTTAAAAAAACTTCTAAATCTTGTTCGTTAGTTAGTTTCAATATTTTTTTAAGCCTGTACTTTCCAGTTTGAACAGATTTATGAGAAATATTAAATAAAACTGAAATCTCTTTTGCTGTAAAACCATATTTTATTAAGGCTGCTAAGTGTTTTTGACGATTAGTTAAACCATTAAATTCAGTATCGAGCTTGTCAAACATCACTACCGAACTTTGTTCTAAATTTAATAGAAATTGCTTTCTATCGGCCTCTAAATTCTTACCCTCTCTAGTGTTCTTAATTAATTCAGTTATTTTTCCTTGGTTTAAGTGCTTTTGAGCAGAGGTGTTAATTTGGTTTAAATGCTCTTTTAGGCTTAAAATATTTTCATTCTTTTCTACAATTTGAGAAGCTAATTGATGTACTTCCTTTTTCTTTTTATGTAGTATTTCCTCTTGTACATCTAACTTAGATTCTAATAATAACTTATTTTTGGCCAGTCGATGTCTTTCTTGTTCGGCCTTTATAAATTTCAACTTTTGTCTGTATAAAAAAATCAAAACAAGAATCAAAAATAGTAATAACACTGATAGAGCAGCCCAATACAACATCGCTGTATTTCTCTTTTTTAATTCAATCGCTTGTTGATTCCGGAAAACTTCATGTTGTGTCTCCAATTTAGCAATTTGCCTTTCACTCTCTAAATTAAAAAGTGTATCATGAATACTCTGATACTTTAAAAGCGTTTCATATGCCGCTTGGTAATTGCCATTTTCACGATACAATTCGTGTAAACTTATCAATGGTGCGCGGGCCTCATTAGGAGCAAAAAATGTATCGAGAACTTTTAAAGACTTAAGCAAATGTTCTTTATAATTATGCGATTCACTTGCTCCGCGATAATAGTAAGCTTTATTGTATAGTACCCTCGAGTAATCCTTTGATAATTGTAAGGTGTTCTTTTCGTTTAACTGGGCTTTGAGAATGACATCCTCCGCCTTATTTAAATATTCTAGACCATCTGTGTTTTTTCCGATAAGTAAATTTAAGGCTCCAAGATTTGAATAAAGTATTTGTATATCATCAATTTGGTCAAGATTATCATAACCTAAAACTTCTTCGTATGCAGCTATGGCCTTTTGTATCTGCCCTTCCTTATAATATACCCCTCCAATATTACTAATCGTTCTTACTATATTCTCTTCTTTAGATAGTGTTTTGTAAATAGATAAACTTTGTTGTAAATACCTTAAGGCTTTGTCGGTCTTCTCTAATTCATAGTAAACTTGTCCAAGTTTATTCAACGTTCTGGCGTAGTCAAAACGAGTAATATTATCCATTTCCTTAATTTTCTCAAGAACTGCTTTAGAACTTAATAAATATTGAAGAGCCTCAGGATAATTTGATCTGTAAACTGCTATTTCACCTAACGTATAATCAATTTTATAGCCTAGGGAATCATTTTTATTTCCTAGAAGTAATTGCTTTGCAGCTTTACTTAAAGAATCTGCTTTTACCGGATCGTGACGAATAATCAACTTGGCCGAATCTAAAAGAAAAGTTATTTCCTGAGGAATCTCATCTCCACTTCGAGTAGGAGAGAAAAACTTAGTAGAGCCCATAAAAAATCCAATAGAAAAATAGACCACTACAAGTAATACAGTGGTTATTAATGTGAAATTAATAGCGAGCGAAATTTTAAACTTAGGGAACCATCGCATTTGTCAAAAATACTTAAATACATGAACAATATTTATGTTTAATGAAGGGATACATTCAATTAATAATGAGAACTAGCAAAAATGCTATGCTTTACTAAAACTGACTTCACTCACGAATTACTATTGACTAGTTTTAAAGTTTTACAATTCGGTTTTGTACTCGCTAAAAACAGTTTCTTTAACTTGTGCTTATAATGACGAACCCGTCGTTAGACATATTTTTTATAACCGAGAAAAAAACAAGTGGTGTTGATGGATACATGGCTATAGTCTGCCAGATTCAATGAGTTTGTTAAAATAAAATAACAATAGTAATATTAACGTTCTTTGAAGATTTCAGAGATAGAAATAATTCCAATTAATTTCCTGTTTTTGAATCCAATCAAGTTAACGCAGCATTTGATTATGTATATTTTCAAAATAAAACATATCTAAACATCCCTAATTAGGGTTGACCGTTCTTAATTAATTTTCAAATATCGTATACTAAGATGAATAAAACTGTTTGGATAAATAGTTAAGTTTACAGAGTTCTATTTAAATAGTTTTTTATGTACCCAAAAATTGAATCCTACTTTTCTATCTTAATGCTTTTCGGTGCTTCACAGGCTTTCACTGGTATATATCTTCTATTAAAAGATAAAAGAAGACCATATTCCAACAATATACTTGCCTTGCTACTTTTTGCTTGGGGTTTTTCGTGTTACTGGTTTTTTGCATTTATACACAAAGAACCATTTTTCAGTGTTACCCTAACTACTTTTATAGGACCAATGCTAGCTCTTACATTGTTTCCGCCAATATATTTGTATGCAAAATTTATGTTTTATGAATACAAAAAGTTTCAAAAAAAGGACCATTTACATTTTTTACCAATTTATATTTATTTAGGTTTCACTCTTTATTTATTTGTAAGTAGCGACTTCTCTATAGCAAATATGCGTAAACATGAATGGTATAATTTTAGAATGAATATAAGTTCTTACGTAGCTACTCTACAAGGGCCTTTCTATTTCATTAAAACTAATCGAATTCTAAAGAAAAGGTATCAAATCCTCCAAGAACAATACTCCGAAATAGAAAGCAGGAAGCTAGAATGGTTTCATATTATTAACTATAGCTTCGCTTCAGTCTTTATAATAGGTGGGATTTCGGCAATAATTAAAATTACTTATATAGATCCTTATCTATTGTATATGGCTTATCACGCAGTAATCGCAATTAGTATTTTTTATATAACACTTATGATATATAAGTATCCTATCCTTTTCTGTCGGCCTATTCCTATTTCTAAAGTCAGCTCAGTAAATACAGTAAAACCTTTTGAAACAAAGCTGAATAACGAGGCAAGTATAATTCGCGAAACCTTTAATAATGAACCA
Source organism: Aequorivita sp. 609 (assembly GCF_014212065.1). NCBI lineage: Bacteria > Pseudomonadati > Bacteroidota > Flavobacteriia > Flavobacteriales > Flavobacteriaceae > Aequorivita > Aequorivita sp. 609. The sequence continues at coordinate 62,030 of NZ_JACJVM010000025.1, read as the reverse complement.
GAAATAGAAAGTGAAATAATAGAAAAACTAGACAAGTTAATGAAAGAGAAGAAGCCTTATAAAAATCCAAATTTTTGCCTTAACGATCTAGCAACTGAATTGTCAGAAAAAAGGAATGCAATTTCACATGTGCTTAACCACAATTTAAACAAAACGTTTTATAATTATATAAACGAGTTGCGAATTGAAGAAAGCAAAAGATTGCTTTCAGATAAAAATCTATTCCATTACACAATCGAAGGTATTGCTGCAGAATCAGGATTTAAAACAATGTCGGTTTTTTATAGGTTCTTTAAAGATATGGAAAACGTAACTCCTGCAGTCTATCGCAAATCACGCACCACTCGTTAAGTTATTGAGCGTAAACGTCTTGTGTTTAAAAGTATTTGTTTGGGTCTAAAAGGAGGACAATAAATTGGTGAATTACCCCTAAATCGATTAGTTTGCTAGGCAATAAAATCGTACTCTTTTCGGGTGCAGATAAATTTTCTAATCTAAAATTCAATAATGAAAAAAACGTACACAATTATTCTCCTGGCTTTGCTCTTTGCTTTAAAAGGGTGGTCACAGAATTTATTACAACCCTTTATGGAGGATGTAGAACAACAAGCAGATTTTTCGCAAACCAATTTAGAAGGATGGACTTCACTTGATTTGGATGGCTTAAATACCGCCGGACCATTTCAAAGCTTCCCTGGAAAGGGCGGGCCATTGGGTTTTTTTGTTTACACACCCTCACAAACAAATCCACCAAACACATTAGATGCGTATATACCTCACTCTGGTGATAAATATTTTGCTAGTGTATCTTCATATAGTGGTCCTGCTAACGATTGGTTAATTTCTGATGAACTTCAAAGTCACCCTGGAGGAGTATTATCCTTTTATGTAAAAAGTTCATTCGATTATTCTGGACCCGATGAGTTTAAAGTAGGATATTCTATGTCGGGATCAAATACCGAAGACTTCATATTGTTTAATGGAGGGAATACTACCTTGCCTACAACAAATTGGACAAAGTATGAATATATAATACCACCTGGTGCAAAACACCTTGCAATTAACTGTGTTTCTCAAGCTGTTATGATGTTGGTAGACGATATACAGTTTGTCCATAATGTAGAACCACAAGCCCCAAATACTATTACAGATTTATCTGTGAATACTGTATTAGGAAATGATATAGAAGTCACTTTCAATTGGAATAACCCAGTTGTTGATAAAGCCGGTAATTCTTTAACCAACATTACGGGGGTTAAGGTTTATAGAGGTACAAATCCTATGAACTTGACAGAAATTGCAGATTTGAGTGGTGCTGTAGGTGAGAGTATGACCTATGTTGATTTATTGCCTGAAGGTGGTTCTTATATACATAGGTTTGTAGCGTATAATAATTTAGGAAATGGAGTTGTTCATACAACCCCGCTTACGTTTTTTGGATATGAAACTATTCCTGGAGCTCCAAAAAATATAACTTTTACACAAAACGCAAGTTTACAAACTGTAATTTCCTGGGATGAAGTTGATTACGGTGTTTTAGGAGGTACGCTTGAAAATCCAGTAGTTGGGTATACTATCATTAGAAAGTTAGGGAACCTAACAGAAACTCTTGCTGAAATGCATGCAAATACTACGTATATCGAAACTGAAATTCCAGATTTTAATCTTTATACTTATGAAATAATTGCACAAACTAGCCCTGATAACCTAGGTATACCTGCGGAAGTTTCAGCTTATTCAGGAATGAATGAAAACCAAGTGCCTGTTACTGATGGTAATAAAGTTTCAGACCAAGTTTTTGAACTTAGTAGATCATCCATTATATCCCAAAGTATTTATACCGCAGATCAAATTGGAAGTACAGGTCTCATCACTTCGCTTTCTTACTTTGGTAACTTAGGAACTACTACTTCAAGTCGATATAAAATCTATATGAGTACAACAAATAGAGAAACATTTGGTACAACTCTGAATAATGCTGTTTGGGAGTTTTTTGGAGATCAAAAACTCTTATTTGATGGTTATATTCAATTCCCAGCAGGGAGAAATGCTATTACAATAGATTTGGATCAACCATTTTATTATGATGCGGCAAGTGGTGAAAACGTTATAATTACTATCGTTAAACCGTTAGTGGAAAACCCACCTTCGGTAAATCCTAGAGAGTTTTATAACACTCCTGTAGAAGGTATGCGTACCTATTATTCTATTGGCTATTCTACAGACTTAAGTCTAATAACAAACCAGCCACCGGCTTGGTCTACTGAGGAAGTACCTACTATACCAAGTATAGTAACGGAAAAAAGGACAGACTATGGTAGTCTAGCAGGAACAGTTACGCTCTTAGATGATAACTCCCCTATAGAAGGAGTAACAATTACAATTACACCAGAAGGAGCTTCAGCATATCAAACGGAAATAACACTAACAAATGAGTTAGGGGTTTATACAGTGCCAGCATTAATGCCAGGAGATTATTTGGCAACATTTAGTAAGGATACTTATAATACTTATGAAACAAATTTTACTATAGCAGCAAACCAAGAACTTATATTAGATGCAGCGCTTACCAATGCAAATCCAATTGTAATTTCTGGGTCTGTAATGGATGAAAATGGAACAGCAATCGAAGGAGCTACCTTAACCCTAACTGGCTATTCAGATTATATAACAACTACAGATGCTTTGGGGAACTTTGCTTTAAATGCATTCGGAGAAAAAGAATACGAACTCGAAGTTTTTCACCCGCTTTATGCATCGGAGAATTTAACTTTTACAAGCGAAGTAGCAGATTACAATTTAGACCCTTTTCAATTAGAACTAGCATTGCATAAACCTGTAGATATTGTGGCTGTAAACAATAATGGAGTAGGCGATGTGGATTGGAGTATACCAGTAGGATATTTCAACCAGAAAACCATTGGCTGGGGAAGTTTTAATACTACAGGCGAAAAATGGGGTAATGGAGGAGATCCATTTATTTCTGGAATTAGGTTCGAAACTTCTGATTTAGAAACACAAATAGACGAAGATGCTAAACTTACTCATGTTAAAGCATATATTTCTAATAATGCCGAAATTATCGTTAAGGTTTTTGAAGGTGAAAATGCAGAGCAATTAGTTTATTCACAACCTGCATCTATTACTGAAGAAGGATGGTATATCTTCGAGCTTTCCACCTCAATACCTATAGATGTGTCAAAAGAGTTGTGGATAGGTATAGAGTTCTTAGCCGGACAATACGGAGCTTACCCAATAGGCCTAGACGATGGGCCTGGTGTACCTGGAAGAAAAGGTGGAATGAAATATGAAAATGGGGTTTGGACAGGGTTAAACCTTACTAATAAAAACTGGACTATATATGGTATTGTAAACAATACAATGGATGCTAACCCTTCCGGGTACAAGGTTTACAGGAGCCCAGCAACAGTAAATGATTGGACAGAATTAACACCTACACCAATTACCGAAACTACTTTTAGCGATACTTCTCTAATCGATCAAGAACCTAATATGTATAAATACGGGATTAGCGCTCTTTATGAAACTGATCTGATATCAGAAAAAGGAATTTCTAATGAAATTCAACATAATATGTTCTTTGATTTTACGCTAGAAATAAACACAGATTTTGGCAGTGCCGAAGATGCTTACATCTCTATTTGGAATGCCGATAATTTTGTTGAGGGCTTTATCCCTATTGGTTCAAACTCATTAACATTCTCTGATTTATTAACAGGAGATTACACCGTAAGAGTAGAATTAGAGAATTATGAAATTGTAGAGCTTACCAATGTAACCGTAGAGGATAATAACACCCTAGTTATACCTCTTACACTTTTAAAAGTACAGCCAGCAAACCTAATTGCTACTATCGAAGGGGCGTCTTCTGCTAGACTTGATTGGACACTTCATCAATCTTTTACAGATAATATTGAAAGATATCAAGATTTTGAGCGAGAAAATATAGGTAATTCTATACTTAAAGATTTAGATGGACTTGAAACCTATACCTATACAAACTTCACTTGGCCAAATGCTGGGGTACCAATGTCTTTTATGGTGTTTAATCCATACTCAACAACTCCAGCTATTGATCTTGAAGCATTATCAGGTCGAAGGTATCTAACTGCATTTGCTGGGCCAAATGGTGCAAATAACGATTGGTTGATAATTCCTGCAGGTCCTGGCGAATTTAGGTTTAATGCCTCGTCGCTTTTGGGATCAGACCCTGAAACAATAAAGGTTTTATATTCTACCTCAGGAAGTGAACCATCAGATTTTACAGCTTTTGGTGGCGAAATCACCGTGCCAGAAAACTGGACCGAATATAGTTTTAACGCTCCAGAAGAAACCAAATATGTTGCTATTAACTATATAAGTAACGATACTTATTTCGTTATGATTGATGATGTCACTTATGAAAAGAATTACAATCATGAAATTTCGTATAATATATATCTAGATGGGGAACTTGTTTCTTCTTCCGTAACCGAAACAACATTTACTTTAGAGAATCTTACCAATGGAACCCATTTAGCCGAGGTTGAGGCAGTTTATGAAACTGGTGTGTCTGAAAAAACTGAAGTATTAATCACCTTGCTCGATGTAGAAAGCTACAAAAAGGATGCTTTCCAAATTTATCCAAACCCAACATCAGGAATATTTGCAATTGTACTTGCAGAGAAAGCTGAAGTAAGTGTTATAGATATGCATGGAAGATTATTAAGCAAATCTGTAAAAGAAGCAGGTACATCTTTAATGAACCTAGATATTTCTTCAGGTACCTACATTATTAATGTAGTATCAGAATTTGGAACTTCTTCTAAAAAACTGATTGTCCATTAAATAAAACGTAAGTAGGAATCTTTAAAGCTGTCTAACTCTCAGGATTTAGGCAGCTTTTTTGATGGTTAAAAGTGAAAAACTAACTCCCATCTATAACAATCCCTCGCTACCTTACTAATCCTGCATGTAATGATAAACTTTTCCCTAAACATCCCCCCAAGCCTTAAGTAGTCAACCTATATCACAGACGTACATACGTCCTAAGTTTTTACAACCTATGTCCTTACGTCCCAAGTCTTTCCGTCCTAAGTCTTTCCGTCCCACGTCCTACGTCCTTACATCCTACGTCCTTACATCCTACGTCCTTATACCCTGCGTCTTAAACCCTACAACTCGCACCCCACATCTCCTAGAGATTTAATAAATGCAGCATATTTATTCTAAAAAAAAATAGATTTAACCTGATGGTCAAATCTATTTTCGAAGTTTTGCTGTTTACAACTAATTAAGCGTGTTGTAATTCGTGCTTCCCCTCTTTAATTTCCTCAATTAATTTTCTATTGAATGCTGGTAAATCGTCTGGGTTTCGGCTAGTAACAAAAGCCTGATCAACAACTACTTCCTCGTCAACCCAGTGCGCACCTGCGTTTTCTAAATCTTTTCGGATAGAAGCGTAAGATGTCATTTTTCTACCTTCTACAACTTCTGCATTAATTAAAGACCAAGGGCCGTGGCAGATAGATGCTACTGGTTTTTTCTGTTTAAAGAAATCTCTAATAAATTCGATAGCATCTTCATTAGTACGTAACTTATCGGGATTAATAACGCCACCAGGTAAAACTAGGGCATTGTAATCGTTAGCGCTCACATCCTTCAACACCTTATCTACTTCGTATTCGTCACTCCAATTTCCTTCACTCCAACTTTTAATTTTTCCTGAGTTCGGACTTACAATATGAACGTCAAAGCCTTCTTTCTCCATCGCTTCTTTTGGAGATTTTAATTCACTTTCTTCAAATCCATCGGTTGCCAATATGGCTATTCTCTTATTCATAATTTTGATTTTTTAATTAATTTTTCTTTTATGTAAATATAGGATTCACAGCGCGTTTACTATATTAAGTAAATTGTAAACCTGTGATAAAAAACGTTAAAATCATTAGGAATGAAGGGGTTGTGAGCTTTTAACGTGTGTTGAACTAGGTGGATCAAGGTCCAAGAACTGTTTCTTACTAATAACAATCCATTTTTAGATGCCCATTATTAATTAGGGTATCTAAAGTTGTATCCGAATTTATCAGTATTTTTTCTATAACATCTAGAACTCCGTGTTGCATCGTTAGGGAGCCACAGATCATAATTGTACCTCCATTCTTAATTGTTTTTAGAATGGTTGTTTGCTGTTGTAGGACTAAATCTTGAACATATTGCTTATTTTCTTCTTTTGAATAGCATTTGTGAAGGCTAAGGTTTGAATTTTTTAAGTTTTCGATTTCCAAGAAGTTATCGTAAATATTAGAAGATTCTTTTACACGACCACCCCACAGAAGCACTACATCGGCGTTTTTGTTTTCTTTTATCACGCCCAAAAACGGAGCTATTCCTGTGCCGTTGGATATTAATATTGCCGATTCAGAATATATTGGAAAATGGAACTGTGGATTTGTTTCAACAGCTGCCTTAAAAATATCATTTTCGTTCAAATTAAAAAGGAAAGAGGATCCAAGACCAAATTCATGCTTTTTGATGCTTAATAAAATCTCTTCACCTATTTTAGCAATGGAATATTGTCGAGGAATTTTAATACCCGCAGGTAAAATAGAAAGTAGGTCTCCAGATGTGAATTTAATTTTACGCTTCGGTTTTATGCGAAGCAAAAAGGTATTATCTATATTTAGTTCGCTTTTTTCTACAACTTTAAAAGAAATTAGTTTTAGTTTTTTAGATTGCTTTGGCGGATCAATTTTTAAAGGTACTGTAATTATTTCACTCCACTGACTTGCCCATTTTTGAAAGTCGACGAAATTGGAATTGTCAATTTTGTAGAGGGGTAAAACGCGATGAAAACCTTTTCTTGTTTGGAAAAATAAATCTATTTCCTTTGCAAACTGACAATAATCTGGATAATTCAAGGATCCAAATCCTACAACGGAAAAGTTTATAGTGTTTGGTTGCTTAACAGTTTCAAAAAGGGTTTTAAACTTTCTTGCGTTGGTAGGTGGTTCTCCCTCACCATAAGTTGAGGTTAGTACAATAATGTGTTTAGCTTTTGCATAAGTAGAATAGTTGTTTAATTCTGTTAAAAAAACGTCTTTACCTTTTAAGGTAAGTGCCTTCTGAAGTCGGATTGCGAAATCGAAAGTAGTTCCGGTTTCAGAGCCAACCAAAATTATGTATTCACAAACGTCTTTATCTAGTTTTTTTGAAATTGCACCTAATTTTTTACGTCTTTTCAAGGTCATTACGAATCCTGAATACATAAAGAAAACAATGGATGCGCTTGCAACCAATAGTACGATTGACCACAGCACACTGCCTTCACCTGTATGAAGTGCTATGCTTAAGCGTGAAGCTAATGTTACAAAAGGATATGAAGCTGAGCTTACAATAGCGCCTGTTTGTTGATTTAAAAGGACTTCCTTATTTTTTAATGCAATGTGAAAATAATCATCGGCCGCATCGGAAAAAGGAAATGCTACATTCCTTATTTCAGAGAGTTTTGTTTCCTTAAAAAAGGGAATTTCTGATAGTTTCCCATATGTATTTGGTGCGTTTGAAACTGCCACTTCCTGTAACTCAATTGTAGAATTGGGTAAAAGATTGAATCTTTCTGCAGAAAGATAAACTCCTGTAAGGGAAAGAATAATTATAGGAAGAAGTAACCATCTACTTAAAATAACGTGATAGCGCATTTCAAAATACTCCTTTTGTACTTTCGAAAATAGTTTTTTTATTCCGCCTTGTCTTTTTGCTAAAAGAAAGATACCAGTAATAGCAATAATAAATAGTAGAAATGAAACCAGACCAACAAAAAGCCGCCCAACACTTTTTAGAAACAATGAACGGTGCAAGTTGGTGGCAAAGCGGTAAATCTCCGGTCTTTTAGTAACTTCACCTAGCTGTTCACCAGTTTCTGGGTTGATGTAAATATCTAATGTTTCAAAATCTTCGTTGAGTACGGATGCCTTTACGAAGCCAGAAGATTCTACTTCCAATAAAAATACTTCTTCGTAATTCTCTTTTAATCCAACAATCGCTGTTGCCAAAGAAACGTTTTCTAGATTTGAAACACCGTAATCCTTTGTTTGATGTATAATGGGCTCAACAGCTAAGATAACTCCTGTAATTGAAGCGATCAAAAGGAATAGGGAGGAAGCTAAGGCAAGTATTAAATGGCAGTATCTCCAGATGGAAATGGTCATTGCTGTGCGATTTTAGATTTTTGACTTAGGATTGGATGACTTAAGACGTAGGACTAATGTGAAACTATAATGTAGGTCGTACGTCCAATGTCCTCAAGTATTATTTCTTTTTTATTGCGTGAGCATACGTACGTAACGGATAAAGCCTTTCCCTTCTTTTTTAGAGTTCAGGCTTTCTGTCGTAAGTGGAAATTGAAGATCATCTTTGTAATATTTTTGATCTTCGACGGACGTTTCAAATCGCAAAGAGTAACCCTTATCTATTTTATTTATCGGAATTTGCAAAATACTAACAGTGCGTTCACCACCGCTAATTGTTTCTCCAGAAATAGCATCGATATTCGGGCGACGTTTGCCATAAAATTTCCACCATTCACTTATTTCACTATACCATTCAGGGTCTTTTCCTAAAACGTTTAAAGTTTCTTCGTATTCTCCATTAGGGTTCATCAAGGAAACTATAACATAAGCACCTTCACCATTGTAATTTGTCATTTGTATAAGGCATTTAACAGGTTTGGTTTCATTGGTTGTAAATCCAACCGTTAGAAAAATAAGGATAAAAAAGACAGGTATTATTTTAGATAACTTCTTCATATTATTTCAAAAAATTTAAACTTATATTTTGTTTTTGCAACTGTTCATTTTCGCTCGCTAAATCGAAAGCTGTTTCGTCAAAGCTAGTTTTGACGTTTTTATTAGCGCCAATGGAGATTAAATATTTCATCATTTCATCGTTTTCGGCTTTCATTGCAGCCTGATGTAACGCTGTTATACCTTCATTGTTTTTGGCATTTACAGGAATTTGAAAAGTTGCGAGACGCTTCATCAATTCAAGATTGTTTTCACTGGCTGCAAAATGGTAGAGCGTATTGCCATTGGCTTGAGTAGTATTTAATTTTAACCCGATTGTTTTGAGTATTTCTAATTTGGTTTCAAAGGCATCAGAGTTGTTTGCTAAGTATGATTTGGCCAAATAGTACGCGACAGTATTACCATTTGAGTCTATTGCCATAGCATCACTTCCTTTTTGTATTAAGAAATTAACTACTTCTGAACTATTTCCAACTACAGCAAGCATTAGAGCAGTTTGACCTTCGTTATTTGCGTAGTTATAATCATTAAGATTATTCGAAAGCAATTTTACTATTTCTAACTTATTGCGTGAAGCAGCGTTTAAAAAAGGAGTATTACCTTCTGAATCTTTTTGATTTACATCTGCGCCAGCTGAAAGAAAAAGTTCAAAAATATTCTTATCTGAAGTGCTATATGCCAATCGATGCAAAGGGGCGAAGCTATCTATCGTAACAATATTGGGTTTAAGGCCTAAGTTTTTAAGGTATTGGTAAACTTCAAATTTGTTTTCAAAGCCTCTTGTTCCTTGTGCAGCAAAAAGAAAAGCATTGCCTCCATTTTTGTTCAAAGTTTTGTAATCCACACCTTTGTTAACTAACAAGTTTAATAATTCAATATTTCCGCGTCTGTTCGCATAATTGAATATGCCATTTCCGTCATCGTCGGTGCTATTTAACGAAATACCCTTCTCGATAAAGTAATTAATTTCCGCTTCATTTTTTAAATAAGGTGCTGCAAGAAGCAAGGTATTCGCGCCATTTTGGTCTTTTTCTTGAGTAAGATCGACACCTTTTGCAATAAACAAATTATAAATTTCAGGATTTGTTAGTCCCGAAGTAGCGGCAAAGGTAAGCGGAGTATTTCCGCAGCTATCACGTGCCGTTATGGAAGAGCCTTTTTCTAATAAAGAAATAACATTCTGAATTTCTCCAGCATAAGCCGCCCAATGTAAATAAATTCGACTGTCGTGCGTGCGTTTATCGATGGGATTGCCTTCTAAGGACAATAAATAATTTATAATTTTATTGTCAGTTTTGGTAATTAGGGCATATACGGTAGCGTCAAAACCGTTTTCATTTAGTGCGGTTGGATCGTGCCCTTCCGAAATCTTTTGTTTTAAGGTTTCTAAACTTGGGTTTTGTAACCAAAAGGCACGGTCAGCAAGTACATTCTGTTGCTGTGCTAAAGCGCTGAAAGGTACTAGAAACAATAGAAGTTTGAGTGTTATTTTCATAGAATTATATTTCGAAAAACAAACCCTTAGCACCTCTTCATTTAAGCTAAAGTTAATTTTGGAGCTTAGTCGAGAGGTGCGGGAGTTTATAGGATGCCTGTTATTTTATAAATGAATCAATCACTTTGTCGATTGATTTTTTATTGGTGTATTTTTCTTCGTCAAATAAAAACTTGTACAAAGGCTTGTTGTCTACTTTTTCTTCAAGAGAAAGATCTTTGTTTTTAGCGTATACTCGGTTCCATTTATCACGAACAAGTGACCATTTTTCACCATTGTCTTTCCACCATTTTGCAGCAACTGCGCATCGACTATCTTCAACTTTTACATAGGTGTTATATCCTTTTTCCTTGGCCAGAATCACGTCTTCCTTGCCAGCTTCACGAATTACTTTTTCATTGTCTTGATCGTGAACCCAGCCAAACTCTGTAATTTCAACACGATTACCTCGCACTGTTAAGTTGTAGTCGCTTCGCGTGGTATATTCACGTCTTGGCAATGGTGCGTTGGAAGTGTTCTCCCAGTAATTCTTCCCATCGACGTGTACCCAAGAACCCGAACCTTCGTATCTTGGACTATCATCTACCTGAAAAACTTTTTGAGTCCATTGACCTTTTACTTTTGCAGCTGGTAATTTTATAAATTCCCAAGTGTTGTCTGCGTTGTATGAATAAAAATCTGTGTTTTCATAAAGCCAGTCTTGGCGCCAATGTTTTACAATCATAGGTTCAGCAGGATTGCCCACTTGAAGTAAATGTTGAATAACAATTTTATTATCTTCATCTGTTATTATTTCAGCCCATTCCAAGCCTGAAGACACTTCATTTGGCGAAGGTTTGTAAAGCGAATCTTTGCTGTAATTAAAAGTTTCAGCAAAGTTGAAGGTTACTTCGAAGCAACCACACATATCTTTAATAGACTTTTTATCTAGTTCTTTTTTGTCTAATTCTTTTTTGTTTTGCGCTTGTAATGTCATCACTGAAATGAATAGCGCCAATAAGAACGAGTTTTGTTTTTTCATTTTATATTAATTTAGAATAAGTTTTTTTGAGATAACGTTCTTTCCGGCTTTAAACTGAACCATATATATTCCGCTTTGTAATGAAGAAAGATCTAGGGTTTTGTTGAAAAAACCATTGGTTGAAGCAATTTGAGAAGTATGTACCAACTGCCCTTGAATGTTATAAATTGAAAGATTGTTTTCTAATGAGTTAGTATTTTTTAAATCGTATACTATATTTACAATTTTGTCTGTAGTGGGATTTGGAAACATTCCGAAAGTAACGCCTTCAGAAATATCCTCAAGCCCCAAGATATCTGAAACATCTTCATAATAAAAACTTATATTTCCGTTTGATGCGCCTTCAAATGATTCAAAAACTAAGCGGTACACAGTGTTTTCATCGTATTTTATATAATAGGCCATATCCGTATTTACATCATAACCTGATCCGTTAAAGGTTTTCCAATTGTATCCTATGGTATTTATTTCTTCAGAATACGCTAGTCCGTTTGGATTGCCATTACCATCGGGCTCTTCGTTTTTTGCAACGGTTACATTTGGGTTTTGTAAGGTTCCCGTTACAATATAATTTTCGCCTGGAGGATCTAAAAAAGTATTGTATTTTCTAAATACAAAATCCCAAGAACCTATCGCTGGTTCGGCAACAACTTCTGCATTGTTTTGAAGCGAATAATAATTGTAACGGTTTTCTGGATTACTTGTGTTTGATACAGTTGTAGTTGTTTCATCTATCCAATCAGTTCCATCCCAAGTAGCGTATTTAAAAGTGTAGCCACCATAGTAATCTTCATTAATAAACTTTCTATAGGTGCCATCGGTATACTTTAATACAAAAACGATTGTTCCCTCTACGTGGTGAGATACTGGGTTGTATTCTCCCCAACCATAACTCGCAGAACCTTGCATAAAAGCACCATTATCCCAATTAGTATCGTCATTATACAACGGAGTCCAAGACGCTTCGTCTGCAATATCAATAGTGTTGAAATCGGCTGGATTGTTTGATGCTTCATAAACCTGAATGCCTATTCCATCATTTACACGAATACCAATATTTTGTGGATTTTCACGTAAAAAGGCTATGTCCCAACTTGAAGCTGGAAACGTATTTGTTTCTGCTGAAGAGAGTTTGTAGTAAACTTCATTACTGTATCCTTGCCCCATCGAAAGTGTCGCATTTGTTTGTTGTGCCTGTGAAAGTAAACCAGTCAAGGCTATGGCAGCAATATGTAATAGTTTTTTCATTGTATTTGAATTTTTGTTGATTTATAAATTATTTTAAAAGTTCATATTTGAATTCTGGGTAACCACGCTGTCCTTGATCATTTAGTAGCGCCGTAAACTTTAGTTTGTAAATGTTATTGTTGGCGTCTTTTATGATATAGAATATATCGTGATTCAGTACTTTATCATTGTTTATAACATTTCTCCAAGTCTCACCAATGGTGCGTTGATCAAGTTTAAAATTAGATTCAACTGTGTTTGAGAGTAAAAAGGTGTCATAATCATAATGTTCGGTCGAAACGGTGTATACGGTTACTCCACCTTTTCGGTTGTGGAGTACACCATCAGAAAATCCATAAGATCCTGCGCCTTCAATAATATTTGTAAAAACTGTAAAATTGAGATCCCACCGATCTGCTTCGGGTTCTACACTAACAGTGGAGTTCGTATCAAAACTGAAGAAAGTCGCATTGTAGCCAGATAATTTATCAATGGTGATTTCTTGGTGATTGGTATCGTTAAGGTCTGCATATTGTAAAATATAGCTAGTACCGTCTCTAAGAATTCTTATTTTTTTCCACCCACGTGCATCGCCAGCTACAGCTACACTGCCATTGGTTGGGGTTTCGGTTCCTACTTTGTAGCCTAAGTTTACTAAATAGACTTTGTTTAGGGCATCTTCTAAAGTAATTTCTTTGATGGCAGTTCGATTTATATCGCCGTCAGGGTAGTCTATGTATATTTCATTTGAAGGGTCGAAAGTACCTACTGCTACTTGCGGCATTAGGTCGGCTACATCTGCTTGCGTAATATTGTCGATATTGGATTGTTCTAATTCGGCTGCGGCCATATATATGGAACCATTTATACCTACGCGAAATTCGTCATGGGAGTAGAAGGCGAGATCCCAAGAATCTCGTAATACCTGTTTGGTAGTTTTTGAACTTAAATCTACATATACTTGAAACTGTTCATTTGGCCCACCTACTTCTGGCTGAATGCTTCCCCCTAATGCTGCTTCAGAATTAATTGTAAAAGTGGTGTTGCCTTGAATGCTAGCATTTGGATAATCTATATTGTCAATCTTGAAAATTATATTGGTAGTTTCATCCAAGTTTGGGTTTAAAAGTTGAAATTTAAAGTTGTTGGAGTTACTGCCTTGATTTATTGGGAGTGTTATCTTTCCGTTTATAAGTGCAGGTTCTGTCGTAAAATCGACACCATAAACTGCATTCTCAGCAGTTACCGTAATGCTAAAACCACCTGCTTCTATAGCAGATGTTGAATATATTAACATTATATCTTCAAAAACATTAATCTCTTTAAGATTCGCGGAACGATCTTCAAAGGCGACCACAAATGGGTCAGTACTAAGATTGTTATCATCTGAACTGCAAGAAGCGAATCCGAATATGGCTAAGGTTATGTATATAAAAATAGTAGTTGTTTTCATCATTTATAGGTTTAAGTTGTAAGCTAGTTTCACAAAATAAGATCGACCATAAGCGAGGGGTATTTGTGTTGCAGGTCCGTTATGAGCTCCGCCATTTATTGCTGTTGTTTCTACTGAGTTTACATTAAAAAGATTGCGGGCTCCAATAGTAGTAGTAACGTTTTTGTTGAAAAAGGATTTACTGATTGTTGCATCCATCCAGCTATAATCGTCGGTTTTTCCAGTTTCGAAAACTTGGACACCTTCTTGGTTTGTTTTTTCTACAAACTGTTGCTGTTCACCAATGTATTTAAAGTAGGTTGAAAGGGTGGTATTCCATTTAGGAAGTGTGTATGAAAGATTTGCATTTAATTGAAGGTTAAAAAGAAAATCATCATTATTGTTATTATTGGTTTTTAAGACCTTTGAAATTCCCTGAATAGAAGCTCCTAGCTGTGCTTTTAAATTCCCTACATACAATTCGTTTTCCATAAAGGCGCCAATGACCCTATACTTATCTATGTTATTATATTGAAAAGCAAGCGGACTCTGTTGAACCACTATTAATTCAATACGATCGTTAAGTCCTAGATAATTAAGACTCAATTTGTTTTTTAAACGAATTTTTCCCTCAGATAAGGAGGTTTTTTTCTTTATGTGAAAGAAGGCAGAGAGTCCTTTTTCAGGAAGTAAATCTGGGTTGCCTTGCACATTGTGGTTCACGTCAACAAAATAAGTGTATAGCTCGTCGTAATTCGGGGTTCGATTTGCAGATCCTAGGATGGCTCGAAGTTCCCATCCTTTATTTAAACTTTGTTTCGCACTTAAAGAACCTATAAATTGTGTGTCGAAAATATTGCTAAAGGAAACTCTAGCTCCCGGTCGGAAGGAGAAGCTTTCCGAAAGTTTTATTTCAGAGGAAGCGAAAAAATCATAATTATTAAGATTTTGAGTAGTTTTTTCTTCACCTGGCGTTATCAATATGGCAACTGCCGATCCACTTCCTCGTTCGTTGGTAAGTTCATAACCTGCTTGGAGGCTAATTTTTTCTGTATTAATAAGATTACTAAAAGTACCACGTGAGAAAAAAGCGGTTCGTTGTTGGTATTGGCCTTTTTCTATATTCTCTTTTACATCTTCGCGAATGATATATGAGTAACGCTCTAAGTCCTTAGTTTGCTCCTGGTAGCTTATTGAAAAATTGTAATTAATTTTTCGAAATATCGATCCCGTTGAGTTTAGATGATGGTAAAAGCGGTTGTTGGTAAAAAGTTCATCTTGTGAGATTGGACGTGTAGTTCCTGTTGCCGGGTTTTCGTTGACAGCAACCAATTTGCTGTAGTTTTCAATCGTTTCATTTAAATAGTCGAACCGATAAAAAATTGAAAAATCATTTTTACTGTAGGATAGCAGTGCTTTGGCATTTTGCTGAAGTTTTGGTAGCCACTCATGGCCGCGTCTGTCGTCGTTGCGATCGTATTTTTCTCCCATTCTATCGCTCCAATACCCACCGAAATCGTTTCGGGTGTATCCTATGTTTACATATAAGTACTCGTTTAATTTGTGCCCCACTCGCAACGATTGGATGTGTCGGCCTTTATTGAACCATTCGTATTCATCACCTACTGATTCTTCTTGAATATAGGTGCTGATATCCCAAACGTTGCGTGAGGACTTTTTTGTTATAACGTTTATAATTCCAGATACGGCATTAGCGCCGTATTGTACTCCCATAGCGCCTTCCACGATTTCTACACGCTCAACATCATCTAGGTTTATAAGGGTGAGGTCGGTATTATTTCCCATACCTTCCTCATTGATTATAGGAACATTATCTACCAACACCTTAAAATATTGGCTGTCTAAACCAAAAAGGCTAACTCCGCTTTTACCAGTTGAGGTGTTTGGTGTTATATTTAGGTTTAGCGTTGTGTTTAGTATGTCTGCAAGATTATTTCCGCCTTGGCGCTCGATGTCTTTTCGGGAAATAACCTTCACTTCAAATACAGATTTACCAACAGATTGTGGATTGTGTTGACCTGTTACAATAACCTCCTCTAGTCTTTGCACTTCACTAGTGTCTTTAACTATTTCCTGTTGAGCGAATAGGGGAATGCTAACGAGCAAAGTTGTGAGATATATAAAATGGTTTTTAGTCATGATTTAAGTTAGATTAAGACTTTACTTCTAAAAGATTTATTTAAATACGGTTACATCATCTTTGGAATAATGAATTCTACAAAAGAGATCATGAGTAGAAATAATCTTAAATGGCTATTATTTTTATTTAATCTAAATAAGAGGCAAATGTAAAGACTGATATTGTTTTTAGGGAAAGGGAGGACTAGTATTATTTAAGCTTTTTGATATCTTTTTTTATATTTCTGGCGTAGGCATTTATAGACCTGTTGAAATCAAACAAGAGAAATAGAAATCAGAAAAGAACTTGAAAACCAGGGGGCTTTTATGTTTTTGCGGTCAGATAATCCTACATAACCACAGAAAAGCATAGTGCCTTTGCGTGAAAGAATAAAATTTTAAAGAGAATTAGAAATATAGAAATGTTGGTGTTTTGTGGACATTAACCACAATATGCCATAAGATTTATATCTGATATTTTTTAGGCGAACAGCCGTAGATTTTCTTGAAGGCAATTGAAAATTGAACAAGTCCGTTATAGCCACAAAGCTCAGCAATTTCTGTTATGTTATGTTTTTTTTCGTGAAGTAGCTTAAGGGCGTACTTCATTTTAAGGCTAATTACATAGTTTTTTATGGTTACACCGTAATATGTTTTAAAGTCTTTTCTAAGTTTTGTTTCATTGAGAAAAACTTCTTTTGAAAGTTCATTGATTGTAGGGGCTTCGGTAAACCTATTATCAAGAATAAGTTTTGCTTGACATAGCTTTGCAATTTCATCTGCATTGAACTCTACATGATTATTATATTTTTTTTGATGCAGATAGAGCTCTAACTGTAACAATAATAACTCTTGTACTTTGTTTTCAATAAATATTCGCTTAAACAAACCGACTCTATTACAGTCTTTTATTTCCTTGATAATCCCACCAATTAAAGGATCAATAGGAAGGTCTGCAACAAAGAGATTGGTTGTGGTATTGTTAAATATATGAGAAGCAAATTCCTTATGCGATTCGTAACTATGGTGGATAAGGTTAAAGTAAAATTCCTTAGAAAGAATAATCATAAAAACACTATCCGTTTCTTGATAGGTTGTAACAAAATAGGTTTTAGAATTAGAGCCATAGATTATATTATGTGTAGGTCTTTCCTTACCTGTTTTTATGATAAACCTCATTATTACAGGCTCTCCCCAAATTTCTAATTCTTCTGTAATATTTGTAGACTGAATACATTTTACTTCCCTTATTAGAATTCCAGAAGCTTTAATAATCTTTGATTCAAAAGAAATCAATTGTCCGCATTCCATACAGTATTCCGTCTCCTCAAAAACTTGTCCTTTTTGATATGCAGAGATTAAACAAGTTTTAATTGTCTCTTTGTCTATTTTCTCAATTCTACCCGAAATTGTAAGGTATTCCATTTTATTTAAAAACGATTGGTTTTGTAAAAAGTAAAAATTTACTCGCCAAAGGTATTTATAATTAGTCTAAATAAAAACTGAAATAATATTGGATGAATAATATATTTTTTAAATAATAGTCAAACAAACTATGTCACATTATGTTTAATTTGATGTCACGTATTGTCCAGTTATTAATTAATGATAATTGGCTAAAGCTTATAGTTTTATGAAATCCTAGTTTTTCAGAATATTAACTGATTTACTCTATTTCATAATCATTTAACTTAAACTTATTTTACTATGAAAATCGAATCAAAAATAATAGTTATCATTTCTACCTTGTTAATATCAGTTTCTACATTTGCACAATACGTATAGCAATCAAAAATTATTAGTCCTGAAAGAGGTCCAATAGATGAGTTTGGAACAGCAGTAGATATTCGAGGGGACTTTGAATTTCCGGAACATCGCGTTATAACATCGCAGCAGGAACCGCATATATTTATACAAAAAATTCAGAGGAGGGGTGGAGCCATCACCAAACTTTAGTACCCGATGATTCACATGAAATGGCTGAATTTGGAAGTGCAGTAAACATGACTGAAGATTATATCGTAGTCGCTTCGGGTAGAGCAGACATAGGAAACACTAGTTGTGCGGGAGCTCTTGCGAAGCAACCAAAAAATGGACAATGCCATTGGGAATTGGGGCATTATTCTAATTCAGTTCCCAACGATCTATGAAAAATGGGTCAGACTTTAAAAGTGTCCAACCCTTGGTATTTTAAATTTACACACTTGGCAGGATAATGTCGTTTTGAAATCAAATTTTATGTATTGAGTTATTTAAAGAATTATTGTTTAGAAGTCAATGCTATTTTATTGATTTACTAGTTTAGTCCTTTACAATGGTTAGTTATGCTGCTATTTGAACAACAGCTTGCTCAATTCCTCTTTCATTCTCTCCGTTCTCGCACAAACGCTACCTCTTGTCAAATACATCCGCTAACAAAACTTCCCAAACCTTAGTGGTCAACCTATATCAGAGACGTACAAGCCTCTAGCATCTAGACTCTAGTATCTAGAATCTCAAATCTCAAATCTCACATCCCAATTTTCACTTCTCACATTGCCCCCACGTATCGTATAAGTGGTCCTATATATTTCCTTTTATAGAATTTCACGTATAATCCCTAATAAATCACAAAACTACAATAAGCCTCGGGGAAAACCCTGAGATAAAATTTCCGTAATTACCCTGAAACTAGCTTTTGATTCTCTTCCTAAGTTTGTCCTAGAAGAAACAACTGGGTACAACCCTTAAATAATAATATTAATTAAAAGTAAATACTATGAAAATTTTTAAACATTCACACAAAGTAACAACAATGGCTTTAGGTTTATTTATGTTGTTTTCTTGTAGTAGTGATGACGATGGCCATTTTGATGATGAACAATTAGATCTACCACCTATTGTCTTAGATTGTGATTATTTTAGCGAGGATAGAATCTTGACGGACGATCCACAAAGGCCTGTAGATTATATCATACCGTGCTATGCCGATGTGCAGGGAAGTCTAAGAATTGAGCCTGGTGTTGTCATTGAATTTGAAAAGCATGCAGGCCTATGGATTAATCTAGATAGTAATAATTTAGAAATTAAAGGAACCCCAACAAATCCAGTTGTCCTATCCGGAACTTCCAAACAACAAGGCTTTTGGAGAGGAATTTTCTTAACGGAAGCACATAATCCTAATAACATAATTGAACACACAGTTATTGAGTATGCGGGGTCAAAAAATTTGACGGAAACATCGCCTATTTATGAAGGAAGTTTGGCAATACGAGGCGTTTCAGGCACGACACCACAGGCACTTACCCTTAACCATGTAACAATTAAAAACGGAGGAAGTATTGGTTTAGATTTTCATGGAATTAGAAAAAACGCCACTGTTTCTACTTCTAACCTTGTCATCACAGGAAATAATGGTGTGCCAGTAAAGGTGTCTGCCGAGATGACGCATGTCTTTAATAATAGCTCTTCATATATAGGTAATGTGAGTGATTTTCTAAATATCACAACTTCATACTACGAAATTGAAAACCAAACAGTAAGTTGGCAGAAACTAGATGTTCCATATCTAGTAGATGGCAGAATTCATGGTAAAAAAGACGGTCATTTAACTATCGAGGCAGGGGTGGAAATGCAGTTTAAAGCAGAGGCTTATTTACAATTTTCTCCGTTAATGCCTTCTCATAGCACAACCTTTAAAATTAAGGGAACAGCAGCTAACCCTGTACATCTAAAACCGTATAATGATACAAATTGGGGCGGTATTTATTGGGGCTATACAGAGGAGATGAGTACTATTGACTATGCCATCATTGAAAAAGCTAAGGGTGATTTTCCAGTAGGAAATATTGAAAACACGGGAGCGATATATATGTGGGCAAATCCACATTTAAAGGTATCCAATACTGTATTTAAAGACTTGCCAAATTGTGCTTTCTACGAAGGAACAGGATATAACTTTGAAAACCTTCAGATAAATAATGTGATTTTCGACAACGTAGGTGGAGAGTATTGTCTTCCATAATACATATAATTTGTGAAAAACGGCAAGTCTATTTTTAGCCATGATACCCAACGATTTGCCGTTTCTTTTTTTAATTTTCCTTTTAATTTAAATTCCATGGAGATAGTTAATCAAATATATTCTTTCAGCTTAATTATCATTGCTTCACTTGTAATTGCGTCCTGTAGTAAAAACGATGATGATCCTAGTAACAATCACCAAAATGATTTAGTTACCATTGAAGACGGTGGTATTGCATTTGATGTTTCCGACTTTGAAAATACTTCGATGGAAGGTGAGGTAACATATTATCTCAATAATCAATACAATATTAAATATTTTCAAGTATCCAATAATGAGGCTATTTACCATAATGGGAGAATCTGGAATATTACTTTTGAGCAAAATTCCAATAACCATATAGCGTTACCTGAACCAGGAGAATACCCTATAGTCCAAGGATTGTCAAATACTTACAATCAAAACTCATTTAATGCTACAATCTCTATGTTTACCGATACAATGACAGACCCAGGTACTCATTTCGGAGGAAATAACGGATCCATTAGCGGAACGATTAATATTGTGAGCAACACCAACAATATCATTAAGGGTACTTTCAGTTTTGAAGCCTATTCCTCAGCAGGAGAAAAAATTACTGTAACTAACGGACAGTTCGCTGCACCAAAAAATGCATGGTAAGTACTGCCATTTAAATAATAAGTAAATATGAAACACAAACAACTATACCTATTAGTAGTGTACATCCTTAGTTTGGGCTTGTTAACAGCATGCTCCAATGATGAAGATAACAGTCCAAATCAAACAGACATCAACTCGGGAAGCCATAGCTATTATATATCTCTTGACAATGGGGAAGAATTTCAGGGTTCTGTGCCAAAATATACAGGTGATATCTTTTATTACTCAGCATTTGTAGAATATAATGAAGATACAAATCGAGACAATCTTTCAATATTGCTTTACGAAACCGGAATATTTAATCTATCAATAGTATTAGAGCTCGATGAAGACAATCAGCCCAATCCTGAAAGTATTTTTGCAGGTATTTCTTTTAATGAATGGAACGCCGAAAAAATATATACATCTATTCAATACACGGCTACACTAGACAATTATCAAGAACAAACGGTTAACCACTATGGCGAAGATGCCAAAATTGCAGCTTTTACACTTCATTTTGAAGGCACATTTTCTAATACTTTAAATAATGAAATAGTATCAGGATCAGGAACTATTATCATAGCAGCGCCCTAATCCCGATAACATATAAATAGGTAACTATGAAAATATCAATAAATAATTTTCCCGCCATCATGTT
Source organism: Aequorivita sp. 609 (assembly GCF_014212065.1). Lineage (NCBI taxonomy): Bacteria > Pseudomonadati > Bacteroidota > Flavobacteriia > Flavobacteriales > Flavobacteriaceae > Aequorivita > Aequorivita sp. 609. The sequence continues at coordinate 40,588 of NZ_JACJVM010000025.1, read as the reverse complement.
TTTTGTGCTAATACTTTTATTGTTTACGCAAAAAGGTATTTCGCAAGAATTAAACGATACGGCACTGTTTGGGACTTGGGAAATTCAAGGAACCCTTATGGGTGAAAATGGCGAAGGATGGTTAGCGCCTCATAATCATGCAGGTGTTAATTGTGAGAAAGACTACAGCCAATTTTCTGAAAACTATGAGGCAAAAGATGTCCGATATGATAAAGACTGCAAAGCTATAACAAGCACTTTTAGTTGGAAATTAGATGGCAATACCTTAATACTCACAAAAGAGAAACAAAAGATAAATTGGCTTATCCACAGTTTGACAGTGGGAAAAATGGTAGTTGGAATACCAATTCGTCCGGGTTCCGACAAACGCATGTACGTAGTTTACAAAAAACAATCATAATCTATAAATACCTAAAACAATGTTGATTAATATAAAGAATACAGCTATCCTCTGTTTTACATTATTGTCGTTATCATTTATATACGGCCAAAACGCTAATAGTACATTTGAAATTGAACTTGGCTTTGCACCTGAATTTATAGATTTTTCTCCTAACGGCAAATATTTGATTGCAGAGAATGAAAATCAGTATATGGTTTGGGATATTGAGGCTAACAGACAAATACTTAAAGGAAAATTTAAGTTTAAAATTGGACGCTTTGTCCAAGGTATTTCGGTGCCCACCGGAAGTGGATATTTTCTCTTTGATAAAGAAAATGTATTTATGACCATAGATTATCAGCACAACCAAACTGAAATCAAAGCTTTCGATCTAAAAGATGGGGCATTACTTTGGGAATCCGATCAATTGGACATAGGCGTTTCTGTAGCCGAAACAGTAATTAACGCTCATGCCAGTGGAATAGTTACCAACGAGATAAACGGTGTTTCATCCCGTAGATCGGCAAATAGAGCCAAGAACGCCTTTACCCAAGACCGCTTTCTTGATAGGTTAGTTAACTATATTCCAGAAAAAAAAGCCATTGCTTTAAATGGGAAAAATGGACTTCAATTAGTAGGGGTTCGAAAAGGAAATACAATTTGGACACAGGCGGACTTTAAGGGAGGTATAGGCGAATTACTTTTTGAATCAAAAAGCGACAGAATGCTTGCCATTACCATTCCCGCAACAGACGGGGCGTTGGATTTGCTTACCACAACGCCAGAAATTATCGCCATAGATGCACAAACAGGCAAAATAATTTGGAAAGTTAATTACGATGGCGACTTTGTTCCCGGGAAAGCTACTATTGTTGATAATACCTTGGTACTGCAGTATTTGCAGTTGAGTTTAATAGACCTAGAAACCGGTACGGAACGCAGTGGTGATGTAAAAGAAGGTCTCAACGCAGCGCGTAATGTAACCCAAGGATTGAAAGGAATAATGGCCATAGATAAGGCAATGGGTGGAAGTTTCGGAGCAGGGGCAGAAACTACCAGTAAATACAACCGATTAATATCTCGTAAACTTCACTTTAACGAAAATGGCAAACTTTGTTATTTCACCATGTTTAACAAAAAAGGTGCCTGGGGTACGGGTGGTGTGAAAGGATATATGATTATAGATATCCATCAAGATAAAATTGAGAACCAAGTGTATGGAGTGTTAGGACAACAATGGACAGAGATTCAAGATGAGATGTTTGATGGAATATTTTATGTGAAAGCTAGAGGCAATTTCAACCGAACTATAATTAAAGCTTTGAACGCCCAAACTGGAGATGAAATTTTCGAAACTGAAAAAGCGAAGAACAGTGCAGACCTCTCAAAACAGTTTAATCCCTTTATTATAGATACTATAAACAATCGATTAATTGATGTAGTGTCTAAAGGAATTTATGTCTTCGATGCAAAAACAGGCAACAAAATTTCATATACCTCTACTAAAGACTTAGGGGTGGGAACAGTTAAATACAGCGAGTTTTACCCCCAAGGGCTCCTAGTAATAGGTACCAAAGGTGTGGCCATGATGGATTATGAAGGAAATATAAATGGAAGTATTGTTACAAAAAATCTTAAAAAATACAATGCTGTTGAGGATGAATTATGGTTATTAGAGAAAAACAGATTTTTAAGATTATCGGGAAATAACGGAGCCGTTATTGAGGAAACGAAAATTGGTAAATCCAACCTTATCACATTTAGTCCAACCGGGAAAACATTGGCTAAAGGTAAAGGCACAAAAGTTGAGCTTTTGCGAAGGTAGAATGAACCGAAAAATCCTCGTTCAAAGTTTTTAAAACAAAAGAAGTAGTTTTAAACAATAAATGAGCACAAAAAAATAGCTAATTTGCAGCACTGCAATTATAAAGTTAGTTATGATGAAAATTTTGCTCGCTGATGACCACTTTTTGGTTTTGGAAGGTTTGGAAGTGTTACTGTCAACCTTTGATTTTGTAGAGAAAACACGGAGTGTATTAAATTTTGTACAGCTAAAAGATAGTTTGAAAGAAGATAATTTCGAAGTTTTATTATTAGACATTCGTTTCGGCAAACACGATGCAAGAGAAATAATCAATGAGATAAAACAGATAGCGCCCAAAATGAAAATCATTGCCTTAACAAGCCATTCGGATTCTGTAACTATTACCTCCTCTATAAATGCGGGATTCGATGGCTACCTATTAAAAATTGATGGTCGAGAAGATATTGAAAAAGCGCTCAAAGCCGTAACCAATAATGAAAAATATTTTAGCCCTAAAACACAGCAGATATTTTTTGAGGGATCCACTTCAAAATGTAAAATAGAACTGACAGAAAGAGAAAGGGAGGTATTGCAGTTGATAGTTCAGGAGCAAACAACCAAGGAAATTGCCGAACAACTCTGTCTTTCAGAAAAAACCATTGAAACTCATCGAGCAGGAATTATGCAAAAGCTTGAAGTAAAAAATATTGCGGGAATGGTTAAAAAAGCCATTTTGCTCGGTTTAGTTAAGGTCTAATATCAATCTTATTAATATGAAGAAGCTAATTTTTATTTCGTTCTTTCTACTATCCATTCTCACAAATGCCCAAAATCGTGTTGAAAATGTAAATATTGGACCGAAGTTCAAAACTTTGTTCATTGAATTTGAAAGTTGTGTTGATGCTAAAAAAGAAAACTGTATCGCTCTATTAAATAATATTATTAAAAAGGGGAAAAGCAAAAATGTACCCTTTTTAGATTACCTTTATTTCAAAAAGGCTTATTATTTTTGGAATAAAAAGGAGGTAGATTCTACAATTTTTTACAGTCAATTAGCTATAAAGAACCCCAATCCTACTGTCAAAGAAAGAAGTGATTTAGAAGCTCACAATCTTTTAGGTAGCGCTTACTATTTAAAAGGTGATCTGCATTCTGCTATTGAAAACTTTCTAAAAGTTGCTAACATATTAGAAGATGGAGGAAACCCAATACACTTAGGATATTTATATTCAAACATAGCCACTTTGCTAGGCGAAACTAAAAATGATGACAAACAGCTTGAATATTTACAAAAGTCTTACCATTTGTTGAAAGAAAATAACGATAAACGATTTATAGCTACTGTAGCAAGTAATATAGGGCTTCTTTATTATCATGTCAAGGATACATTAAATACCGTAAAATGGTCTGAGAAAGCGTTAGAACTAGCTAAAAACTCAACGGACCTCATAGCCCTCACTCAGTCAAATCTAACCTTATCGCTAATTGAAAAAAATCTGAACAAGTCCGAACAATATGCAAAATTATCAGTTAATTATGCCGAAGAACTAAATGACAAATCCCACACGGCTCGTGCATATACTACTTATGCCGATGCTTTGGAAAAGCTTGGAAAAAGCACACAAGCCTTAAAGTATGCGGAAAACGCTGTGAAATTGACACAAGAAATTGGCGATAAAAATAATTTAATCAGAGCGTCAAAAACTGCCGGAACCATTTCTTATAACCTTGACCAAAAAGAGAAAGCAGCCGAATTCTTTTTTACATATGCCATATGGAAGGATTCTATATCATCTGTAGAAAAGACGAGAGAAATTAATGAGATACACGCCAAATACGAAACTGAAAAAAAAGAGAAACAAATTGTAGAACAAGAATTAAAAATCCAAAAACAGCGCTCAAATTTTTTATACGCTGTTATGGGGTCACTCTTCTTGATTTCAATTTTGAGCGGTATTTTTATTTACAACAGGGCAGAACAAAAATCCAAACTGAAACAGTTGCAGCAAGAAAAGGAAAACTCCATATTGAATTCCTTTATTCTGGGGGAGGAACGAGAACGACGACGTATTTCTCAAGAATTGCATGACGGGGTGGCCGCCATGATAGGAGCCGCCAAAATGAGCCTAGAATCCATACCCCATCTCTCAGACGAAAAGAAATTGGAACAACTTTCCAAGGTAAAAAATATTCTAGACGACACGCATTCCGATGTACGGCACATTGCTCACAACCTCATGCCAACTGTTTTGGAAAAAGAAGGCTTGATTAAAGCTACCTCACACTTTGCTTCTGAAATTAATGAAACTAAACTTGTTAAAATTATAGTTACCGATAAAAGTAGTAATATCGAAATACTTTCCCCCCAGTTACAACTGATGTTATTCCGAGTAATTCAAGAATTAGTAAATAATATTATTAAACATTCCCAAGCCCAAAATGCCGAAATTGCTTTCAGCAATGGAGAAAATGGATTGCAAATCGAAATTTCAGATGACGGCATTGGGTATGAGGATAACAACAGTACTGGAAACCAAGGCCTATACACTATTAACCAACGTTTAAAATCTATAGGAGGGAATTTTAAAATCACTAAAAAGCAATCGGGAGGGACCCAAGCTAAAGTAGTAATGAGTCTTTAAAATGACTGGTGTTTATCAATCCAAAGTGCATTCCAGCTAAACAATGCTCTTCAAAACCCCGCTCGATTGCGCCCCGGGTTAAATGTGGCTATAATCAAACAATTCTCACGCTTACTAAAATCTTTAATGAAGGAAAATAAATTTCCCTAAACAACATCCCAAACCTCTGTAGTAAACCTATATCAGGGACGTACATTGTCCTATGTCCTACCGTCCTATGTCCTACGTCCTACATTTCAAATCTCACTTTTCAAATCTCACATTTCCCCACGTATCGTATAAGTGGTCCTATATATTTCCTTTTATAGTTTTTCACTAATTAAGTGGTCAACCTATATCTGAGACGTAAAAATGGCAGAAACCATAGTCTTTTAAAGGTCAAAGATCAAAAGCACGCCTTAGGTTATTTAAATTGAATCGATGTGGTTTTCGAGAGTCTTCTTAACAGTAGTGTTTTTCCAACATGTACTTTTAACTTAACAATAGCGTAATATATATGTAATACTGGCTTAGCAGCATTCCTTTAATTATTGTTTTTGTTTGTGGTAAGATAAAATAGGGAAATGGCAATCATTCTTTCAGCATTAGAAGATAAAGAATTACTTAAACTATCTTCAAAAAACAATTCTAAGGCTTTCGAGGAAATATTTAATCGTTATTGGAAAAGATTATATACCTACGCTTATAAAATTTATAAAAATAGTGAAGTATGTGAAGATATAGTACAGGAAGTTTTTATCAGTCTGTGGAATTTAAATAAGGAAAATACTATTCTCAACCTAGAAGGCTATTTATTTAAAGCTGTCAAGTATAAGATAGCCAATCACATTCGTGATCTTAAGTTCTCTACACAACAATTAGATTTCATCGAATCCATACCAGATAGTTTTTTTGATAATTTGGAGTATGAAGAACTGGAAAAAGATGTATTCAAAAAAATAGAGAAACTACCCGTAAAATGTAAAAAAGTTTTTAAGTTAAGTAGAGAAGAGCAAAAGAGCAACGCTGAAATTGCACAGATTCTAAATTTATCTATTCGAACTGTGGAGACTCATATCAGCAATGCATTAAAAATTCTTCGCTAATGTGCTATTATATTGAAATTTTCTTTTCCGCCTCTAGCAGTGTTTCCTTAATGTTATCTAGCGGACCTCAAATTTAAGTTATGGTTAAGCCTTAATTTTTGCATACGTGTAACTATAGGTTTCTGTGTCTTGCTATTAAACACAGTTAAGTTGAAGAAAGAAAATTTTATTCTAATAGTTGAAAAATTTGCAAAAGGTGAAGCTACCTCACATGAATCTAAGGTTATTGAAACTTTTTTAGATATTCATAAAGATGATAATATTATACCAAATTTTCAGAACAACGAAAGAAAAAATATATTAGAGAAAGTTAAAAGACAATTACCTAAAGATAATCATAATTCATTTATCTATGCGAAAATTGCTATCTCAGCGGCTATAGTTGTAGTTTGTTTTTTGAGCTTTCGGTTCTTCGAAAAACCTACAATAATAACACATCTAACAGCCAAAGGCGAGAAGAAAGAAATAATACTTCAAGATGGCTCTGTAGTTACACTTAATGCCAATAGCGCTATAAGTTACCCTAGTAATTTTGAGGTCAACAGGAATGTAAAATTAAATGGTCAGGCCTTTTTTAAGGTAGCTAAAGCCGAAGAATATCCGTTTACAGTAACTACTGAAAAGATAAAAGTTCAGGTTTTGGGGACCTCTTTTGATATTAATGCAAATTCCTACAGTAAGCCTACAGTAAAAGTGGTTTCAGGATTGGTAAAAGTCAATGCCAATAACAATATAAATAACAGCACAATAATTCGAAAAAACGAACAAGTTATTTTCGAGAACAACAAATTTAATTACGCTAAAACTGCCAGTGATAATACTATTGCTTGGACTAATAATACAATACATCTTCACAATAATACCTTGCAAGAAACAGCTAGAATTCTTGAAGATTGGTACAATATCAAAATATCTTTTAAATCCAAAAACCTTGAAAAACTAACAATTTCAGGAAAATTTAGAAATGAAAAAATAGAGAATGTTATTAAGAGCATTGCACTAGTTAAAGATTTAAAAATAGATACAATAACCCCTAAACATATTCTTATAAGTAAAAAAACAAATTTGAATTAGCCAAAAAAAATAGCCCATTACTGCTGTAACAGGAATGGGCTTTCAGTACAAGACTATAAATTAAATAATAGCCAATAAAGAATGAATACTAAACTACAATTATTTTTAAAAAATCCCCTTAAGAAAGCTACTTTTTTAGCACTACTGTGTATTATTTTTACCGGAAAAGCAGCTTCTTTGAATATAGATAATAATTACATAAGCTTAAATCTAACTAACGTCAACATAACAAAAATCTTTTCTGCTATTGAAGAAAAAACAGAATTAACTTTCGTATTTGACAGTTATATCAGCCAAAATACTACCAAGTATAATTTAAATATTCAAAACAAAAACATTAAAGAAGTAATACAAATCTTAACGGAGGAGACAGGTTTTAATTATGAGCTGCTCAATCATACTATAACAGTAATTCCATCTAAAGTTCAAGACAAGGTAGTACAAGGAAAAATTACCGATAATCAGGGGGTACCTTTGGCAGGAGCAACCGTAATAGTAAAGGGAACATCGTATGGAACCATATCCGATTTTGATGGAAATTTCAATTTTAAAGTTGAAGATTTTCCGGTAACGATTGTTTTTTCTTTTATGGGTTTTGAGCGTAAAGAAGTTGTATTAACGCAATCAGAGTTTTTAAATGTAAGTCTAACCCAAAGTGATAATGCATTAAATGAAGTGGTCGTTACTGCATTAGGAATTAAGAGAGAGGAAAAAAAACTGGGGTATGCTCAACAAACAGTTGTGTCGCAAGAGCTTACCGATGCAAGACCTAATAACTGGTCCGATGCCTTACGCGGAAAAGTTCCTGGTTTAAATATTAATGGTTTGGGTGGGCCAATAAGTTCACAACAAATTGTTTTAAGAGGAAATGCATCTTTAGATCCAGGAAATAACGGTGCATTAATTGTAATTGATGGAATTCCCGTACAAAACGAGTTTCCAGGTTCGGGAGCATCCAATGGCTATATGGGAGGAGATGCAAATAATGATACACCTGTTGATTTTGGAAACGCAATTTCAGATTTAAACCCCGAAGATATTGAAAGTATATCGGTTTTAAAAGGTCCCGCTGCCTCGGCCCTTTATGGGTATCAAGCGGCAAATGGAGCTGTAATTGTTACTACTAAATCCGGAAAACGAAATAAAGGTTTGGGAATTACTTATTCATCCAATGTAAAATTCGATAAAATAACCCGATGGCCAGATTGGCAGTATGAGTACGGTCAAGGAAGTGGAAAAGGAAGTTATTTAAAACCGGAAATAGATGAAAATGGAAACCCACGTTCATATAATGACCGCCTTTATTATAGTTATGGAGCATCCGAGGATGGTAACAGTACGGCAGGAAGTAGTAGTGCTTTTGGGCCAAAATTTGACGGCCAATACTATTATCAATACGACCCATATTTAGAAGGACAAGGAGCAAAAAAAACCTTATGGAAACCCTATAAAGATAACCGAAAGGATTTCTGGCAAACTGGAAAAACCTATACCCAAAACTTATCCATCCAAGGTAGTAATGAAAAAGGAAGTATGCGTAGTTCTCTTACCCATACCGAAAATGAATGGATCATGCCTAATACTGGATTTGAACAACTATCATTTTCATTTAATGGAGATCAGCAAATTTCTGATAAAGTGAACCTCAAAGCAGTGGCAAATTATCGTCACAAGACTAGTGATAATTTACCAGGGCAAGGATATAACAACCATTCAATAGCCTACTTCATGATTTTCCAAAACCCAAATGTAGATTTAGACTGGTATCGTCCAATTTGGAAAAATGGGCAAGAGCAATTGGATATGATTAGACCTTATAGTAGTTATATAGATAATCCCTTCGCAATGGCTTATGAAATCCAAAATAGTTTAGATCAGCATGCAGTAACCGGGAATTTAAGTGCAGACATTAAATTAAACACTAATTTAAATTTAATGGTGAGAGGGGCTTTAAACATGTATAACAAAAACATGAAACAACAACGACCTTACGATATAAACCGATATTCCAAAGGCTATTATCGTAAAACAAATGTGTTTAAAAATGAAACTAATATAGATTTTCTTTTAACCTATGATAAGGATTTTGGAGACTTTGATGTAACGGCTAATCTAGGGGGAAACCGAATGGATTATAATTATTTACGACAAGATTCTTGGGCAGATGGGCTTGAAATTCCAGGACAATATAATTTGGTAAATGGTACAGAAACTTTTACCAGCGAATTTGAAGGGAAAAACAAGGTGAACTCTTTGTATAGTTTAGTAAGCCTGGGTTATAAGGATATAGCTTTTCTGGATATAACAGGTCGTAATGATTGGAACAGTATGTTGCCAAAACATAATCAATCGTATTTTTTCCCATCGGCAAGCGCAAGTATTATGCTAAGTGAAATATTTTCTATGGCAAAGCCCATAAGCTTTACTAAACTTAGAGCATCTGTAGCACAAGTAGGGGGTGCAGGGCAATATAGTAATCGATATCGCACAAAAAAATATTATGGCAGAACAGATTTTTCAGGGTCCGCAGTGGCGCCAACCTCACTTTATAATACAGACTTTAAGCCAGAAATTACAACAAGTAAGGAACTTGGGGTCGATGTAAGAATGTTTAAGGGGCGTTTACGACTGGACGCAACTGTGTACCAAAATAATACTAAAAACCAAATACTTTCTACGCCATTACCACGATCGTCAGGATATAGTAGCGTATTGATTAATGCAGGTGAAGTAAGAAATAGAGGTGTAGAATTTTTGTTAAATGTCACCCCGATAAAATTGAATAATTTTAAATGGAACACTACACTCACTTGGGCCAAAAACGAAGGTAAAGTTCTATCCCTTCACGATAATGCTGAAGAAGGAATATTACAAATGCTTAGTTCTTCGGGAGCACAATTAGTAGCCGAAGAAGGTGGGTCGCCAGCAGCATTATACGGGCGTGCATTTTTGAGAAGCCCAAATGGAGACGTTATCTATAATAATAAGGGAATACCTCAAATGACTGATGGTATTGTCAAAATTGGAGATACACAGCCTAAATGGGTAGCAGGTTTTATAAACTCTTTTCAATATAAAAACCTAAGATTAAATATGGTAATCGATGGAAAGTACGGCGGTAAAATTTACTCCCATACCCATCACAAATTGACCCAGCAAGGAAAACTAAAACACACTCTTAAAGGTCGAGAAACTGGAGAGCTTATTGGTAATGGTGTGGTAGATAATGGCGACGGTACTTATTCGCCAAATACTACCCCATTGGCAATTGCCGATTATTATAATTTGCATTATCCTTTAGCAAACACAGAAGCGAATTCATTTGATGCCTCTTTCGTCAAATTAAGGGAGGTAACATTAGAGTATTCATTTACACAAGAAACGCTAAAGAACACATTCCTAAGTGAATTAAGTCTCTCTGTATACGGCAGAAATTTAGCGGTGATTTCAGATTTTCCTATTTACGATCCTGAGGTATCAGGTTTGGCTGGTGGAACTAATCTACACCCTGGTGTAGAAGTAGGGCAAATGCCTGTAGCATCAGAGTTTGGAATGAATATTAAAGTAGGTTTCTAATTTAAAAATATAAAAAAATGAAAAAAATTAAATATAGCTTCTTAACAGTATTAACTGGACTCTTAATTTGGTCTTGTACTACAGATTTTGAAGAAACTAATACAGACCCAAATAAACTTACAGAAATTACAGCAGGGAGTGCACTAAACCCTATCATTTATGAAATGGTTAAAAGGAATGCAATTCAATTTAGAAATGTTGGCGCTCCAGTAACACAAATGTTTATAATGACTGACGATTATATAAATGCCCCATTCTTATATGATTTTACAGAGAATATTGGAGCGTCTACTTGGAATACTTACTATACCCAATTAAATAACCTTAAGGAAATGGAAGCAGCTGCCATAAGGGAAGGATTGCCTAATTATCAAGCAATTGCTCTAACCCTTAAAGCTTATGCACTTTCTATGCTTACCGATTGTTTTGGTGATGTACCTATGAAAAATGCTCTGGAAGCAGAGGAAGGAAATTGGTATCCAGAGTTCACTCCACAAGAGGAAATATATTCACAAATATTAAAAGATCTAGAATATGCAAATAGCATTTACGATGTAAATGTTCCGATGCCATATGTAGAGGATATTTTATTTAACAATGATGTTTTCAAATGGAAAAAATTCACCAATTCACTTCATTTAAGACTGTTGCTTAGAATTTCTAATAGACCAGAAACCAATGCGTTTACTAAAATGACAACTATGATTAATAACCCTTCTCAATATCCTGTTTTTACAGGTAATGATGATGAAGCCGTAATTCAGATAACTGGTATGGCTCCCTTACTTTCACCTTGGGATAGACCCCAAGATTTTGGAGTATTTAGATATTATTCTAAGTTTTTTATAGATAATTTAAATGGTTTTGACGACGCAAGAAGAGCTATTTATGCAGGAAAAGCTAAGGGGTTAAATAATGAGGACTATGGGTATATAGGTGTTCCCATCGATTATATAAATGAACCATTGCCAGATAGTATAGCAACAGCTTCAGGTGTACTTAATAAGTTGGCAGAAGCCCCGCTAATTATTCCCATGATGAGCTATGCCGAAATAGAATTTATCAAAGCAGAAATGGCACAAAAAGGATATATTAATGATGCGGAACATTATTATAAAAATGGTGTGAAAGCAGCTGTAAAGATGTGGGATTTAGAATTTCCAGATGACTATTTTGATAATGAGTTAACAGCTTATAATGGCACTTTAGAGCAAATTATAGTACAAAAATATTTTGCGCTATTCTTTACAGATTATCAAGCTTGGTTTGAGCATCGCAGAACAAACTTCCCAGTCCTGCCTACTACAACTGCAATGTCCAATAATCAAGAAATGCCCTCACGATTGTATTACCCACTGGATGCTGCCGATAGAAATTATCAAAACTATAAAGAAGCGGTAAATAGAATGGGAGGTGATGAGATTAATGTGAAAGTTTGGTGGGATCAAAATTAAAACAATACAATACAATTCAATATAATATATAATGAAAAAACTAATAGTTACTTATTGCATATGTGTTGCCTTTGCGCAAAGCATTCTAGCCCAAAACATCGTGAGCGGCTATGTATTTGAAGACACAAACAACAATACTGTTAAAGACAAAAAAGAAAAAGGTATCGAGGGCGTAGCTGTCACTAATGGAGAACAAGTTGTATTAACAAATGAAAACGGAAAGTACCAACTGCCTATTGAAAATGATAATATTATTTCAGTAATAAAACCATCAGGCTATCAGGTTCCTTTAAATGAAGACAATTTACCTCAATTTTTTTATATCCATAAACCAAAAGGTTCACCTAAAACAAAATTTGAAGGCGTAAAACCTACAGGAAAATTGCCCAAATCTGTTGATTTTGGTTTAGTACGTCAAAAGGAAGAGAATGACTTTACCGCCCTAATTTTTGGAGATCCACAACCTTATACACAACAAGAGGTAGAGTATTTTGCGCAAGGAATTGTCTCGGAAGTGGAAAATATAAAGGGAGTAAACTTTGGTTTGAGCTTGGGGGATTTAGTTGGAGATGATTTATCCCTATTTAAACCATACATCAAAGCGACTAAAGCTGTTGAAATTCCTTGGTATAACGTATTAGGAAACCACGACTTAAACTTTGATGTAGATACAGATAAAATGTCCGACGAAACTTACGAAGCTCACTTCGGTCCAGCTAATTATGCCTTCAATGTGGGTAAAGTCCACTTTATTATTTTAGATAATGTTTTATATCCCGATCCTAGAGATCAAAAAGGGTATTGGGGCGGCCTCCGTAAAGACCAATTAAACTTCATAGAAAACGACTTGAAATTTGTGCCAAAAGATCATTTAATTGTATTGGCCTTTCATATTCCTATCTCCGAGACTAACGGAGATACTTTTAGAGATGAGGATAGAAATAGTTTATTTACTTTGCTAAAGGACTTTCCATATACGCTTTCCCTATCCGCACATACTCATATTCAAAAACAGGACTTCTTTGGAAAAAAAGAAGGTTGGTTGCAAGATACTCCACATCATCACTATAATGTAGGAACCACCTCTGGAGATTGGTATTCTGGTAAATTAAATGAGCAAGGAATCCCTATTGCTACCATGAGAGATGGAACACCAAAAGGATATGCTTTTATCCATTTTAAAGGAAACCAATATAATATAAATTATAAAGTAGCTGGAAAACCAGATAATTATCAAATGGAAATCTTTCATCCCAAAGTTGTAGCAAAGGATAAGAGAAATAAGTCTAATTTATATGTTAATTTCTTTATGGGAAAAAAAGGTGACCTTGTAGAATATAGAATCAATCAAGGAAAATGGAACATAATGAAACATGCCAATGTACAAGATCCAAGTTATGAAACCGCAGTATATGAATGGGATTTAACTACCGAATTATTTCCTGGAAGGAGAGGAAGTAATGCAGTTGAAAGCACCCATATTTGGACTGGTAAAATCCCTGCGAACCTTGAGGAAGGTATGCATACAATAGAAGTAAAAGTAACCGATATGTTTGGGAATATTCATTCCGATAAAAGTAGTTATCGAATTGTTAATCATTAATTATAAAAATTAAATGCCCGACGCTACAGTCGGGCTAATTATTTAATTATGAAAAAATTAAACTTATTTATTTTTTTTCCTATTTGTATTTTGTGTCTATTTTCTTGTAAGCAGAAGTATCAAGAAAACAATTCAAAAATTGATGCTAATAAATCAAAGATTACAAAAGTTACTATTCACGGACATCGTGGCGATAGAGGTAGCTTTCCTGAAAATAGTATTCCTGCATTTTTAAGTGCATTAAAAAAAGGAGTTCAGGTAGTCGAACTAGATGTTGCAATTTCTAAGGATCATCAAGTCGTTGTTTCCCATGAACCATTTATGCACCATGCATATATGCTGCAGCCTAATGGCGAAATCATCACAAAAGTAGATGAAAAGTCTTTCAACCTTTATACAATGACTTATGATAGCATCAAAAAATTTGATGCGGGATCTAAAGAAAATCTCGAATTTCCAGAACAAATAAATTTAGAAACATACAAACCCTTATTAAGTGAAGTGATCGATACGTTAAAAGGGTATAGCAATACAAACATGTTGCCTGAAATAAAATACAATATCGAAATTAAATCGAAACCTACTGATTATGGAGTATATCAACCTCAGCCAGAATTATTTGTCGATCTAGTAATGCAGGTTATTCACGATAAAAACATTGAATCAAACGTTTACTTACAATCTTTCGATCCACGAATTTTGGAAATTATTCATAAAAAATATCCCACGGTGAAAATTTCATATTTAGTATCCAATGGCAATGTCGAGGAAAACTTAAAAAAATTGAGTTTTCAACCAGACATCTATAGTCCCAATTATAAATTGGTTCAAGATAAACATATAGTAGAATATATTCATCAAAAAGGAATGCAATTGATTCCATGGACGGTTAACAACAAGCAAGATATTGATAATATGAAGGGTTTAGGAGTGGATGGAATTATTACAGATTATCCCGAAAGAGCCTTATAACAATATACTTATTGTAGTTAAAAGCTTCCAAATAGTCTTTTCAAAATACAGTTTCTACTAAAACTTGAAGAAAGAAGTAAAAAGGAAAAAGAATCTAAGAGGATAACTCTGGATTATTTTAAATTTATTGCTCAAATGCTCCAAACAATTTCAATAATGTTTTGCTAGGGCAGTGGAATATCACAAAAAAACCTATTAACTTCATATTGCGTAAAAATTTGAAGTTATTAAACAAACGGTCAGGACCGCCTCCAATAATGTATACAGCTTTTATACTTTATGTAATAGTGCTAAACAATGATGAAATCCCCAAACGTTTTATGAAGCTTCAAAATGAAATAGTAAATAGTGCCATAAATAGTCAATTTCTAAATGGAAATAATATTAACGAAGTGATGTGGTTGTTAAACTAAAATTAAGTGTTGGTTTAATTAGCTAAGGCCGTTTCAAAACTTGAGACGGCCTTTTTAATTTGTCAATTTTACAGTATTGCAAAATCCATGACTCCAGCACAGATAATTCATGTGGCATTGCACTCATACTTTCACAACTCCCCAAATTTTAATCAACCCACCCATACCAAGAACATCCATAAGTCCTACCGTCCTATGTCCTACGATCCTACGTCCTACGATCCTACGTCCTACATTACGTCCTACATCTCAAATCTCAAATCTCACTAAGCACAAACCTGCCAAACCCCCATTTTCCACCGTAGGTAAAGTCTTCAAAATACCATCGCCCCAAAGTCCCCACTGTCCACATAAAACAATCAACCTCATTTAACCCCTGCCAACACAGCAAATCAAACCTGCTTTTTATGGTTACCAGCCTTAACCCCTCGTCACCAAAGTCCCCACCGTCCCCAAAGTCCCCATCGTCCCCAAAAATCTATCAAAGCCATTCAACCCCTCCAGCGCAACAAATCAAACCTGCTTTTTATAGTTTCCAGGTTTAGCCCACCGTCACCAAAGCCCCCATCGTCCCCAGAAGTTTAAAGAACCCGTTAGCTCCTCTAAAATATTTTTTTTCAACTATCCCTCTTTACTTTTAATCCGTGTATTAGAGTTCTCTTTGCTAGCATCCCCATGGTTCAAAGTCCCCCTCGTCCCCAAAAAACCATCAAAGCCATTCAACCCCCGCCATCGAAACAAATCAAACCTGCCTTTTATGGTTACTAGGCTTAGCCCTGGTGCCAAGAATCATAAATCACTAGTTCAAAACGAAATAACAATTTTTTAAAAAATATCACACTATTATAAAGCAAGTATAAGCTGTATTAATCCTCCCACAAAATACTTATAACAGTGTTATCATAACCATAAATACATTGCTCATAAAATTTTCTGTCATATTCATCTTGAAATTTTACTTTGAACCAATCATCCGCATAAACAGTTTCAGAAGAATCATATTTTGTTCCATTTAAAAAATATTCGCCAACAGCGGTATCAACTGGCACTTTTTCTTTGCCGTGTTTTAAAGTCCAAAAAGGAAAATCAGAAGTACTCCAATACCATTTAACTCGATTGTTTTGAGAACAAACTACCATTATTGGATGGCATCCTATAATAGCAAATCTTATTGCAGTAGCTGTTAAGCTAACTTGATGCAATTTGGATAGTTCTTGAATAATTCTAAATGAAAAAGATTTTTTAAAGCAATATTCTTTAACCCATTTTTTTGGAATTAATAAGCATGAAGCGAAGTAATCTGCTTCACGTTCCATCTTTATATCAGAAACAAACCCTGTGAAAGATGGATGGCTGTTTATAAGTCCTTTTGATAATGCGTTTCTATGTCTATCAATGAAATAATGTCCTAATTCATGAGCAAATGTAAATCTTGCTCTTTCAGTATAAGCGTGTTCTAATCTGTCAATATTTATATAAATATGAAAACTTCCATATTCGTGTTCAAGTAAACCATCGTAAGATTCCTCATAATTACCATAGCAAAAAGTGATGTTTTCTTTTTCTGCAATTAACTCAACATCAACAGGACCTTTTTGAAAATAACTTAAAGATATATATTCTGCAAGATTTTCAATTTCCTCTTTTTCAAAATCACTTAAAAATGAATTACTTTTTTTTACTTGCATTTTTATCCTCTAGCATTTTTTTACTCACTTTCTCTGAAATTTCTTTACCTTCTCTTGCAGCTCTTGATAAGTTTTGAATTTCGTCAGATGAAACACCATCGTTGTCTAAGTTGAAGTTATTAAGTTTTAAATAACCTCTTTTCAATATGTCAGATGGATTGTCCCAATCTAAAGGTGTTTCATTTAAGATATTTTCAGAATTTTCAAATTCTTCAATTTCTTCATCATTTGAAGGAAACAGTAAACCTTTAGACTTAAATAAATCAATTAACTTTTTATTTGACATTTTTTAAAGGTTTTAATTGTGAATGTTGTGCAAAAAATTCAATAATTTTTTTCTCACTTCTTTCTTTAATTTTTCTAATGTTTAATTTTGTTGTATTGTGCAATTTGCATAAATCATTTAAGACATTTGTTGGAGTTTTTCTGCCTTCTTCATAATAATTATATAAAGTAAACATTATAGCTTTATCTCGTTCACTTAATGAATTTAAAGCATCAATCATTAATTTTTTATTGACACTATCTGCTAATTCTTCATTAATTTCTTCGCTTTCAATAACTGGTTCATCACTTATTACTTCAAGCGACTTTTCCTTGTTATAATATTCTTTAATAAGTTTTTTTATTTCATTACTGGCGACAACAGATAACCAGGCTTTAAAGCAATTATCATTTTTTGCATTTTTTGGTATTTCAAACGATAATGGGTTTTCATATAACTTGATGAAAACATTGTTGATTGTTGCTTCATAAAGTTGTTGATTGTAAATCCCCATTTTCTTCAAGTTACTTTTTACGATAGCCGAAAGCAACTTACTGTAGGCTCTATATATAGTATTAAAAGCATCCAATGAAGATTTTTCATCATCTTCTTTGTATGATATAGTTAATAACACTTCTTCTAATTCATCTAATTGCATCTTTCACTAATCTAAATAAAAATCCGTGACAATTTAAGGAAAAAATAATGATGTCACGCTTTTTCATTTATACTTATGAAGTGTATTTCATTTCCGTCAAATCTTTTATGTCGAGAAGTTAAAAGAATATTGTTGAATATAAATTATATAAAGATGGCGACAAATCCACCAAAGGATAATTCCAGAAAAGGTGCTGTTAGAGATCGTTCACAGACTTATAACCCAAAAACAGATTCTTGGGTAAAACGTGATTCAGACACGGGTAGGTTTATGGATGTAAAGACTTCTGACAACAAACCATTCAAAGGAGTTAGAAAAGAAAAGAAATAACACTATTACGTGTTCGGCAAAGTTTTTCTGCTGATAGTGAAAAGCAAATAAAATTAATTTTATGAGTAAAATTACTTTATCAAAAGATAATATAAGTTTTTGCTATAAAAACAACTGTGTAGATGCTAATGGAGATTTAGCAAAAGTTTTGACTTATAG
Organism: Aequorivita sp. 609; assembly: GCF_014212065.1. Classification (NCBI taxonomy): domain Bacteria; kingdom Pseudomonadati; phylum Bacteroidota; class Flavobacteriia; order Flavobacteriales; family Flavobacteriaceae; genus Aequorivita; species Aequorivita sp. 609. The sequence goes on along the minus strand of NZ_JACJVM010000025.1, from coordinate 22,483 downwards.
TCTTGCCTTTTTAGTTGTTATTGGTAGTGTAGCTTCTATTATCGAATCTTCAAAATAGGAGTATAATGTTGGTAGTCTCAGAAATGGGACTGCCATTTTTAAAGAAAAATAGAATATATGATAGAATCATTACTAAAAACAATTTTTACAAAATCCGTAGTTAAACTATGGGAAAATAAAGACATGGTAAGTCTTTATTTAAAAACTTTATTCGGAAAATATAGAAGTAAAGATATAAGATTTTCAATTAGTTATCTTTTTAAAATTCAAATTCCCGAAACAGATAAATATCTACTTGTTCTTAATAGAAGAATAGAAAATCAATTACAACCAGTTGGAGGTGTTTATAAACGTTATGGAGATGATAAACTTTTTGAGAAATGGGGTTATTCAGCTGATAATAAAAATAATGGATTGGATGTAGATTCAGAAAGTAATGGCGATTTACGTTTTAAAGTTTCTGGCAAGAATGTAGTCAAAGTCATTAAGTGGTTTGACGAAGGAAAAGAAAGAGAGGTTAGTGGTGAAAGAGAATTTTACGAAGAACTCATAAATACCTCAATCTTAGATAGCAAAACATTTAGCCAAATAAAATATAAACATATTAGAAGATTTTCTAAACACTTAAAATGGAGTGAATTTTTTAGCTGTTTTGAAGTTCTTGTTTTTGATGTTTTTGAATTACTTCCAAATGAAGAACAGAAAGAAGCACTTAAAGCTTTAAATCAAAATAAAACCAATCTGAAAAAGGGTTATGCAATTGTAAGTTCTGATGATATTAGACAATTACGATTTATGAAAAATGGAAAACAAATTGCTCGTATTGGAGCGCAAACAAAATTACTAATCAATCAAAAATTTTAAAAAATGATAGACATCTTTAACGATTACAGATTACAACGAGAAGAACTTTTAGCAAGAATAGCGCAAGAACTTCAATTAGACAATACAAGACTTGAAAGAATGGAAAGTGCATACCATTCAGTAGCAGAGATATTAAAAAAAGATGATGATTTCTTTGACGAATTGGAAATTGAAATTTATGCACAAGGTTCAAAAAGAATAGGTACTACTGTTAAGCCAATAAATGATGAAGATTTTGATTTAGATACTGTTCTTCACATATATGATTTGTATTATAATTATTCGCCAGAGCAAGTATATAATGCCTTGATAAAAGCATTAGAAAAAGATGCTTATTATAAATCCATAATGGAAAGAAAACCAAGATGTGTAAGGCTCAATTATAAAAGCGATTTTCACATGGACATTTTACCAGCATGTATGCCTGATAGTATTGATAAGGAAAAAATCAAAATACCTGAAAAAGCATTAAGAAATTGGTCTTCTGGAAACCCTAAAGGATTTGCAAATTGGTTTCTTAAAATCGCTAATTCTGTTGATACTTCTTTATTAAGAATGTATTCCAAAGTGTTATTAGAAGCTAAAGTAGAAACAGAACCATTAACTGAAGAACTTTATATGAAAACACCACTCCAAAGAGCAGTACAGCTTATTAAAAGATATAGAGATATTTATTTTAAAAACAAAGATTATCGAGTTTCAAGTATTGTAATTACCACTCTTGTAGCAAAGCTATACGATGGCGAAGATTCAATTTTTGATGCAATAGATAATGTAACCCAAAAAATTAAAGATAGTTACTTAGACTCAATTAAAACAGGGTATAAATTTAAAGTTTTAAATCCTGTGAACATTGAAGAAGATTTTACGGATTCATGGACTCAAAATCATTATAATAGCTTTTATAATTTTATTTCTGATTTTCATAAAAAATGGCAAAGTCTTAAAAACTCATTTGAAACAAGTAATACAGACTATATAGAATTATTTGGCGAAGGAATTTATAAAAAATCACTTACTGAACAAATTAAAATGTTTTCAAAAAATTCAGATGATGATTTTACACGTTCAAGTGGTTTAATTATTGGGAATAATGCTATGACAGATTCTAAAGGAAATATCAATATAAACAAAGGAATAAAGAATGAACCTCATCACAGCTTTGGAGGCAAGTAGAATATCTGATATTAAGAAAAATTGGTGTGTTTTTTTAAATACTGAAAAAGCACTTGTGGAAAATTATTTTGAATGGCTTGATTTAAAAATACATCATCCAAATAAAGCACTATTTGGAAAAGGAACTTTAAATTTTAAAAACAAAAGTTATGATATAGAACTTTACTATTCACCATTTTTAAACTATCGATATGATAGAATCTACATAAAAGACAAGTCAATTAAATACAATGATGATATTCATTTATACAAGGACTTGTCTTTATGTTTATATCATCCAATAATTGATAAACCTCTATTACGAGGAATACCATTATATAAAATGATTCCATGGATTACTGAATGGATCGTGCATTATCAAGGGTATAAAAAATATGGAGTTTGGTTAGGAAGAGAAATTAAACACTAAATAAAATTATGATTCTAATTTATCTAAAAGGGGTAAATATTAAGTTGGTACTGTTCGTTAATAATAAAAATCGAAATTCTTACTTTATAGGACACTCAGGCCAAAAATCCTTTGGTGAACAATCTAAAACTTTAGCTATTTCATTCAAGTGATTAATATTGTATTTGGCTTTTTTGGAAGGAGCTTCTCTATCACCAATAAAACCTACACCTTTATTCAGTGCAAGAGATAATTTTTCTTGACTTAATCCTTTAGCAATTCGAACTTCTTTTACCCTTTGAATAACAAAAAGTTCGATACCTGTCAAATTTGTAGCCATAGAATACAAATAGCTTCAAAATCTTAGATATTTTCAACGGACTATAGTCCATATTTAAATATTTTTATTATTTTTGTTGATATTATATATTTGCGATTCTTCGTATAGAAAATATTTGAAGTCATCGCTTAAAGTCTCTTAATAGAAAACTGGTAATTTTTTTGCAGAGAGATGATAAGTAGATAGGCTCACGACCCGGGCGTGGGCTCTCTTATCTCTGCAAGGGTATACCAGTACCTCTATTAGGGTAAGTTGAGTGCTACGCCCACTTTTTTATATAATCTTTAAAAAATAAAGTATCATGGTGTAGCATAGTTTATAAGGTAAAACAGTGTTGATAGTGCTGGAAAAAATTTCCTTTAAACGGCAATGCTATGCCAAATGGTTCATCACATATCAAAAATTTGGAGGGGTACAAATCGCTTTTTGAGACCCTCTATCCACGGCTTTGCCTATTCGCCAATAAATACCTTAATGATATGGATACTTCCAAAGACATTGTTCAGGAGGTTTTCATAAAAATTTGGGAGAAGCAACCTGTATTTTCAAACCCCAATACTACCAAAGCCTACTTTTATACCACTGTGAAAAACCATTGCCTCAACTACTTAAAAAGCAAACACCATAAAACAATCACCAATGCCGCTCCCTTAGATAATGAACTCCCACAGTCGGAGGATTATTTTTTCGCCGAACTGGTTTCGGCAGAAACCCATGCCCAACTCTATAGAGCCATAGACACCCTACCAAAAAAAGCAGCTAAAGTAATTTCCCTTTCAATAAATAACTATACCACTAACGAAATCGCCGAAGAACTAAACATAACCCCTAGCACGGTTAGAACCCAAAAAAGCCTGGCCTATCAAAAACTTAAAGGCCTATTGGCTCCTCTAAAATATTTGTTTTCAATTTTCTCTATTTACTTTTAAATACCATAAAGTCCCCATCCTCGCCGTAGACACCTCAATAAGACAAGGTCTACAGCATCATAAAGTCCCCACCGTCCCCAAAGTCCCCATCGTCCCCCCATAACCACCCTCCCTTGAACACAACCTCCCCAAAACCACCCAATCTCCCAATTCAAAAATTTTCCTTAATTTTAACCAAACCTCCATCAATCAAAATGTTACAGCCATGTCCAAAAGCGAAAACATCCTTCCTCCACACGGTGGCTACAGATCTCTCCTTACCTTTCAAAAGGCAGAGATCATTTATGATGGTACGGTCTTTTTCTGTAGGCAGCATCTTCCAAGGTTCGATAGAACCATTGACCAGATGGTTCAGGCCGCCCGCTCTGGGAAACAAAATATCGCCGAAGCAAGTATGGCATCGGGCACCTCAAAAGAAATGGAAATAAAACTTACAAACGTCGCCCGGGCAAGCTTGGAGGAACTTGTCCTCGATTACGAAGATTTTATGCGTACCCACAATATTCCAATCTGGGAAAGAACCCACCCTTATTCAAAACGCTTCGACCAACTAAACCGCACCCCAAATGCCAATTACCAAACCTTCAAAAAAGCAATAGAAAACCCAGACCTCCAAATAGTCACAAACGTCCTTAGAAGTTTAATAAACGTCACCACCTACTTACTGAGAAAACAAATAACCACCCTCGAAAAACAATTCATCAAAGATGGCGGCTTCAAAGAAAAAATGTACAAAGCCAGAATAAATTACAAAAAGCCATAAACTACAGTTACTATTTCGCCAGCCACAAAAATCATAAGTCCCTCCTACAGGCATCCCCGTGAGTCAACGTCCCCAAAGTCCCCAAAGTCCCCACCGTCCCCAAAATTTATAGTCTCAATTACCCCTTTAAATTATTTTATTTCATTTTTCCCTTAAATCTTTTAGACAATTTCCAATTTCCGTTGTTATAGAGGTACAAAGAAACCATAATGATAATGCACGACCGTCTATTTGCCCTAGCAAACAAATTGGCCAAAAGCCTTTCCAAAGGAGAAAAAACTGCTGCCCTTAATGAGGCTGAATTCCTTAGTAAGGAAACCAAAAAACGTATTGAAAAAAATCTCTCCAAGGAAAATATCCAAGAACAACAACTCAAATTAGCGGAAATAGATATTGACAACGACTGGAAAAAAGTGACCAACAGATTACAAAAACCCACAAGAATCCTGCTGCCTAAGCTATATAGAGTGGCCGCCGTAGTCTTATTGTTATTTTCCTTCTCATATTTCACCTTCAATCTCATTCAAAAATCTGGACAAGAAACTTCAGTGCAAATAGCCATTGAACCAGGAACAGATAAAGCGCTGTTAATTCTAGAAGACGGTACTCAAGTAGCATTAAGCCCTGAGTCTCCTTTCAAAAATACGGTCGCCCAAACCAAAGGCGACAGGTTGGAATACAATCAAAACAACACTCAATTACATACCGTCTTTAATTATTTGGCAGTGCCAAGAGGTGGCCGATATCAACTAACCCTCGCCGATGGGACCAAAATATGGCTGAATGCCGAAACAAAGATAAAATACCCCGTGGCTTTCCTTCCCGGAAAAACCCGTACCGTGGAACTATTATATGGTGAAGTTTATTTGGATGTTTCCCCTAGCACCAAACATCAAGGCGATGCCTTTAAAATTATTGCTAAAGAGCAAGAGGTGGAAGTAATCGGTACGGAATTCAACCTTAAGGCTTATGCCGAAGAAGAAAAAATATACACCACCTTGGTAGAGGGAAAGGTAAACATTATTGCAAATGACAAACAAGCTTATCTCAATCCTAGTGAGCAATCCATCTTGGACTTAAGCTCCGGCCAGTTGTCAAAATCGCAGGTCGATGTAAATTACGACACCGCATGGATTAGGGGATATTTCTATTTTAAGGACAAACCCCTTAAAGAGATTATGCAAGTCTTGGGCAGATGGTATGATGTACAAATTTCCTTCGACTCATCAGAGTTGGAAAAGGTAGAATTCAGCGGCCTATTAAGTAAAAAGCAAACAATTGAAGAAATTTTGAACGGAATCAAAAACACTAACAATATAAACGCCTATGAGATAAAAACCAACACAGTGATTATAAGATAAAAAAAAGGGAGAAGAGCCACTACCGGGAAAGTAAAGAACTCAACTCCCATAATAATTGGAAAATTAACCAATCAATTCACAAATTTATGGAAATTAAATTAATAAAAGTACTTGCAATTCAAGCAAGCTATCTACCGAAAAGTATCGCGAGAACGTTACTGCTCTTAAGTTGTACAACCATCTTTGGCTTCTCACCAAATTCTTTGACCTATCAAAACCCAGAGGTCACAATTAATCAAGACAGGAAAGTCACCATCTTTGAAGTCTTTGAAATAATTGGCAAACAGACAGAATGTACCTTCATCTACCAATCAGATATTTTTAAAGGCTTGCCCAAAATAGAACTAAAAAAAGGCACCATCAAGGTAAATGAGCTATTAAAACAATGTCTTCCCCCAACAGATTTTAATATTATCACAACAAAAGATAATTACATTACCATTACTCGCCAGAGTGGCAAAGCCTTTCCACAGGGCAACATAAAGGGAGTTGTAAAAGACTCCTTAGGTATTGACATGGCTGGTGTGAACATAATTATAAAAAATACTTCCAGAGGCACGCAGAGCGATTTGGATGGCGAATACACTATTATAGCGCATCCTTCAGATACTTTGGTTTTTACCTATATGGGCTACAAAACCCAAGAAATAGCTGTAGGAAATCGTACCATCATAAATGTTGTAATGCTAGCAGATGCCACTGCATTAGACGCCGTGGTTATTAATGCGGGGTATTACGATACCACCGATAAAGAACGTACAGGGAGCATAGGACGGGTAACTGCCGCAGAAATTGACAAACAACCTATCAACAATCCCGTCGAGGCCTTACAGGGCAGGGTAACAGGTGTGGATATAGTCCAAAATTCAGGGATTCCCGGTGGAGGCTTTAAAGTGCGCATTCGCGGACAAAACAGCTTGATGTCTGGGAATGGCCCTCTTTATATTATTGATGGGGTGCCTTACGATACTCAATCATTGGGTTCCCGCTTTACCTCTGGACCAATAATACCAAATGCCGAAATAAGCCCCCTTAACGCGATTAATCCTGAAGCGATTGAATCTATTGAGGTTTTAAAAGATGCCGATGCTACCGCCATTTATGGGTCGAGAGGAGCCAATGGGGTAGTATTGATTACTACTAAAAAAGGGAAAAAAGGAAAAACGGACCTAATAGTAAGCAGCAGCACAGGAGTAGCCCATATTACTAGAAAAACTGAGTTACTCAATACCCAACAATACCTAGAAATGCGAAAAGAGGCATTCGCAAATGACGGTCTTACGGAATATTCTGAATGGGATTATGATGTAAACGGAAGATGGGACAATAGCCGCTATACCGATTGGCAGGAAGAGCTTTTAGGGGGCACAGCCAATACTCGTAAATTATTTGCTCAGGTCTCCGGAGGATCCAACAACACTCAATTTCTTATTAATGGCCAATATCAAGAAGAAACAACCGTATTCCCAGGAACATATGCCTATGACAGAATCACTGTAAATTCCAATCTAAACCATCAAAGTAGGGATGAACGCTTTAAAGTTGTTTTTACGGCAGGCTATTCGCTTGAAAAAAATAACTTACCTACCCAGGATTTTACTACAACCGCTTTTTGGCTTCCCCCAAATGCTCCGTCCATTTATGACGAGGCAGGTAATATTAATTGGGAAGGTAGCACATGGACAAATCCCTTAGCCCGACTCCCAAGCAAATACATACAAGATTCTAAAAGCCTTCTTTCAAATACCGTTGTTTCCTATTCTTTTTTAAACGATTTTGAAATAAAAGTAAATGCTGGGTACGGATTCTCTCAACTAAAGGGCATGGCCACTAGTCCTCATACCATTTACGATCCCGCCTATGGATATGATAGTGGAGCATCAACTCTTATTACTAGTTCGGGAAATCGCGCTTATTGGATTACAGAACCCCAAATTCGATGGGAAAAGAAAATTGGGAGCAATAAATTGGAAATTTTATTGGGTAGTACTTTTCAGGAAGAAAACTACGAACAAGTGAGCATCATGGGAAAAGGTTTTCCAACCAATAGTTTTATTAATAACATGAGTGCCGCTACAACCCTAACTATTTTGGATGAAAATAGTACTAATTATAAGTATCACTCTCTATTCGGCAGGGTTAATTATGCTTACCAAAACAAACTTTTTGTGAATGCTACCGGAAGGCGGGACGGTTCTAGCAGATTTGGTCCTAAAAACAAATATGGAAATTTTGGTGCCCTAGGGGCAGGATGGATATTTACAGAAGGAATGAATTTGCCATGGATAAATCTCGGAAAGCTCAGAGGTAGTTTTGGAATAGCGGGTAATGACCAAATAGGCGATTATCAGTACCTGCAGACTTATTCCATACAAGATTATTCGTATGATGGGAATATTGGATTATTACCCGCACGCTTGTACAATCCCAACTTTAAATGGGAGAAAATTATAAAACGTGAAGCCGCGGTGGAAATAAGCTTATTCGATAGCAAAATAGCTCTTTCCACGGCCTATTATAACAATCGCTCTTCTAACCAATTGGTGCAATATGCATTGCCAGGAACAACGGGATTTACTAACATACTAGTCAATCTAGATGCTGAAGTAGAGAATTCTGGATTTGAATTTGAAGTTAATGCGAATGTAGGCGCGGGAAATAATTTTTCTTGGATCAGCTCCTTTAATCTGTCCCTGCCCAAGAACAAACTACTTGCCTTTCCAGGACTTGAAAATTCCACCTATGCCAATAGGTATGAAATTGGGAAGCCTATAAATATACACAAACTCTATGAACTGAAAGGTGTTAATCCTGAAACTGGGCTATTTGAATTTACAGACTTTAATGAAGATGGAGAGATAACTAATGATGGAGACCGCCAGTACGTAGCAGATTTGTCCCCCAAGTTTTTTGGAGGCCTTTCTAATACCATAAAATACAAAGACTGGTCCCTAGATTTCCTGTTTCAATTTGTTAAAAAAAATGGATACAACCAGTACCGCTATTCCGATCCTCCGGGACTAATGGGGAACCATACCGTAAGAGTTTTGAACCGATGGCAACAACCGGGTGATGAAGCTAAAATGCAACGCTTTACCACTGGCGCAAATTATGAGGCTTATTTGGCATACTCGCAGTTTACGCAAAGCAATGGTATAATTTCAGACGCTTCGTTTATTCGGTTGCGCTCCATGGAGATTGCCTATAACCTGAGGCTGGGAAAGGAGGGCAGCAATAATTGCCGAATATTCTTGCAGGGACTTAATCTCCTAACCTTTACAAAGTTTAAAGATGGGGATCCCGAACAGACAATCGGTTTTATTCCACCACTTAGAAAAATCTCGTTCGGAGCACAACTTCATTTATAACCTAAAAAATAAATACGATGAAAAAAGCAATATCACATACTATTAAAAAAAATATTTGCCTCGTTCTTTTCCCATTGCTCTTCATAGGATGCGAGGATTTTCTGGAAGTGGACGAACCGTTCGGACAACTGAGCGACACCGAAGTGTTCGAAGACCAAACTACTGCTACGGCCGCTGTTACTACTCTCTATGCCAAATTACGGGACGAGGTTCTATTAACCGGCAGGCTCGAAGGGATGAGTGTACTAATGGGCATCTATGCGGATGAAATGGATTTTTATGGATTTGGAGGAGACCCCATGTCAAGTTTTTATCAACATCAGATATTTCCCGATGACTTTGTTGTGGAGAGTATTTGGAACGCAGCGTATTCACTGATTTATAGCTCAAATGCGGCCTTAGTAGGAATTGCTGGTTCAACTTCGCTCAATGAGGAAACAAAGGAACAATTAAGAGGGGAAGTTTTGTTTATAAGATCCGTCACTTATTTCTATTTGGTTAATCTTTTTGGAGACCTTCCATATGCAACTAGTACCAACTATGAAGAAAACCGTAGGCTTTCAAGATTGCCTTTATCTGCCGTCTATGAAAATATTATCAATGACCTAAAGGAAGCCAAATCACTCCTAGGAGCTGATTATGTTCAAGGCGAAAGAATACGCGCAAATAAGCCAGTTGTATCCGCCATACTTTCCCAGGTTTATTTATATACAGAACAATGGGATTTAGCCGAAAGCGAAACCATGGCTATTATTAATAATGTTTCGATGTATTCATTGGAACTGGAAGTAACGAATGTTTTTTTAAAAGAAAGCACCTCAGCTATTTTACAATTTAAACCAAAAAATGAGGGAGAGAACACTCAGGAAGCCATCAGCTATTATTTTGAATCAGGGCCGCCGCCACTAATATCCTTAAACTCTCGATTAATTGAAAATATGGATCCTAATGATTTACGTCGAGAGCATTGGATAGGAGAGGTAACAGATGGAAACCAAACATGGTATTATCCAAACAAATATAAATACAGGGGCAATACGAGTTCCAGTATGGAATATTCTATAGTATTTCGTTTAGCAGAGCAATACTTAATACGCGCCGAGGCCAGAGCGAGACTTGGAAATCTGTCTGGGGCATTGGAAGATCTAAATTCAATAAGAAACAGGGCCGGTCTAATGGATTCCGAAGCGACAACTCAAAGTGGCATTCTTAAAGCCATATTCACCGAACGTTATCATGAATTATTTTCGGAATTCGGGCATAGGTGGTTTGATATGAAAAGACTTGGTTTGGCTAATGAAATTCTTGCTCCCATAAAATCAGGGTGGAAGTCTACTGACGTTTTATTACCGATTCCAGAGAACGATCTCCTGATGAATCCAAATTTAAATCCTCAAAATCCGGGATATTAAAAGATCACATTGATATGAAATGGAGCCAAAATCGATTGGGATTACTTCGAAGAAAAAGATCGACAGTCCTTTTTTTTCTACTGCTGGGATACGTAGGAAATGGTTTTGCACAAGCCTCACAAAAACAGCAGTATTCAGAAAAATTAGATTCCTTATGGAGCATGGGAACATATATTTCCAGAATGTCGGCAAATAGCCAATGGGTCGCCTTTGAGGAGGATTTTCCATATAAAGGAAGAGAGGTAATAATAAGTAAAACAAATGGCGCAAAGCTCTTTCGACTCCCCGAAAGCTATGCATTGGAATTTTCGGCCGACAGTAAATGGTTTGGATGTATAAGTAATAAAAAGGAATTAATACTTATAGATTTAGAAAGCGAGAAAGAGGAACGTTTTTCAAACATTGGTTCCTATCAATTTTCGAGTGATGGTAATTATGTTGGTATGCTTCAAGAGGGCCCGGCAAATATAATGGAGCTTCTAATCATAGCACTTAAAACCAATAGCGTGATTAGAAAAATTCCAGGTGTTACCGCCTTTGATTGGCATCCTACCGAAAATATATTATTGGCCACGACACAAGAACGACTCGAAAGAAAATTGATTTCGCTTGATGTACATAAAGGAGTAGTCCAACCTCTTTTTATGACCATGGAAGGCACTATTGAATATTTTGATTGGAATAATTCTGGTACCGCTGCCGTATTTCTTAGTGGGATGGAAGGGAATTATCAACTACACTATTACAATAAAAATGAAAATATTCATAGGATGCTAACTAATAATAAAATACAAGAAAAATTTCTGGATTATAGTATTAGCAATCGGATAGGCTATTTAGACAATGACGGAAAAAAATTAATATTCTATCTTAAAGCCGATCAAACCACAGATGAGTCTACCACTAACGATGCTGAAAATTGGAAGACCGAGGATCCCTGGATTGCACCAAGGATGCAGACTTATAAAAAACAGGAGGAGAGTTTTTTATTAATGGCCTGGTATCCAAAGCTTGGAGTAATAAGGGAAATTGAAACAGAGAATTTGCCCTCAGCTTCTATGGATATAAACAATGAAATAGCTGTGGTGTTTAATAAAATACAGTATGAGCCTTTATATAAATTTTATCCGAATGCCGATCTATACATTAAAAATATTGAAACAGGGACAACTAATTTAATATGTAGAAATCAATATACAGAGCCTGACTTCATAAAAATTTCACCGCAAGGTAAATATATTTCCTATTTTAAGAATAATCATTGGTGGGTTTATAATACTGCTAGCGGTGTAGAAATTAATCTAACAAAAGATTTAAATGCCGTCTTTGTGAACAATGAACAAAATAGACCGGGAGATGCACCACCTTATGGTCTCGCTGGCTGGCTAGGATTTGATGAGCAGATAATTATTTATGACCAATTTGATATTTGGGTAATGAGCCCTGACGGCAGTGTTAAAGAGAGAATAACGGAAGGCAAGGAAAATTCTATCCAATATCGAATTAATCAAAATTACATACAAAAAATTTCATACGGTTCAGTCACTAGACGCGATTTCTGGAGTAAATCCTTTGATCTTAAAAAAGGAATCGTATTGGAACTTTTGGATTATAAAGATTATAAATCAGGGGTGGGGATTTGGTCTGGTGATAATAAAATAGAACATTTACTTATGGTTGAGGGAAAGATCGATCAAATTACTAGTGCCGATAATTCAGAATTTTTGGTATATCGAAGTCAACGATTTGACCGCCCCATCAGCATTAACAGTATTAATATAAAAACCAAAGAAAACACCGTGCTCTACCAAACCAATGAGAGACTAATGGAATACGATTTGGGAACTACCGAGTTTATAAAATATCAATTAAATAATGGTACTCAAATGAGAGGAAGCTTATTATATCCAACAAACTATAACCCGGAAAAGATTTACCCTATGATCGTTGCAATTTATGAAAGAAAATCCAGGGATATAAACAATTTTATGCCGCCATCAAATCTAATGCGTGATGGTTTCAACCAATTAAAATTTACTATTAATGGCTATTTTGTACTTTATCCTGATATTATCTATAACATAGGGAATCCAGGGATTTCAGCTTTAAACGCAGTAAACGCAGCTGTCGAAAAGGTTCTCGAAACTGGTAAGGTCGATAAAGAGCGGCTAGGTTTAATCGGACACTCCTTTGGAGGCTATGAAACTGCCTTCATCATTACCCAAACCGACATATTTGCAGCTGCTGTGGCGGGGGCAGCCATCACTGATATGGTAAATTTTTATCATGAAGTTAATTGGGACTGGAGTCGAACACAAATGTGGCGCATGGAAAACCAACAATTTCGATTTGGGGATTCATTTTATATTATGAAGGAATCATATTATAGAAATTCTCCATTATATTATGTGGAAAACATAAAAACACCATTGCTGCTATGGGCAGGAAAAAAAGATACTAACATCAATTGGACACAAAGTGTTCAAATGTTTCTAGCCTTAAAAAGATTGGGAAAAAAATCGAAAATGCTTTTATTTAAAGGAGAAAACCATGACATAGATAAAAGCTATAATCAAGATTATTTATCTAGATCTATTTTCGATTGGATGGAAATTTATTTAAAGGAGAGCAACAATTCAAAACGGTTTCCCGTCTCCAAGGAAACAGGGAAACCGAAGTTAAAAATTAATTAATTCATTCGCTCCCAAAGGAAAACTGGCCCACAATCTGAATTTTTGTGTACTGATTTCCCTGAGTAGGTACAAATCTTTGTGCCATCTAATGCGCAATTTGTAAGTACCGGTTGGCAGCCTCCTGGATTAGAAATATATCCAGTAATCAAAGCAGTACCCTCAATGGGAGTACTTTTTTCGGTTGCAAATGCAAAAACAATTGCCAGTAAAAATGCCATCATGGGCATTCCGAACTTTAAAATTTTTGTTCTCATAATATAAAAGTTTTAATGAATTAGCGACCTACTATTTTTTACAGGTGTTCGGTCTTAGTCCTGATACTGGCCAGTATGTGTTGTGTTAGAGCCGGAGTTAAAATACTTCGGCTTTAACTTATATATCCATAATCTTCCGTCTACAATGGCGAGCAAATAATCCTTATCTATTCGAAAGTCAACTAGTTTTTTATCGGGTTGATGGCTGAGATAGAAACTGAATTCGTACCTATTATCCATAATATTATAGATATCAATTATGGACGCAGAGTTGACTGCCTTTATATCTTCATAGCGACCTAATCGGTCACTATTAACATATAGATAATTGCCATAAGTTGCAGTATGCCTATTGACCACTATTGAGTTTCCGCCTCTTTTAAATTGATCCTTTTTAATATGATGGCTTATGTCTAAAACTGCCTTCGATATTGTGTCGATGGTTTTTCCAGAAAATTCATATTCTAAGCTTTCATTGGTAACCTCATAACTATTTCTATAATAATAAGTGTATATCCATTTTTTATGTCTTGCGTTCCACAACAGAACCCCATCAGAATCAAAAATTCCATCCACTTGTTTAGTAATTACAGTAGTATTGAAAAATACCGTGTCCCTATCTAGTGATTTTGAAATTAGGCCGATCATAGTCGACCCAGTAGTGCCGTAAATTGAAGCTATCCCTATACGTGTGGAATCCGCAATTTCAAACTGTTTAAAACTAGCATTGTCATAACTCAATACAGAAGCTTTCCAATCCCTGATACTACCACGAAAAATTACTGGTACGGTACCATCCCCTACATAAAAATAGGGCGGCTTAACCACCATCCTAGCACGACGGTACGGAAGTTCCATATTGCTAATGCTAACAGGAAAATCTTTTATTGTATCCAGAGAAATAGTAAGAGTCTTTAAATAGAGGGGAGCCTGATAATTCCCGAGATAAATAATATTATTTTTAAAGCCTGATATATAATAATTATTAGTCCCAAGTTCATAATCTCGGTAGTATTCTAAAACATCAGGAATGTACCTACGCTGAAAAGCATTATTCCGCTGCATCTTCTTCTCCGAAAACACAAATAGCATTGTCACAATACCAATTCCCAAAACGCAAAGGCTAGCAAGTAAAAATAATTTCTTTTTCTTAGTACCATTCCTGGAGATTAAAATTGCCACAGCCCCCAAAACAATAAAAACAACATTAAAGATGAGATGCTGCGTCCAACTCAATTCCTCCAAAACCCCACCACAGGAGCAAGGCACAAAATCAGAGAAATTAAGAATAATATAAATGTAGGCCGTAAACATTACCATAAGGGTAAAGGCAGCGTAAAGAGCGACATTTCTCAAGCGTGAAAACACCAAAAGTCCAGCAATCAATATTTCAATTCCCGGAACCAACCAAGCAATAATCCCCGCATAAGCACTCAGTAGGGGAGACTGCGCAAGTTGCACAGTAAAAGTTTCAAAATCTAAGAGCTTACTAGTAGCAGCATAGATAAATAATATTGCAAATACATAGGCTATACCCTTTATCACCCCCTCGATTCCTATGCCGTAAAAAAACCCTCTCCAATTCATCTGTATCATTCTAAGATATATCTTAAAATTAGACTTAGATATAGACATAGTCCTATGGCTCAGACGTAAAATTTGTATGGTAAAAACCATAATTGCATATATCGAATCCATATAAATAACCAACAGCCGAATCCAGTTCCCTTAAGGGCAGGGGTTAACATCCTGATATCACCACCAACCCCTAAAAGAAATAGTAAAACCGATCTACACCGTCCTACGTCTTACATCCTATATCGAAGCGTTCCTACGTCTTAAAGCGAAGCGGTCTTACGTCCCATAGCAAAGCGGTCTTACGTCTTAAAGCAAAGCCTTCTTAAGCCTTTACCCGTTGGCATCAAAGAAAACCCTCCTCCCGTGCTCGAGTTATAAGGTGAATATCATTACCATCCTCCACCTCAAAAATTTCCTTTAAACGTTTTTTCCTTCTTTCAATCCCTGGAAGAGAAAGAGGTACATATTGTGGCAAGTCCTTAGTCTGCTTTCCCGTCGAAATATAGTATATTATTAACCTATCCAACCTGTCCAAATAATAGTTCAATCCATGTTGTTTACGCAAAAATTTTGTTACAGTTTTGCTGTAATAGGGAGGGTCTTCAATTACATCAAGTACTGCTTGAATAAAATTCTCAGGAACCACGTCGCTTTTAATTAACAACCCCTCAGGATTGATACTCTCTAGTAAATTCCGAATTAGCAAACTGTTGTCAAAAGTGGTGATAATTATAATCTTCGAATTAGGAAAATGCTGGCGTACTAAAACCCCTAAATCCTCGCCAGACTGATATTCATGATTTAAATCTTTCGGTAATTGAATATCTAGAAACACTAAGTCCAGTTGCTTAAATTTAAACTTCCCATCCAAAAAGTATAAAGCCGCATCAATGCTTGTCGCTTCTGTAATGTTAAATTGATATCTAGGTCTTTTAAAACTTAGCTCAGCTAAAGCAGTTTTATACCCTATTAAGGTCATTTTGTGGTCATCTACCAACAATACTTCTAATGTTTTTCTTTCCATAACTCAACTTTTTTTAGGAATACTAATCTTTATAAAAGTACCAATCCCCAATTCCGACACTATAGCAAGAGTCCCGTTCAGTACTTTTACGCGATCGCGTATATTTTTTAAACCAATTCCTTTATGTTTAGCGTGAACTTTAAACCCCTTACCATTATCTTCTATAGTCAAAGTATAGAAGTCGTCAATAATTGTAAAGTCAACCTTAACATGTGTAGCATTCGAATGTTTAATTATATTCTGTAATATCTCATCCAATATCCTTGAAATATTAAGCTTTCTTAAAAATTTCAAATTATTCCAATCCGCTACTCGATCAGCCTTAACCGAATATTTGAATGCGCCGATTTCACTTTTTTCACGGAGGTTGTTTTCCAATTCATCAACAAAATTTAGTTCATCCCAAATTAAATCATTCTTCAAATCGTGTGATAGGTTGCGAATAGCTGCCTCTATCGATACAAGTTCATTGATAGACGTATTGTGAAGTTTTAGGGCTTCTGGCTCTCCCTGAAGAGAGATAAATCCCCATTTAAATCGAGTTGCAAATAACCTCGACAATATCCCATCATGTAACTCCTCTGAGATACGTAGTCGCTCCAAATTCCTTCCACGCTCCATAATCGTTTTGTTCTCAAGAGCTAATAAAAACATATCTTCATTGTACTGCTGCTGCTCTCGTTCAAACAAAAGAGCTTTATGTTTAGCACGTTGCCGACTGCTCCAATAAATAAGTAAAAAAATCACCAATAATATTAGACCAGAAATTTGTATCCAAAAACGTTCTTTAAAAAGGCGTTGGTTTTCTAATATATATTTGTCGGTTTCAAACCGAATGGCAGCAAATTTATTTCGTATGCTGCGCTCTCGTGCAGCTAATTCTTTACTTAAAGCTATATATTCTCGTAAATAATCCTTGCTCAATGCACGATCCAGAGTAGATAGTAATAATAAGGAACTTAGAATGTCGCGATTTAAACCGTTTCGCTTCGCCAAACTTGTAGCCATACTAGCATAATTTAGGGCCGATACAGTGTCACGCTCTTGCGTAAAAAAATGAGCAAGATGTATTAAATTTATAACGCTTCCCGCAACATCGTCAATACTGTCACGTATAGATAAGGCACGAAGCATAGTATCATAAACATCACTTTTTAACCCTATTTGTAATCTGCTATACGCTTTATTGTCTATTAATTTAGCATAAATATCAGGTCTTTCAAATTCTAACGAAGTATCCTTCAATCCTCGATTAAAATATTCTATTGCGGTTTTAAACCTCCCTTGTTTGTGGTAAACTAGCCCTAAATTATTATAATATTGTGCCGCATGGTATTTCGGAGTTGAAAGGTTATCCAAATAAGAATAGGCAAGATTGTAATTTTTAAATGCTTCGTCATATTCCTCAAGATTATCCGCTATCGAACCTAACAGATTGTAACATAAATATAACTGTTTATACTTTTTTAAAGGTTCAAATATCTCAATGGCCTGATACAGTAAAGACTCTGCACTAGTATAGTCAAATACCCTGCTAGATATATAAGCCATATTATATAACATTTTTGCTCCCAAGTAGCTGTTGTCTATAGCTGTAAATAGCTTATAAGCATTATTATAATGTAAATAGCTAAGCTCGTAATTATTGCGGTGTAAGTAATAAATTGCATAATTCCAATGGGCATCAGCTAATAAATCTTTCCTATTAACTCCTTTAGCCAAATTATGGGAAAGGTCTAGTACTTGCATACTAAATAAACTATCCTTGAGACTACTGGCTATAACTGCAATCTTACTAAAACTCCAATATTTTGCACTATCACTTTTGAACGTATGAGCTTCAATAAAAGCCTTTTTTAATAACATCATACGAGTACTTTCGTCAAGTTTCTTATTATTAGCCTTTTCGTAATAGACACTAAATAAATCAAAATCATGATCTTCAAATGCCAACACCTTATTACTGCTACACAATAGTGCGTAAAAACACACGTAAATTGCTATCTTCCTTGATGAAAAAAACATATCACACATTAAAGCTATTAACCCCTGATTAGAACAAATCTAACGAAACACTAACTTAAAAAACAAATAAAGTAATATGTAATGTTTTGATAATCAGTCTTTATCGTTGTCTGGATCTACACCCTGCTCCCCTCCAGTACCAAAAACTGGTAACGATTCTTCAACTTTAGGTTCTAAAATTATTGGAGTAGGGGTACACGCTTTTATAACCCAACTAATTAAAATTAGGCTGACAATTATTATTTTAATTTTCATAATGAGAGTTTTTTTGATTATTAAATCCATTCCTCTTTTGGAGGCCTCTCATTGTGCACAATGAATTTTTAGAGGTTGCTACGTACCGTACACTAAATTAAATTTTAAAGGATAAGTAGAAGTCATAAACTAGATACTATATCTAGAACATGTATTTCTAAAAGTGAAATACGCCCAAACAACAGTAAATCAATTAATAATTATATTATTCCTCTAATAAATAACGCTTAATCGTAACAATGTTTTCAGAATATGTTTTTGAAATAGGTAGGCTGTAATCCAAGTGATTTAAATATAAAACCCCTTTGCCTAAATGAATCCTTCTTACATAATATGAGTTTATTACATAACTTCTATGGATTCGCTGAAAATATGCAGGAAGTTCATTATGGGTGTACTTTAAAGGTTTAAAATTAGTGTATTGATTCCCTTCAACAGTAAATATTTCTGTGGTATATCCATCGGCCTTTAGATATAAAATGCCACTTAACGAAATATATTGGAAGTCATAATAATAACTAATGCAATAATACTTTCGATAGCCCACGTTGAACGTGTGTTTTTTTAATAATTGAAGTATAACGCCCTTGTTGCTTGGAGTCAATATAACATCTTTAAAGCCTCGTTTAAAAGCGTCATACCCCCTATGAATACAAGTAGTTATACCTATATAATTAGGTGGAAAACACATCGCTTTATTTAAACGTTGAATAATAGAAAAATCCTCAATACAAAAAAAATCAAGGTTGATAAAAACAAATTCTGGTTGGTATTTCAAAATACGGTGCAACTCAAAGTTCTTGTTATTTATAAAACCTGAACATTGAAAACCACCAAACTCCAAATAACAATCATCAATCAAACTCCTATTCGCATCAACGTTGTCAAATATTAGATAATACCTCAAAACACTCTAAAATTTTGAGCATATTATTTATTTATCCTGAAACAAAAGGATGGTTCAACCTTACTATTAAGAAGCCACACAATCCATTTCTTATTTCTTAACAAACTAAATTGTAAAAAATGATAAAAATATAAGAGATATGGACTGTTACTATAATCAACTAAATACCCTAGAAGATAAACTGGCAGATATCAAAAAGGAACCTTTTATTTACAAACGTGCAGAATTAGCCTTAGCAGCTTGTCAAAAATGTTTGGCAAACTTTAGACTAAGAGTTTATACTAATGGCTTTAATAATGAAAACGATGAAACTACCTTTTTCAAACATATTAAACCCAAAATAGTAGGATACATATATTTTTATATCAACCTTATAAAAATAGAAAGACAAATTCCCTATTTAAAGAATAAGGATAAAGACAAATATTTGTATCACTTCGTGCTAACGCTAAAAAAATTCTTAATTAAGCACAGAGAATTTCACGAATACTATCTACGCGGTCAAACATATAATGATAAAATCTTTTTTTGTAGAAATTTAAAAACGATAAACCTACATAACAACGCGGTCATTACAATAGTAGATGCTAGCTTTAATACCTCACACGATCTTATCCTAGCACGTATCATAGGTAATGTAATAACGATAGATTACATTAAACAACAGTATTGGAACGAAACTGCAATTCATGCAACCCAAATTCCAAAACTTAAATGGACCGGTGCCAAAGTAGATTTAATCGAACTTGTGTACGCCTTGCATTATTCAGGACTCATAAGTAATGGACAAGCGGGACTTATAGAAATTGCTAAAGCCCTCGAAAACCTCTTTGCAATAAAGTTAGGAGATATATATAGAACTTTTCTAGAAATTAGAAATCGGAAATCATCTCAAACTAAACTGCTAGATACCCTAAAAGTAAACCTCATTAATAAAATGATTGAAGCAGATGGATAGACTACCACCAATTCCTAACGAATCTTTGGGAGGTGATACCCCTATGTACTAACAGTTTTCAATGTCTCAAGTATTAAATTCATGTTTCATTGACATCAAATACCATCTAGCCTCTAGCCTCCATCATTTAGACTCTAATATCTAGAATCTCAAATCTCAAATCTCACTAAGCACAAACCTGTCAAACCCGCATTTTCCATCGTAGGTAAAGTTCTCAAAATACCATCGTCCCAAAAGTCCCCACTGTCTCCAAAAATTAAAGAGCCCCACGTTTCCATACAATTTGTCGTTTAATAATAAGGTATAGAATCATTCTATTCCTGTTTCGCCCAGCTCAAAACCTTCAACGTTCTTTTATCAGCAACAAACCTTTTTTTAAATTCAATTGAGTATGTACGCTGCTCGCCAATACCCCGTACAGTTGCTTTCATAGTTGTCCACTAGTTAAGTGATCAACCTATATCAGAGACGTACAGTTTTGCAATCGCAAAATCAGGGCTACCTTATGATGCAAATTTTGTTTCGGTACTTGCGGTAAAATAATTGGGTTTAAGACAAAAAAATAGCTTACAGATCTATTTTCTCAATCTGTAAGCCTAGAATTATATTGTCAAAAATTAATAAAGAAATTAGTTGTTTTTTATCTCAGTTCTTTGTTAGCCACAGTACTTTTAGTTTTTCCAATTTTGAAGTCGGTCGAGATATAGATAACTTTCTACAAATTCTCTATGTTTAGGACTGGTCATTTTTTCCACTAAATTCAATGCAGAAATATAACTCGCTAAATTTCCATTTGAGGAAAGAAATTTTCCATCCTCAACAAAAGTTACCAAACTATCGTTCTGAACTTTTAAGTTTGGATAATCTTTCTGTAATTGTTCGCCACCACCAATCCAAGTAACAATTTTGTGTCCGTCCGCAATTCCCGATTTTCCGATTAGTTGTGCTCCTGCACAATTACTCACAGTATATTTTGTTTCCTTATTTTTCTCTTTTATGAAATTTAAGATTTTTTCGTTGTGAACTTGCGCATACATATCATAAGCACTTGGTACAAAAAGTGCGGTCAGTTTTGGACAATTCTCAAAAGTATAATCAGGAACGAAATGCATTCCTTCTTCCGTTGTTATTGGATTTTCAGTTTCTGCTATTGAAATAACGTTAAAAAGTTGTTTTCCATCTTCGGTAGGTTTTGCAAAAACATCAGATGTTGCAATTACTTCACTTTGTAAAACTCCATTATACATCAAAAGTCCGATTGTCGGCAACTCTGGATTAAAGGGTTTTAGATGTTTTGTCAGCGTATCCGTTTTCAATTCTGTTTTTGTGAACTCGGGATTTTCTACTTTCGTTTTTGATTTGTCTGTGTTACAACTCGTTAAAATAGTCGCAAAAATCATTAATAAAATTCCAATTTTTTTCATTACTCTCTAATTTTATTATCACTTATTTTTCTAAAATACCCTTTTCGACACTTTCATTAATAAGGTCTTCGGCAAATTTCCATAGTTCTGTTGAGCCGTTTTTAATTACTTTTTTCTTATCATAAACAGTTTGATATTTAACTCGAAATTCTTTCCACGTTCCACCGTTATTGGAAGTATTCTGTAATAGCGGTTCAAGTCTGTCCATAGACCTTGCAAATTTTGCTTCTTTGGATGTTCCTTCTTCAAATTCAGTCCAAATTTTGATAAATTCCTCTGCTTGCTCTTTTGGTAAAATTCCAAAAATCCGTTGGGCTGATTTTAATTCTTCTTCAGTATTTTCGTGATTTTTATTTTGGTCGTAAATAAACGTGTCGCCTGAATCTATTTCAACTATATCGTGAATTAAGACCATTTTGATGACCTTTAATAAGTCAATTTCATAATCAGAATGTTCGCTTAAAACAATTGCCATCATTGCTAAATGCCAACTATGTTCTGCATCATTTTCGCGTCTGTCACTATTAAATAATTTTGTCCGTCTTTGAATATATTTTATTTTATCAATTTCTTTTATAAAATCAATTTGCTTTAATAATTTCTCGGTTTTCATTTTCAGATTTCTGTTTTTTTGTATTGTGGGCAACGGCAGTCTGTCTCAAAACTACACTAATTTTCTTTTAAATTCAGTTGCAGGGTTAAGATTTCCGTATTTCATGAATTTTATAAAATTTCTCGGGAATGCGATTTTTAAAGCTTGCTGA
>NZ_JACJVM010000024.1:0-1841 GCF_014212065.1 Aequorivita sp. 609 | reverse complement strand
ATAATTGTGCCTGAAATAAAAAAGAGCTTACGGATCTATTCTTTCTATCTGTAAGCCTAGAATTATATTGTCAAAAATTAATAAAGAAATTAGTTGTTTTTTATCTCAGTTCTTTGTTGTAGCCAGTTATTTTTCTAATTTAATTTTCCCAATATCGAAATTCTTGGGCAAATTTTTAAAGTCCGTTTTCGTAATTATATATTCCCCATTAAAATTTTCCTCAAATTTTATTTTATACTTTTTGATTGAATATGAAAATCCAACATCAAACAATCCAGCACCTTCAGGATTCAACGTGTTATTGGCTGAACTGTAATTACTTAATTCAATTCCTTTTGTTAATTCCTCATTTAATTCAGCGAATTCATTTCCTTCTGGTTTTACTCCACCAATAGTATGGGAATAACCACCATTTTCATTGTCTGTTTTATTTGATTCGTTACTTATTAATTGTTCAAGAATGAGATATTGTTGACCTTCAGATTCTGTTATTCTTAACCAAAGTCCGTTTTCCATTGGTAATTTTGGAAGAACATTTACTTCAATAGTTTCAGTTGTATATTTTTTCCCATTAAATTCGAAGTCAAAAGGTCCAATTTTATATTTTTTTGCTTTTTCGAAAATAATTACTCTTTCAAAATCATCGGATTGCATTCCGAAAATTGAGGTTGAGCGAGTGAATTCCACATTCTTCCCTAATTCTTTTTTGAAATAATCAGTCAAAAAGTCAACGTTAATTGAAAACGTAACGCTTTGTCCAACTCTCGGTTCAGGATTATCGATTTCGATTTCCAATTTTTTCTGTCCGATTGCATTTAGTGAACAAAAGATTAAAAGTAAAAATGTGATTTTTTTCATATGGTTTTTCTAATTGGCTACAACGGCAGTCTGTCTCAAAACTACACTAATTTTCTTTTAAATTCAGTTGCAGGGTTAAGATTTCCGTATTTCATGAATTTTATAAAATTTCTCGGAAATGCGATTTTTAAAGCTTGCTGAGTGGATAATTGGGTTATAGCAAGCAACATAACCCCTAAAAACGAATTGAGCGCAGCGCAAACGGCCGTTATATCGAACTTTACACCGAGATTAAAGAGTCGTTTAAGGTTGTAGGCAAGGGTCATCAAGCCGGCATCTGCCGAAGCCACGGCTATCTTTCTTTTGGTAATTATGTAATCAAAGCCCCACTGGCGTTTTAAGGTGCCGTAAGGGTGTTCGACCAGCGCCTGACGTTGTTTATAGCGTTGTTTGTTCTGGGTCACTCGATGGGCATTAGCTTCTATATATGGAGCGTACTCACTGCGTTGAACAATTTTTCCGTTTTTTGCCTTGGTGCATAAACTGCGAACTGGACAACCTTTGCACGCCTTGGTTTTGTACTGTTTAAAAGTGTAGTTTCGTGTTTTATAGTGGCTTTGGTTACTGGTTAGTTTATGTCCTTCGGGGCAGGTGTAGGTATCGGTTTTTTGATTGTATATAAAATTCTCGGCATTGTACTTCGGATGCGGTGCCTGGCTAGCACGCCCAATGGCGGGTATGGCCACAAGCGTTTTAATGTCTAGCTGATGGGCCGTACAAAACTCGCTTCCGGTATGATAGCCTTTGTCGTAAAGGGCGGTAAACTTGTTGGTTCGTAAAATGGATTTGGCCCGGCGCAACATCATGCCCATGGCTTTCTTATCGTTTTGATTGGTTAGTTTGTAATCGATAAGTATTTTGTTTTTGATCATCCACAGTAGTTTGAAGTGTGTAGCAAACCTCAGTGATCATTCCCCGTACAATTTGGTGTCTACTATCAGGATCTGATGTGGATAATTGCGGATTTTCCGAACTTTTGTCCG
>NZ_JACJVM010000023.1:0-1492 GCF_014212065.1 Aequorivita sp. 609 | reverse complement strand
CTCGTAGCGTTTTAACACAAAAGGGAGAATGAGCCCTGTTCATCGATGCCCTCTCCTCATCCCTGGAGTCTCGCCACCCCAAAGAATCTCCCAAATCTTTCATATTGGCAGCACATTCAAGCTTTTTAACCCATTGAAAACAACACTATATCGTCATGACATAATTAAATCAAAACATTCAAACAGATGTGGGCAGTGCAAAGACAAAACAGAGGGAAGTAAAGGGTACGTTCACAGTTTACAGGCTATGAAGCAATAGCAGAATTAGGGGACCAGGAGGGGGTTGAAGGTGCCATTTAGAAGCACTTGCGATGCACAATGGATGGTCCGGCCTCGTCGTACTCCTGCTTGCTTATCCACATCTGCTGGAAGGTGGAGAGAGAGGCCAGGATGGAGCCGCCAATCCATACTGAATACTTGCGCTCAGGTGGGGCGATGATCTTAATCTTCATGGTGCTGGGGGCCAAAGCCGTGATCTCCTTCTGCATCCTGTCTGCTATACCAGGGTACATGGTGGTACCACCAGACAGCACGTTGTTAGCGTACAGGTCCTTACGGATGTCAATGTCGCATTTCATGATGCTGTTGTAAGTGGTTTCATGGATGCCAGCCGATTCCATTCCGATGAATGATGGCTGGAAGAGCGTCTCAGGGCAGCGGAACCTCTCATTGCCAATGGTGATGACCTGTCCATCAGGAAGCTCATAGCTCTTCTCCAGGGAGGAGGAAGAGGCTGCTGTGGCCATCTCATTCTCAAAGTCCAGTGCGACATAGCACAACTTCTCCTTGATATCACGGACAATTTCTCTTTCAGCAGTTGTGACAAATGAGTAGCCTCTTTCAGTTAGGATCTTCATGAGGTAGTCAGTGAGATCACGGCCGGCCAAATCCAAACGCATAATGGCATGTGGAAGAGCGTAGCCCTCGTAAATGGGCACATTATGGGTGACACCATCACCAGAGTCAAGGACAATGCCTGTTGTACGCCCCGAAGCATAGAGGGACAGCACAGCTTGGATAGCTACATACATGGCTGGAACATTGAAGGTCTCAAACATGATCTGGGTCATCTTCTCCCTGTTGGCTTTGGGATTGAGGGGGGCTTCTGTCAGCAGAGTGGGGTGCTCCTCCGGAGCCACACGGAGCTCATTGTAGAAAGAGTGATGCCATATTTTTTCCATGTCGTCCCAGTTTGTGATGATGCCGTGCTCGATGGGGTACTTGAGGGTCAGGATTCCTCTTTTGCTTTGCGCCTCATCACCAACGTAACTATCTTTCTGCCCCATTCCCACCATCACACCCTGATGTCTGGGACGACCCACTATGGAGGGGAACACTGCTCTGGGAGCATCATCCCCGGCGAAGCCTGCCTTACACAGTCCTGATCCATTGTCGCACACAAGGGCAGTACTTTCTTCGTCGTCACACATTTTCAGCTCGGATTTCCTTCCTTACTCCAACAGGAGACAATCACCTGACAGTGCTGGGCCGG
>NZ_JACJVM010000021.1:0-1210 GCF_014212065.1 Aequorivita sp. 609 | reverse complement strand
GGACAGCTTTATTGAACAGGAAGAGCAGATCTGAACTTGCGCTCAAGGCCAATCACAACATTTACAAGCGTCAACAAAGACCAGACCAGGCTGGCATTTCTGCAGGTATGTGTTTCCACGGAAACAATGGAAGTAAGTGGTCTCGTCAGCAGGGTTGGGGTACAGCCCATCTGGTTTACCAACACAGAAAGAGGCGACGGGGTCAGCGGTCGTGGTGGGACGTGGTGTAGTGGTGGGCTTGGGTGGAAAACCAAGTGAGTTGCGCAAATGGTTGACAAGAGGGTAAGCTCCATTGTAACAAAAGCGGCCAGCAAAATCATCTAAATCCAAAGTCCACACTGAGGCTCCGCCCAAGTTTAAGGAGTTAAGGTATTGTACCTTAGCTGTAAAGCTTTCACGGTTGTCAAATCCGACCCAAGCCTTTCCTTGAACTGCATAGGGCACCATCTGCTCATCGATCCAGTGAATAGTGACACTTGATTCCATGGGACAAATCTCATAATAGGACCAAAAGCCTTCTTCGCGTGTGTAGGGGCCGGCATCAGCAGGGCCACTGGCCGGGGCCCCGAGACCTGTTTGTGAAGTGGAGAGCAAGAATGTGCGTCCATATGTGGGGAAGCCAAGAAGCAGCCTGTCAGCATGGGCTCCACCGCTGAGCCAGAAAGCCACAGAGGAGTTGATATTGTGGTGAATGACGCTTCCACTGTCAATGGAGCTGCGGAAAAGTGGGCTGTTGTGCCCTGTCTTGAGGTCCCAGTGGCCATGGTAGTCATACGACATGATGCTCAAGAAGTCCAACAAACCTGAAATTTCAGCGATCTCATAAGCTTTTTCAATAGTGGACCTGATGCCGGACACTTTGCTTGAGAGCACCAGAGGAGTTTTCTTCGTGTCTATGGCCTCCTGTTCAACAGCTTCTCTCAGTTCCTTGATGAATGTAGTAAACCTCTGCTTGTCATCTGGTGGGCTGCCATTGTGACCAGGGTACTGCCAGTCAATGTCCATACCGTCAAATTCATGTTGACGCAGGAACACCAATGCTGATCTGATGAAAGCCTTGCGGTTCTCTGGAGTTGCCACCACATTAATGTATGGACTCACGCCATTGACCAATCCTCCAACAGACAGCAAGGTCTTCAATGCAGGATTTACTCTTTTCAGGTCATTGAGTGACTTGTACAGCACTTCATCATTCCATTCGACGGTCGTG
>NZ_JACJVM010000020.1:0-964 GCF_014212065.1 Aequorivita sp. 609 | reverse complement strand
GGAGGTCAGTTCAAATATTGCATGACAATTTTATTGCATGAAACCACTGAAATTAGCAGTAAAGTGTACTAGATAGACAGTTACATTTGATGGATGACAGCTTTTGTAAAACTTGCTTCTTGGTCTTCATGCAGTCATATGGTACAAACACAGTCGAACTCTCTCATCTCTTCTAAACAAGAGCTGGTTTTATCATGTAATACATTCTGAGCTCCTGTAGGATGTACGGATGGTACTCAGTGCCTTGTCTGAACTCATCCAATGGTGCTGTGCTCCTTTGCAGCTCATTTACCGACAGCAGAATATGTCCAGCTCTGAGATCCACCAGAGTGGCGTGAGAATTTTGAGTTCCCTTCCTCATCTCATAAGCTTCAGGATTGTAATAGCCGGAAACTCTTCTGTTCATTTCGCCAACTTCATGTAAGAGCATGCCGGTGTTCATGTCCATCAGGAAGCGTCTGGAGGGCTCTGTTCCCTGCCTCTTCTCATAAGCTGGAGGATTGTAGAAGCCGGAAACTCTCCTGTTCATTTCGCTGACTTCCTCCTTGAGCATCCCAGTGTTCATGTCCATCAGGAAGCGTCTGGAGGGTTCTGTTCCCTGCCTGCGTAACTCAACAGGAACCGCTATGTGGTTCTCCTTACGTTCAGAAGAGTCATGGCTTTTTATGTCCTCATGCTCAGGGCTAGAAACCACTTGCCATTTAGCTGAGCCTGGTCTTCTGTCCATCTTATTTTGGTGTTCTTTGAGTAGACCGGTGTTCAGGTCCAACAGGAGGTTTCTGGAAGGTTTATTGCCTGGTTTTTGCATCTCAGTCATTCTGAGCTCCTGTAGGATGTACGGCTTGTATTCAGTTCCTTGTCTGAACTCATCCAATGGTGCTGCGTTCCTCTGCTGCTCTGTTAGTGACGGCAGCATCAGTCCAGTTCTGGGATCCACCAGAGTGACGTGTGAATTTTGAGTTCC
>NZ_JACJVM010000019.1:0-1382 GCF_014212065.1 Aequorivita sp. 609 | reverse complement strand
CTTTATTTGATTTTATCTGAGTAACATGTTTTTTTCCCTCTTACATTTCACTTGCTTTCACATTCATATGTCGTTGGCACCACAGCAAACATTGTTTTCATACAATTTCTCGGGTCTTCCAGGTAATGCTATAGATTTTCCAGAAAACCTTCATTAAGTATGTAAAATGTTTCAAACAATCCTTCCCAAGATAACAATGACCTAACCTTTTTCCAGTTACTCCCTTGGATACAAACTCTTCTCTAATAAATGTGTAGTAAAAGTTAAATTTTATAAATTTCCCTATTATCCATTAACCTTTTTGTAATGTCGAGCGTGAAATACATTTTACAACATTTGTGCTAGTAACTAGAATAAAACAGATATAGATCGAGTGCTCCATTACCCTTAAATGAAATAACTCAACAGTGTTTAAAACTCTCATGATCAGAATCTCTCTGCCTACTTTACCACCTCTATCTCCACACAACAAAACTAAAACATCTTTTTGAATATCAGAAGAATGAAAAAAAAAAAAAAAGATTTTAATACCCCAGACCTTCATATAGTAGCTTCGATTGGGTATAGCAAAGGTTACATGATGTTACATGATCTTTGCCCTCTCCTCTGTATGGCCTAACATCAGACAGGCACCACTAGAGCATAGTTTCCGCACCTGCCTTCATAAAGGCCACATAAAGCATCTAGAGGTGAAAAGACACTAACATGACGAACCTAACACACTCTCAGAAGAAAACACACACTGGACCCATTAAAGTCAGATCGTTTTGTTAGTTATATTACAGATTTAACCAGAAAAATATCCAAAACTAGTGCACATGAGGTCATTTAGATCTTCCTGAATTGTTTAACTTCCTTAACCAATTTGCGAATTGTTCAGAATGGGATGTAAAGGTCCAGTGCTGCCAAATGCTGAGGTGTAAATACTAGTTGGTAGCGCTGACCAGCAGTGCGGGGCTCGCTGATGTTTACGTGAAGCTATAAATGATCTAACAAAGGCAACGGCCCTGTTTACTTCTCTTGTCATACTCAACTCGCATCCCCTGCTGGTCAGGCTCAGGTTGTTTGCGACAGCTCTCATTCAGCTGGGGGGGCGGGACGTCACTGTCAGGTCTCCCTGATGTTGTTGTCCTGCACCTTCAGACCCTGTCAGCGTCAGGAGGCTGGAAGAGCCTCCTCACAGTGTCAGAGGCCTGCCACGCGCCCATTGCCCTCCCCGTGAAAGAGCTGTCGTCAGTGTCAGCATCAGCTGGTGACAGGAGAATCTGCCCCCTGCTGTCAGCTGTACTGGACTTTTCACCTAGTGTGCTTAGCTCAAGGCCGTTTCATGACTGGTTTTTCAACGGCTACCTGACCAAAGTCAATCTGGGTCAGGATCTGCT